>DIYD01000019.1 GCA_002428905.1 Bacteroidetes bacterium UBA6063 | reverse complement strand
TACAAGCCAAAGAAGTCACCTTCGTAGCCCCAATGGTAATGGCCCGTTCTGTAAAAGCCCGTAAGTTTAAAATCTCTCGCATCCCAATTATAACTCGCCCTATAAAGTTGAACCCGGTTATTGGAATTTACCTGTACCGGTCCATTACTGGTTTGAACTATGATCGGTCGCCCTCTATTCTCATAGAAGATTTCATCAATAGGATTCGTTGCTACATTGCCCAATGCATTGAACTGCACGTTCGCAGTCATGTTTGGTGCGGGTCTCGCCGTTACTCCTATATTAAACGACTCCATATGATCGAACCCGGTACTTCTGGGATAGCTGGTTGTATTTGGATCTGGAGCGCTTGGGGTAGAAATAAGATCTCCACCTGTATTATACGTATTAAAATTCGCCTGCAAATTGCTCAGATACAGATTGCCTTTGCTATTTGCTTCAAGATTTGCTTTGTCTCCCCGTGCCTGTAGAACTGCTCCCATTACCGAAATCGCTTCAAATCCTTTCAACGATTCTTTACCTGAAACCTGATACGGATTAAATGCATGCACTTCTTTTAGAGCATAATATGCCGCTCGCGGATACAACTCGTATGTACCTCTTGAGTTGGTCGGCCCCTTGGCGCAAATCCCGAACCATTCCTCATTCATGTTATTTTCACCTTCAACAAAGTCGTTTGGATAACCACCGTTGGCCCAGGAAGCTTGAGGATTGTGCACATCGAGCTCTTTTGTTTGTCCGGTTTTCCACCAGCCATCGCTAAACTGGAAAGTGAACCCACCCAGCGAATTATTATTACTACCCAGCCCATCTGCATTCGAATAGATGTGCTTCCAATTGCTGATGAGCACCTCCGCCTGATATGCCTGATCTTCTTGATTCTCAATCGCATTGTACGCGTCTGACCCAAACTCCGTAAGTACTACCGGCTTACCAAGTTCTCTCTTCACCCGATCAAACATATCGGTAAACGTTGCACCACGGTAAGCGTTAATACCAAGGATGTCAATGTCCGTACATTCCTGTGCAATGATTTCCAGAAAGAGCAGATCACCATTACATATAGCAATGGGGTGTCCTGTACTTACCTGCTTCATAGCCCGTGTAGCTTCATTAAACAACTTATACATGCTTTGCGCATCTTTGGTAGACTGCCTGTCTTGAATAGGAATGTCTTCTGTTTCAGCCCCACGCCAGAAAAGTCCATAGTTATTTTCGTTACCTAAAAGAAAAAGGAGTAACCCAGGTGTGTTTTGATATTCACGTACCATGGTTGTGGTTTCCTTTAGCAACAGTTCTTTCACCTTTGGGTTTGAATAGTCTGTATTTGCCAACCAGTTTCCATCGATGTTCAGTCCATATCTGCCAAACGAGTGGTTCAGCATCGTATAGATTCCATAACGTTCATAAATGTATTCAATCCACTTTGCCGGAACACCTGTATACATGCGCACCGTATTAACGCCCATGTTCTGTAATAATGACATCTCCGCATCTAAAGCAGATCGAATCAAGTCATCCGGTTGTGTCCATAAGCTATAATTGAAGTTTGTACCAATCGGGAAATAATCCCAGTTCATACCATTAATGAAAAATGGTTTGCCATCTACAAACATGCGAAACCCACTGGCAGTCTTTACCACCTCGACCCGCTCTGCGTTGGTGGCCTGTGCAGATTGTATAGCAGGATCGGCCTCCAGAATTGTACTGAATGCTGAGCCGTTGTTGTTCACTTCGTTAGTGGTTTCTCCAAGAACCAGACAAGAAAGGCTTAGGAAAATGACAAGTGATAAGAATTTATTAACCATGATGTTATATAATGTTAATGCCTACGAAAATATACCTTTTTGTATTTTTTACCATATCTCAAAAAAAATCTAAGATTTCCCTGAAACGCTTCTCGTTCCAACTCAATCCTAACGCTTAGTTCGTATTATTTTACCCTTTATAGGGGCGGATTTGCCATAGAAGAAAACAGGTACGGTGGCGGTGAATGTTACAATTCAAACGCAAACCCTTCTTTCCTTAGCAAATTATATCGACGCTCATCGAATGCATACAGTTTTGCAGGCCTGTGAGAGACGTTTTCCTGATATTCGTTTAACGGCGTTACCAAATCCATTCGCAAAATTTTCTTTCTGAAATTAGGCTTATCAAACTTCTCACTCAATAGCGCTTCATACAACGACTGCAATTGGCCTAATGTGAATTTGGATGGTAACAATTCAAACCCAACCGGTCTGTATCGCACTCGTCGCTTTAATGTCTGAATTCCCTTGTCGAGGATTTCTTTATGGTCAAAAGCCAATTCAGGGAGTTCAGATATACTGAACCACCGCGTGGATTTAGCCCACGCTGATGCAACGGGATGATAGTGTTTTGATTGTACCAGTGAGTAGTACCCTACAGTAACAACTCGACCCAATGGATGTCGGTCTACGGCATCGAAGGTGTGGAATTGTTCCATGAATATTCCGCTCAGCCCCGTAAGGTTTTCCAGAATTCTATTCGCAGAGCTGGCTAAATCAGATTCGGGATGAACCAAATCACCCACGAGTGCCCAACTGCCTTTATATGGTTCCACACTGCGTTCTACAAGCAGAACCTGAACTTCTCCCTCATGATATCCAAAAACGACACAGTCGAGGGAGAGTCCAAAGCTTAAGAACTCATTAAGGGAAGAACTCTCTTCGGTAAAGAAATAGGTACTAGGTTTTTTCATTTCGCCGGTCACAAATATATATAAATAAACGAGACTTATGGTCTCATGTACTTTAAACTTATGGTATTTTGTACTTTATACTTATAGTTTTTTGTACTTTAAGTTTTTTTTCATTTCTTTGAGGTCAACAAATAGTTAAGAAAATGAGAAATTACATCCTAGTTTGCGCACTTACCCTGATAGCAAGTTTCGGCTTTGCGCAAAACGCTCCTATAGACTTCGAGTCTGGAGGACACGGTGCGTCCTGGACATGGACCACATTTGAAAATGATGATAACCCAAGCTTAGAAGTAGTGAGCAACCCCAGTAGTGCTGCACCAAACACAAGTGCTATGGTTGCCAAGTTTACGACCAGAGCCGGAGGTCAACCCTGGGCTGGTTGTGAGACCAAACACGGGGAAGACATTGGCAAGTACACCTTGACTAAATCGACTTCTACCATTAAGATTATGGTGTACAAACCCGTAATTAGTGATGTTGGAATTAAGCTCGTAGAAGCTGGTGGTGGATCACTTGGTGAACTTAAGGTTGCCAATACTAAAATCAACGAGTGGGAAGAATTGACGTTCGATTTCTCCTCACGTGAAGGAATCGAATACGATCAGATTGTAGTATTCATTGACTTCTTAGCCAGATCTACGGATAACGTATGCTACTTTGACAACATTACATTCTCAGCAGCTCCAATGGTTCCAGAACCAACGACAGCAGCTGCTGATCCTAAATACCTGGCGGGTAATGTGATTTCACTTTTTAGTGGTGCGTATACCGATGTACCTGTAAGTACGTGGAGAACTCCTTGGTCTAATGCTACCCTGGAAGATGTTATGGTAGACGGAAACGATGTAAAGAAATATTCGGCAATGGACTTCGTAGGTATTGAAACCACGGGTGCCAATTTAATCGATGCATCTTCAATGGATCACATCAACTTTGATTTTTGGTCCCACAACTCGACGCAATTTAAAATAAAAGTGGTTGACTTTGGCGCTGACAAGGCCTTTGGAGGTGGAGACGACACAGAACACGAACTTGTGTTCGACGCTCCGAACAAGGAGGAATGGATTAATTATCACATCCCACTGTCTAGCTTCACTGGTCTTACGGCAACATCAAATATTGCACAGATCATCTTTGCTTCGCAACCTTCGGGTTCAAGCGTTGTTTACTTAGACAATTTATTCTTCAGTATGGGAAGCTTACTTGCTGAACCTATGGCAGGTCCTGCAGACCCTACATTTGATGCTTCTAATGTGATTTCGTTATTCAGCGGTGTGTATACGGATGTTACTGTAGACACATGGAGAACTCCCTGGTCTATGGCTACCTTGGAAGATGTTAAGATTGATGGAAACGATGCGAAAAAGTACTCATCTATGGATTTTGCAGGTATAGAAACCGTGGGATCTAATTTAATTGATGCAACTTCAATGGATCACATCAACTTTGACATCTGGTCTCCTAACTCGACTCAATTTAAGATTAAGGTGGTAGACTTCGGAGCTGATATGGCTTTCGGTGGAGGCGACGACACAGAACACGAACTTGTGTTCGACGCTCCAAAAATGGAAGAATGGATCAATTACCGTATCCCACTTTCTGACTTCACTGGCCTAACAAATACCTCAAACATTGCTCAGATAATTCTAGCATCTCAACCTACAGGTACGAGTGTGGTATACCTGGACAACCTGTATTTTAGCAAAGGTTGGCGAGCATCTGTAAAAGAAACGGAAGTATTCAGTACGTTCGATGTTTACCCAAATCCTGCCACTAGCGAAGTGCATTTAGAATTAGCAGCCAAGAAAGGTGTTGTGTTAAACTATACCATCAAAAATATTAACGGACAGACCATCATGTCTGAATCGTTAAATGAGGCTGTAATGTCCAGATCGATTAACACGTCTGAATGGAATTCTGGTGTATATTTCTTAAATGTAGCAACCGAATATGGCTCATATACAAAACGTATTGTGATTAAGTAAATTAAGTTCAATGATTAAAAGGGTCATGGGTAACCATGGCCCTTTTTTATTTTTACATTGAATCGTCTAACGAGGCGTAAGAGATCCTAAACGTTCTTATTTCGAAGCTGTAGCTCCCTCCAAATAAGGCTCTGGACGAATAAACTCTACCTTCCGACTCAAGTAGCCGCGTTGATCGTAATGCGCCCATTTTCCAATCTTTTCGTTTTTATCGTTGATCTCACCAACATATTTAATCTGTACTACGGGATGTCGGGGAAATCCATAGAAATAAACCGGCCGGATGTTAATCGTCGGAAATTTCTCATCGAAGTCGTGCTCTACTTTCTCAGGCCAATAGTAATCCGCCACCAAACGTTTCACCCCAAAGTTGTGATATCCGGTAAATGCAATCGGTTGCCCTTCTCGGTAAACCACCTCAATTCGATTGTACGGATGGAGCAGTAGCTTATCGCTGTATACATCGAAAAAAGCATTTAGGCTCGTTCTCAACAACGGAAAATTCAAGTGGAACTCTTGTCTTTTCGTCATACCAGGCGGGTTTGAACTTAACGTGTAAAACACCCAATCTCCTTTTCGTTTATACTGCACTAAGTGCGGTGCCGATGCCTGAAAAAGGGCTTCATTACCCTGAATGGCCATACCGTCTCTGGCTTTGATGGCCGCCGAGTTCAACGCCGTCAACTCAATATTCTGGAACCATTCCAGGTTATCCGGATTATCAACGACTTCTAACCCTTTACCCAATAGTGCTCCTGAAAATGTAAACACCTCGGTGGAAAGTTCTCCGGTTTCCAATGGTTTTCGCACGTATTTCATTTGTAGATCAAAATCGTAGTTGGTCTTTACAATAGCATTTCCATCGCGAAACAGGATTTCTTCAATAATGCGTCCGTCACGATCATACCGTGTTCGAACACCGTTTAACTTGTCCTCGCGCCAATGCTCAGTGCGACACAGTAATTTGGTTCCCTGATAGTACTCTTTCCATTGTCCGGTTCGTTTGCCTTTGTTGTAATACCCTTCAATCCACGGTAGTTTTGACGAGTAGTTTTGGATCCATTTGCCGTGCAATATGCCTTCTTCTCCCTCTCCAGAGCACCAAATGTTCTTGTATTTATCAGCGCTCCACCTTCCTTGAGCTTTACGTTCAAAATGTGCCAGCAACACACGTGGTTGCTGAGGAATATCGTACTTGTCTTTGGCTATGAAGGCATCTGGACGATAGAAATCATAGGCCCCCTGAATCAACTTCAGTTCTTCCAGACTCAACCCGGATGACCGTTGCCAGCCCGGGAGAGCCTCATCTTTAATATTGATCAACCAATCGTAATTGTGATTTTTTGAGATTCGTAGGGCTACGTCCTGGTTTCCAGACCGCTTCAGTAAATACCCAACAGCGCAATGCGTGCTGCAACGATCAATAAACACAGGTGTGCGATTTTCGTGAAACTCGTTCATCGGGAATCGACCTCTGTTGCGATACTCCTTTAGAATTCCAATCATCTTCTTGCGGGATTCTAATTGCGGTTTACTGAGGTGTTTGGTTGGGTTGGTTTTCAAAACATACAGTACCCGTGTTAAATGATACTGAACGTATTCAGCGTCGGTTTTAAAGTGTAGGGCCTTGCCCTGTGGTGCTTTTTCAGTGTACTTTAACCAATTGGGGTTGTATTCCACCAGTTGGTCGAACAGGGTCCTGGCCTGGAGACTAAAAGCCAAACAAACAACAGCGATAAATAGGAATGATTTTTTCATTTGTACTCGAATTGATGTATTCGAATATGAAATGCACCTATCTGTATTTCAATGGGTGATGAGTTACTGACGTTACTGAATTAGTTACCGTCGTCTTCAGGATTGTCTTATGGCCTATTATGAATGTTAGGAAGGTTTACTGCTGTGCCTAACCCAGGATAGCACATCGGCAATACTTGGGTAGTATGTGTTCAGTTTCCGAATATAGTCCGCCGGAAAGTAATTGGGATCGCGACCGAATTTCTTGGATGCCACAATCTCCTTGATAAATCCTCGTTCAACGGCATTTTTATCTGCCGTGATCTCGGCTTTTTTTAGAAACGACTTGAAGAAAAAATACTTGAAACCAAACCACATCAGATTCCACGACGAGCGATCTTTATAATCCAGGATGTGTCCTAATTCATGAGCCAACCATCCTACAATCACTTCTTCAGGCACCCGTCCATTTTCAATATTTGGATTGTTCAGAAAAAACCGCTGTTTCATAATGATCTGATATCCCCGTTTCTGTTTTGACCGATGTAGCGTGGACACGAGTGGTTGTGCGAGCATAAATGATTTCTGTGCAATTGCTCCCCATTTGAATTGTATATGCGTTTCGGCTAACTCAGGGAAGCCTTCAAGAGACTGACCTACTTCGTTCTCTAATTCGGATGGGTATCGATGCGTCATTCCAGGTACTTAGTGCTTAACAGGGTAACATGTATTCGTTTGCAACACGTATGGTTCTAACCCGTGATTAAATCCAACTGACGGTCATAATTCCTAATCCCACCCGTAAACGTTTTAATCGGCGTTTCTGCAGTGTTATACTCATTTACTTAAGTTGACCGATTAATCCTCCCAAAATCGGGCAAAAAGCTTTGGACATATTTTCTGCATTGTTTCTGGTTCATCCTCATCCCAATTCAATTCTAAATCAAGGTCAACATCACCTGAATCCATATCGCCTAAAAAGTCATATAAATCTTTGTTGGTACGCGCCTCAAAAACTTCTATTCCGATATAGTTGAACGATTCAAAATCATAATGCTTTTCCCAGTTATCATCGTCGGTCAGATAGTTATCGAGGTTGTCCGGATTCTCCTTTGCAGCTTCATACACCTCCCTCCCACAAGAAATAACCCAGAGCAAGAAGTACTCAAACATATCGTCGGAGCAACCTCCATTCATAATGTACCCGGCACACCACATTTCAGAAGTATAAATGGCATTCTTTAATTGTTCTGTTCGCGAGTAAAAACCTACAACATCTTTCAACGGCATTGTGGTTAAGGATTGTTGAAGCAGTGCTTCCTGCTCATCCATGTTTGACGAATTTCGTTGAGCCTCTCCCACCAGTTGCCAAAACTGCTCCTCTTGCATCAGGTCATTGGTTGTCTCAAAATCGGGCTGTTCATACTGTACAGATCGACTACCTTGATTGTCTTTCTTTTTCCTAAAAAGCTTGCCTAGAAAACCCATATTATTCGATTTGAACCAAAAGTATGGAAATCCGATTGAAGATCATATATCTGAAACTAATCCCCAGCGTTGTATGCATCAAACCGAATAAAGAAGTTCAACGCTATTGAACTTCTACGTTGTACCGGCTTAGCGGAGTGATTGACAAACAAAGGTTTCGCAGCATTGCTTATTCCCTGGTAGTATCGAAGGTGCAGCCCCAATTCATGTCGTTCTTTCTGATGAACGACATACTCCAGTCCCACAACTGACCCAGCACTCCATAGCTTGTTCATGGGTCTTAGGTCAGAGACATATCCGATCTCACAACCTCCTATTGCCACTGGGACATCAGCGAATGCACGTACGTTATGCGCTACATACAACCCTAAACTAGCAAACAACTGATCGCTATTGAACAGCTTTTTTCGAATCAAAAAGGGAATGGCGAGTTGGTCGATCTTTCCAATTAGATTGCTGTTCGCTCCTGGAGCAACGATGTAACATGTCGAATGCTGATATCCTTGACGCAAATAATGAATACCCGCTACATAACTGGTTTTGTTCTTTGGAGAAACCAATACGTCGGCGCCCAAAAAATACGATTTTCTGTAGTATGAGATGCCGAAATAGTCAAAGCGCTGATCACGAGACAGTATTCCACCAGATTCAAGGCTAAACGCTATACGCTGCCCGAAAACAGGAAGGCAGAATACGAATGCGGTAAGAAAAAGGATGGTCTTTTTTCGAGGCATGGGTCTTTATACACAAAGATAAAATCGGCATGCCTCTATACCATCTGGTATGTGTCACAAAAAAGCCGAAGCCATAAATGGCTCCGGCAAGGCGTGATATAAGTAAGGGAAATGGTTTTGCTATAGTCCTTCAATCAAGGTCTTCAACGCGTCTTCATCAATCTTAGTCATGCTGGTTATGGTTTCTAAATGATCATCTACAATTTTGGAATTGATTAGGCCATACTCCATGTCATCGTCGTCTTGATACACCGCCAGCAATTTAATGTCCCAACCCAAGGGCAAAATATACCTTCCTGAGTTAAACTCTTTTTTGTCTTTATCTGAGAATAGATAAACCACGGAGTTTTCGTCAAAGACCATATAAACCGTCGTATTTCGATTGCCATAACCCTCTGGTAGGATCAAACGAACCTGAGAGCCTGTAGGTGCGTCCAGATACCGATCCAGGTTACACCAACTCAATATATTGATAAAAGCACGGTAATTCGAATCTCTACCCTGTGCAACGGAGTCGTTCGATTCGATCCATGAACCTTGAGCAACTTCCCAGTCGACAAATACTTCCTGCTCTCCATCTTCCACTTCACGACCAGCGAAAATTTGCATATCCATCTGGTAATCATCGGTTGGGAAGTTTACCTGATAACGAATTCCTGAAGCCAATTGTAATTCAGCACCACCCTGTTCTACCTTAATATTAAACATACCACCTGACTCAAGTATTCTATCCCCTGAACTCGTGGTTACTCCTGAGTAAAGCATATCCGACTTGCTCAGGTATTCGGTGATCGACACATCAACATTGCCACTTACAACATTGCCCGATGCATCGGTAAACGCGTTTTGAGGAAATCTAAACTCAAGGCCTCCGTTCGTCTTAAAGGTAAACGTTGTAGAAGCGTCGTTTGTAAACCGTTGTACGGTAGGAGCGTTATTCTTTAAGACCTTGGGCAGGGTCGAATTGGTTGTAAACGCATTTTGGTTCGTTGTTGGCATTTCGTCTTGTGTACACCCTGTGAACATCAAAACGACAATGGCAAGTGCGGTTGTTAATGTAATTCCTTTCATGTGATTCTATTTTTTGTTTCGTAGGTGTTACGGTGGCTATGTTAATTTGGTTGGAAGACTCTGATATCCTGACCATTGGCTTACAATCCGCTAAAATCTGACAAATGTGCACCATCCAATTTTGCAGGCAATACCCTATTTTTGAGCCGTGCGAAACGTCATCGTTTTTCTGGGTATTTTAGCGTTGTTTCAGTTTGGTTTTACCACGACTGCGAACGCTCAGTTTATTCCACCTTGTGTTGATAGTACGCGCATCGACCCCTTTTTTCAATGCAACGATCCTGCATTTATTCCGGTATGTGGTTGCAACCTGGTGACCTACAGAAATGAATGTGTTGCTTTTCGGAATGGTGGCGTCAACAATATACTCTATACCGGAGTGTGTCAGAACGATTACGTATTCGCAGATTTGTATCCGAATGTAGTGCAGGACGACATTAATCTTTTTGTTCAATTTGCCGATAAAGGGTCGGCCACGATTCAGATTCGTGATGTATTTGGCAATTTAAAAGTTACTCAAAACCACCTCAGTATTGATAACCGTCAATTCACTTTCAGTGCTTCAGAATATCGCACTGGAATTTATTATGTGTTCGTGATCGCCGGCAATGTCTCCACCGTACTGAAATTTGTTAAAATTTAACTCTTTATGCGATTAGCTGCTATTCATACCGGTAATTTCAAATTAGACGGAGGTGCCATGTTTGGTGTGGTTCCCAAGGTCATATGGCAACGATACAACGAACCCGATGCCAACAATCTGTGCAACTGGGCTATGCGTTGTTTGCTGGTTGAAGATGGCAACCGGTTGATTCTCATTGATAATGGTATAGGCGATAAACAGAGTGAAAAGTTCTTTGGTTATTACTACCTCAACGGCGACAACAGTTTGAAGCAGTCGCTGCACGCAGCTGGGGTAGATTTCGGAGACATCACCGATGTAGTGCTTACCCATCTTCATTTCGACCACTGCGGAGGCAGTATCGAATGGGATTCAACTAAAACACGCTTCGTCCCTGCATTTCCGAACGCCACGTACTGGAGTCATAAAGATCATTGGGCGCATGCGATCCATCCAAATCCCAGAGAAAAAGCATCGTTTCTTTCCGATAATATTCTACCAATTGAAGAAACGGGCCAATTGAAGTTTATCGGTGACGATCTCCGCATTTCGGATAACATTACAGCCCTTTTGGCCAATGGACATACCGAAAAAATGATGTGTCCTAAGATCAATTATAAGGGTAGAACACTGGTTTTCGCTGCAGACATGATTCCTTCCGCTGCCCATATTCCGCCTCACTATGCTATGGGATATGACATTCGGCCGTTGGTACGAATGGAAGAGAATACCAAATTTCTTAATGAAGCCATAGAAAACAATTACACCCTTTTCTTTGAGCACGATTTGAACAATGAATGCGGTACGGTACATCTGCAAAACGGAAAGTTTAAGTCTGATCAGGTATTCACGCTCAACGATTTCATAAACGGTTAGCCATGACGGTGCACGTTGGTATTATTGAGTTCAATTCTGAGCAATACATCGAATCAGTAGCTCTTCGTGATTTGGTTCTACGTAAGCCATTGAACCTCCATTTTTCACAAGAAGACCTGGCCAAAGAAGGCAGCGACTACCATATTGGTGCCACGGATGGCGACCAAATTGTGGGCATCCTGTTGCTTACGCCCTTGGGTGATAAGCGATTAAAAATGAGGCAGGTGGCTGTGCATCCCAAGTGTCAGGGAGAAGGTATAGGTAAGAAGCTTGTTGACTTTGCGGAAGACTTTGCCATCCATCTCGACTTCGATATTATGGAGCTGAATGCGCGTAAAACGGCTGTACCCTTTTACCTAACAAAGGGTTATCACACCATTGGTGATGAGTTTGTTGAAGTAGGAATTCCACATTTTAAGATGTCAAAAGGTCTTGAAAGATAATTGTTTCGTTTCTTTGCAATCGATTGGAAATCAGCAAAAACATACCGTTTAATGTCTATGATTTACGCAAAGTTTCGCTTGAAGCTCTGCCCGAGGTATGTGCTGCCTACAGGACGTATTTAATCGATACCATTTTAAAAATTGGTGGTCATTTTAGTGCCAACCTTGGAACGGTAGAATTAACCACGGCACTTCATTATGTATTGGACACACCCAACGACCAGTTGGTTTGGGATGTCGGTCATCAGGCGTATCTGCACAAGATCATTACTGGGCGTAAAGATGAATTTGAGACGATTCGTAAACGCGGTGGGATCAGTGGATTTCCGAAACGCGATGAAAGTTTGTTTGATCCTTTTGGAACCGGACACTCAAGCACCTCCATTAGTGCGGTGTTGGGTATGGCCGAGGCCGACCTGCTTCAGGGGATACATCGCCAACATATTGCGGTGATTGGTGATGGCAGCCTAACCGGTGGTATGGCCTGGGAAGCCTTAAACAATGCAGCCGTAAGCAAAACCAATATTCTGGTTGTTATTAACGACAACCAGATGGGTATAGACCCGAATGCCGGTGCATTAAATCAATACCTAAACGATCTTGACAAGACGAGTAATTTCTTTACCGATCTTGGGTTTTCGTACGATTACATCCAGGATGGGCATGATGTAAAGTACCTCGTTGAACAGTTAAGAACACTTGTTACGCAAGACGGGCCTAAGATTCTTCATATCAAGACGATAAAGGGCAAGGGCTATCAGCCTGCTGAAGAAGAACAGACGAAGTTCCATGCAGTAAAGTACGTGAAGCTACCTCGGCAAGATACTGAAAATCAAAAGATTAAATATCAGGATGTATTTGGTCACACCTTATTGGAGTTGGCTAAAGCCAACGACAAAGTCGTTGGAATAACACCTGCCATGCCTTCGGGTTGCTCGATGAAAATACTCATGGATGAAATGCCGGATCGTTGTTTTGACGTGGGCATTGCCGAACAACACGCGGTGACCTTCTCTGCCGGATTGGCAGCAAACGGGATGATTCCTTTTTGCAATATTTACAGCACCTTTTTGCAACGTGCATACGATCAGGTCATTCACGATGTTTGTCTACAAAACCTACCGGTAATCTTCTGTCTAGACCGGGCAGGAGTAGTTGGAGAAGACGGGGCAACACACCACGGTTTGTATGACATGGCTTACTTGAGATCGATTCCGAATCTGACCATTATGGCTCCAGGTAATGAACATGAATTACGTTCGATGATGCACTTTGCGGTAGACCTAAAGAAACCGGTTGCTATTCGCTACCCAAAGGGATATGGACCACAATCGAACTGGAAGGATGAACCAATACCTATTGAGCATGGTAAAGGAAGAATTATTACCAATGCGGATGCCAAAGCAATGATATTGGGCATTGGCGTTGGTGCGTATATAGGTCAATCGGTATCTCAAGGAATGATGGATCTCCTTAAGACTGTGGGTATTGCAGATATGCGTTTTGTAAAGCCGCTCGACATTGACCTACTGCACAATGCGTTTGAACGGTATTCGCACATTTTCACCATTGAAGATGGCTGTTTAGCCGGTGGTTTCGGCTCTGCCGTTCTCGAAGCTGCAAGCGATTACGGTTATACAGGCAAAATTGTACGTTTTGGGTTTCCGGATGAAATTATTGAGCATGGTACCCGTAAAGAGCTATTCGAGCAGTACCTTATTAACGTGCATTACATCATGGAGCGTATATTGACCCACCTACCCCGCTAAGATCACCCCTTTTGCCCAGGTAAGCGCTATGCGTGACTGCTCTTCCTTCGTCATTTCCGTGTTATTCAATACAATGGCATCCGGTGCCTGAATCAGCGGACTTATATCCCGGCTGGAATCATAGTGATCGCGGTGTTGAATGTTGTGCAGGATTTCTTCGTAGTTTGCGTTAATGCCTTTTTCCTGAAGTTCGAGGTAACGGCGCTTTGCACGAACACTTGGCTCGGCCGTCATGAAGATCTTTAGTTCAGCATCTGGGAACACGACTGAACCGATATCGCGACCATCCATCACAACGCCTTTGTCCTTACCCATACGTTGCTGTTTGTTCACCAAAAACTCACGTACTTCTTTAACTGCACTAACCTCGCTCACCCACTTTGAAACTTCCATACCACGAATGAGACTTTCTACGTTTTCGCCATTAAGGTGGGTGTTGTAGAAGCCTTTAAACGGATCGAGAATAAAAGATATCTCGATGTTCAACAGTATACCAGGGTTGGTTCTGACATCTTCCAGACTAAGCTGGTTTTGAAGCATATACAGTGTAACAGCCCGGTACATTGCACCTGAATCGATGAACATGTAATCAAGTTCTTTTGCTATGTTCTTGGCCAGTGTTCCTTTTCCGCAACTTGAATGACCATCGATGGCAATATTTATTTTCCTGGGCATTTCATTTTCATAACGATGGGCAATATAGCAGAAGTTTTTTTAATTCTACTTTAATCTTTTTAACGTGGATAAAGTATGGATTTCTTCTACCCGAAATTCACGTGGAGACCGTAGCCATGTAACGCCCTGAATTCCTTAAATTTGCCGTCCTTATGACGACATCAATGAGTTTATACA
>DIYD01000020.1 GCA_002428905.1 Bacteroidetes bacterium UBA6063 | reverse complement strand
TATGATGCGATCTCCCGATTTCGCCGAAATAATCCTGGTCATGATGTGTTCTGGAAGCACGGTGGTTTGCTGTGAACTCACATAGGTGCTCCCAATTTTAGGATCCAGAATGAATGTAAACGCTTTAATTTGATGTCCATCCGGGCCGTTCACAACGAGCTTCCCTGCCTGTACAATGGCAGATTTACTTATCGTGATACTCGACAAATGATTCAATTGTGTTTGGTTATTGGATGTACGGGTAAACTCCGGTTTATCGTAGGAGGGCGTAAATGGCGTGAATGCTAATATGGCAGCTATTGTGCTGATGCTCAATGCGGTAATAACCGCTACTGGTCTGTTGATTTTCATATCGAGGTACTAAACTTTTCGTCGTACCTATACAACACCCATTTAATGTAATTATTGACAGATTTTGATCAGATTAACGGTTTATTTACGTCAATTATGTGTGGGCCTCGGTTTAGTCTTAATCGGTTCCCAACGTTATATTGTAATATGCTGGGTTCAGCTGCTCTTGCTTTCCATAGCGCGAGATTATGGTTTGGTCAATAATGAGCTGACTTAGGTCTTCCATGGCAGTGATTTGAACTCGGATGGGCGAGGTAATGGTGTCACCGTCTATGCCATACGCCTTGACAGCACCTGAAGCCGGAACAAGGATGACTCTGAACGAGTGCACGGATGTGCCCAGCGGGCCATTTATACGCAATTGCTTCGTCTCGTTGAGGTAGTCTTTAGTTAGAGTTGAGTCGGAAATAAAATTGATCTGAGTGTCCCAGTTTTGAGCCTGAATATGTGTTACAGTTCTATAAGCCTGAGTGTCCTGGTACTTTGGGATGAAGCCCAAATGGCCATACAGTCCACTCGTATCCATCGAAACAAAAAGCACCAGTAAAACCAGTGCTTTTATATCTTTTATGCTACGCATAAATAAAACGTTGTGCGTTTAGATTGTAGTATTATACGTCAATGTTGGCGTAACGTGCGTTTGCTTCAATAAACTCTCGACGAGGTGGTACTTCATCGCCCATCAGCATGGAGAAGATACGATCGGCTTCTGCCGCACTTTCCAAGGTAACTTGTTTCAATGTTCTTCTTGCCGGATCCATGGTGGTTTCCCACAACTGGTCGGCATTCATTTCACCAAGACCTTTATATCGCTGAACGTTCACACTTTCGGGGCGCTCTCCACCTAAGCGCAGAATTTCTCTATCACGCTCATCGTCGCTCCATGTGTATACCGCTTCTTTTCCTTTCTTCACCTGATATAATGGAGGTGTAGCGATATAGATGTAACCGTTGTCAATCAGTTTACGCATGTATCGGAAGAACAGGGTCAGAATCAACGTACGAATGTGACTTCCATCCACGTCGGCGTCCGTCATAATGATCACCTTGTGGTATCTAAGTTTTTCTACGTTAAGCTCTTTTTCGTCTTCCTCTGTGCCCATCTTTACACCCAGTGCTGTGAACATATTCTTGATTTCCTCGTTATCGTAAATCTTATGTTCTAGCGCTTTTTCAACATTCAAAATCTTACCACGCAGAGGTAAAATGGCCTGGAAGCTACGGTCACGGCCTTGCTTTGCCGTTCCACCTGCCGAGTCACCCTCAACCAGGTATATTTCGCAGATTTCAGGGTCTTTCTCCGAACAATCGGAAAGCTTACCAGGTAAGCCTGCACCACTCATGGCACCTTTACGTTGTACCATCTCACGTGCTTTACGTGCGGCATGTCTCGCCTGAGCTGCAACAACAACTTTATTGATGATGGCTTTCGCCTGATTTGGGTTTTCTTCCAAATAGTTGGTCAGCATTTCACCAACAGCCTGATCTACAGCACCGCTCACTTCGCTGTTACCTAATTTTGTCTTGGTCTGTCCTTCGAACTGCGGCTCGGCAACCTTCACCGAAATAACTCCGGTTAGTCCTTCCCGGAAGTCTTCACCACTAATTTCAAACTTCAACTTGGCAAAGAAACCTTCTTTCTCCGCATAGGATTTCAGTGTACGGGTCAATGCTCGTCTAAATCCAGCCACGTGTGTACCACCTTCAATGGTGTTGATGTTGTTTACATAGGAGTGGAGGTTCTCAGAATAACTTCCGTTGTACTGGAACGCAATCTCTACAGGTACCCCGGATTTTTCCCCTTCGGCATAAATCGGTACCGGTATAAGTGGCTCACGCGTACCATCCAGGAACTTTACAAATTCGCTTAGTCCGCCTTCAGAATAAAAATCTTCCGAAATATGATTGCCTTCTTCGTCTTTGTTTCGCTTGTCGGTTAGAATTAATCGAATTCCCTTGTTGAGGAAGGATAACTCGCGCAAACGCGAAGCTAAGGTGTCATAATTGTAGATTGTATTCTGGAAGATGGTGTGATCTGGCCAAAATGTAACCTCTGTTCCGCGGTCTGTTGTTTCACCAATTACTTCAACTCCAGTTTGTGGTTTTCCAATGGCGTATTCCTGTTGATGGACTTTGCCATCACGCTTTACGGTAGCAACCAGTTTGGTCGAAAGTGCGTTTACACAACTTACACCTACACCGTGCAATCCTCCCGATACCTTATAGGTGTCTTTGTCGAATTTACCACCAGCGTGCAGTACAGTCATTACAACTTCCAGCGCTGATTTTTTCTCTTTGGCGTGCATCGCAACCGGTATACCCCGACCATTGTCGATTACCGTAATGCTGTTATCTTCATTGATATTAACCTGTATAGTATCGCAATGTCCGGCCAGTGCCTCATCGATACTGTTGTCAACTACTTCATAAACCAGGTGGTGTAGACCTTTCAACCCCACGTCTCCGATATACATCGCAGGTCTTTTTCGAACGGCTTCCAGGCCTTCAAGAACCTGGATATTATCCGCACCGTAATTTGTGTTTTGTTGTGGATTTTCTGACATAATTCCCTTTGGGTTTAAAAGGTAAAAATACGTTTAAATCAGGCCTCAAAAGCCCGTTTTATGTCATTGTTATCCACAATAAATGAACGAAAAAGTGAGATTTTAAGCGGGTTTCGCCTATCTGAATGTCACCTCGCCACGTAAATCGGTTTGGAGTAAAATTTCCTGTTCTTCCCTCGAGATATTCTGACCCAAAACCCAGATCATTTTTGCCAATGCTGCTTCGCTGGTCATATCTCCTCCCGAAATAACCCCGATCGGACCGAAAACATCGCTCGCCTCATATTTCCCCAAACTAACACGGCCCTGCAAACATTGGGTAATAAACATAACCGTCGTTCCCTTCTGGCTCGCTCGCTCCAGGGTGCCTAGGAACTCAGGAGTAAAGGGTGCATTGCCACTTCCGAAGGTTTTAATGATCAAACCGTCTACTTCTTCATCATCAACCAACTTCTCCAAATGCTTTGCTTTAAATCCTGGAAACAACGTTAGAACAACCACATTCGGATTTAATCGGGTATTCAAACCAAATGGCCCTTTGGGTGCCGATTGCACATACTCTGGAAGAACGCGAATGGTTTCCTCCAGTTCAGCAAGTGCCGGATAATCAGGAGAAACAAATCCTTCAAAGTCATTGGTACTGGCCTTCGTGCTTCGATTTCCCCGGAACACCCGGTCATTGAAACAAATCGTTACCTCATTGATAGGAGTAAGCCCAAACGCTTTGGCGCCTGCAATGTGGATGGCATTACTAAAATTAGTAATGGCGTCTGAACGGGTATGAGATATCGGAAGTTGGGCACCTGTTACCACCACCGGTTTGTTCAGGTTTCTGAAAATAAAACTCAAACCACTTGCCGTGTACGCCATGGTGTCTGTGCCGTGAATAATAATAAACCCGTCAAACTCCGTATACCGTTGTTCGATCTCCCTGGCCATCATAACCCAATGACTTGTGTCGAATTGAGAGGAGTCCATTAAGGTATCGAACGAATGATATTCAAACGCAATGTTTTTAACCTGACTGAAATATCCGTCGGGATGAATTGCCGGCATGAATTGTTGCAATTGTTCCCAGCTTTGAGGGACAAGCGGACTGTTTTCTACGCCAAGTTCTTTTGGGCCCATGCCAATGGTACCTCCGGTATACAATATGAAAATACGCGTGGTAGACATTAGCTTTCTTTCTGAGCGGCTAACAGGTAGAGCACAGCCATTCGAATGGCCACACCGTTTTCAACCTGATTTAGTATGATGGACTGATCCGAATCGGCCACTTCTGAACTGACCTCTACGCCCCGGTTTATTGGTCCGGGGTGCATAATGGTTACCTCCTTGTCTAATGTATTCAAGTGATCCATTGTGAGCCCGTATTGCATGCTGTATTCACGCAAACTAGGGAAATACTTGGTTTGTTGTCGTTCCATCTGAATGCGAAGCATGTTGGCCACATCGCACCAGGCCAGCGCCTCATTTAGATTATGCATCACCCGAACGCCAAGAGCGTCAATGTGTTTTGGAATTAGGGTAGGGGGGCCGCATACGGCAACTTCAGCTCCCATTTTTTGTAGGCAGTAGATGTTGGATAATGCAACTCTGCTGTGCAGGATATCGCCAACAATAACCACCTTTTTGCCTTGAATGTTACCCAGTTCTTCGCGGATGGAGTAGGCATCGAGCAGGGCCTGTGTAGGGTGCTCGTGCGTTCCGTCTCCGGCATTAATGATTTGTGCATCTACATGTTTTGAAAGAAACAATGCCGCACCCGGAGCCGGATGGCGCATGACTACCATATCCACCTTCATCGACAGAATGTTATTCACCGTGTCAATCAGAGTTTCTCCTTTCGATACGGAAGAGGACGAGCTCGAAAAGTTAACCACGTCGGCCGACAGTCTTTTCTCTGCCAGTTCAAACGAAATTTTGGTACGAGTAGAGTTCTCGAAAAAGACATTGGCAATGGTAATGTCTCGCAACGATGGAACTTTCTTGATTTGACGGTTTAAAATGGATTTGAAGTTATCGGCAGTTTCAAATATCAGGTTTATGTCTTCCGATGTAAGCTCTTTTAAACCCAGGAGATGATTCGATGAAAGTCTTGTCATTAGTTCTGCTGTTCCGTAATTATCCAAACCTTGTTTTCGTTCTCCAAATCAACAATTACCCGGTCGTGTGCACGTGTATCTACATTGGTGCCCACGTAATCGGGTTGAATTGGTAATTCCCGTTTAAATCTTCTGTCGATAAGTGTGAGCAACTCGGTTTTGCCGGGCCGTCCAAAATCCGAAAGCGCATTTAAGGCCGATCGCACCGATCTTCCGGTGTACAAAACGTCGTCAATCAACACGATGTTTTTTCCTTCAATGGGGAAGTCAAGTTCTATGGAACTTGGGATGAGAATTTTCTCGCTTCGTCGGAAGTCATCTCGATAGAACGTACTGTCTAATTCGCCATAGGTGATGTTCCCCACCTTTAAATCGTTCTCCAGGATGCTCTTAATACGCTGAGCCAGTGCAATCCCACGAGGTTGTAGACCAACCAGTGCGCATTGCTCAAAATCGCCGTGGTTTTCAGCGAGTTCAATAGCCATACGCTTCAACATGATGTCAAGGTGGCTGGGGTCGAGTATAATGCGCTTCGACATTTTATTCGCCAAGTTGCTTTATATGGTCAAATTCTTCCTTGCTCACTTTTGAGACAGAAAGACGGCTTAGCCGGATGATTTCCATTTCGGCCAGGGCCTCGTCCGACTTAATCTGTTTTAGTGTAATCGGTTTGCTAAATTTATGAACCGGTTTTAAGTCCACTGCAACCCACCGATCATCATCAATCGTAGGGTCTGGATAATGCTCTTTGATGATCTCCGCGATGCCAACGATTTCTTTACCTTCATTGCTGTGGTAATAAAAGCATCGGTCTCCCACCTTCATGTCTTTCATGTTGTTGCGTGCAGCGTAATTACGCACGCCGTCCCAATACGTCCATCCATCTTTTTCAAGATCGTCCCAACTGTACTTGTATGGTTCCGATTTAACTAGCCAATACTTCATATTTCGTGTTTTTTAGCAAAAAAAAATCCCATTCAAAGATGGGATTTTTCGTTCATATTTTAGAAATAAAATGCTCAATTCTTAGTTGCTCATTAATTCTTTTAGTTGATCTGCCCAACCATTTTTTGCGAAGGCATCTGCCTTGCCAATGGCTGTTTCTACTTCAGTGATTTGCTCTGCTGATAAGTCAGCAAGTTGAGCGTAGGTAGTGTAACCTGCTTCGATCATTTTCTTCTCTAATGCCGGTCCTACACCATTCAACTTTTTCAAATCATCTGCTTCAGAAGTTGCTTCTTCTTTTTTCTCTGCTTTAGGCTCTTCTGTCGCTGCTTTTTCCTCTTCTTTCTTGGCCAATTTAGCCTCGGCAGATTTGCGGTTTTCCGCTTCCATTTTCGCTTTAAGCTGTGCTAAACCATCAAGTTCTCCAAGTGTAGAAACTTCTTTTTGCTTGTTCAGTTTCTTCACGTAGCTGCTTGTTTGTTTAGCCGACTTGTTTTTGGCTTCAGTTTCAGAGTCGATACGCGCTCTTTCTTCTTCTTTCCAAATGTCGGTATGAGAAACGATGATACGCTTCTGATCTTTATTGAATTCAATAATTCTGAAGTCTAACTCTTCCTCAGCCTTCACTGAAGTTTTGTCTTCTTTCTTGATGTGCTTGTTTGGAGCAAATCCTTCTACACCATATGGAAGAGATACAGTACATCCTTTGTCAGAAATCTCAAGGATCGTTCCTTTGTGCTCTGAACCTTCTGTAAAGATGCTTTCAAATGTATCCCATGGGTTTTCGTCTAACTGCTTGTGACCTAGGCTTAAACGTCTGTTTTCGCGGTCGATCTCAAGAACGATTACCTCGAGCTCTTCACCTTTCTTCGTGAATTCAGCCGGGTGCTTGATTTTCTTGCTCCAGCTTAGGTCACTTACGTGAACCAAACCGTCAACACCTTCTTCTAACTCAACGAATAAACCGTAGTTTGTTAAGTTACGAACGATGCCTTTATGCTTGCTGTCTACTGGGTATTTAGATTCAATATTCTCCCAAGGATCTGGAGTCAATTGCTTGATACCTAGCGACATTTTGTGCTCTTCCTTCTCCAGTGTAAGAATCACTGCTTCTACCTCGTCACCAACTTTCATGAAGTCTTGTGGGTTTCTCAAGTGCTGAGACCACGACATTTCTGAAACGTGGATCAAACCTTCGATACCCGGAGCGATTTCAACGAATGCGCCGTAGTCAGCCACAGTAACAACCTTACCTTTAACTTTAGCTTCCACTTTAAGCTCTTCGCCAAGGCTTTCCCATGGGTGAGCGCTCAATTGTTTCAAGCCAAGTGAGATACGTTTTTTGTCGTCGTCGAAGTCAAGAACAACCACGTTGATTTTCTGGTCTAGTTCAAGTACTTCTTCTGGGTGATTGATTCTACCCCAAGATACGTCTGTGATGTGTAGAAGACCGTCAAGACCACCAAGGTCGATGAATACACCAAATGAAGTCATGTTTTTAACCACACCTTCAAGTACCTGACCTTTTTCAAGTTTAGACAGGATTTCACCTTTTTGTGCCTCGATGTCGTCTTCGATCAATGCTTTATGAGAGATTACTACGTTTTTGAAGGTTTCGTTAATCTTAACTACCTTAAATTCCATCGTTTGACCAACGTACTGGTCGTAATCTCGAATTGGCTTAACGTCGATTTGCGAACCTGGCAAGAATGCATCAAGTCCGTTTACGTCAACGACTAAACCACCTTTTGTTCTGGATTTAACATAACCTCGAACAATTTCGCCCGTGTCCTGAGCGTTTGTAACCATTTTCCAGGCGGTTTCTGCAAGTGCTTTTCTTCTGGAAAGTACCAATTGTCCTAGTGCGTCTTCCGTTTCAACAACGTAAACTTCAACCTTGTCGTTAACGGCTAACTCTGGTTGGTCTTTGAATTCCGTGCGACCAATCAGTCCATCAGATTTAAATCCGATGTCAATTACCACATACTTTTTGCTGATCGAAACTACTTTTCCTTCAACAATAGTACCTTCTTCAACGGTGTTGAATGTTCCTTTGTACAGTTCTTCTAATTCTGAACGGTTTGAATCGTCGTACTGACCGAAACCTTCTTTGTCCATTGACCAGTCGAATGCGTTTTCGTCATGTACTGGATCTGGTACGTCGTGAATGCTGGATTTTTTTTCTTCTACCTGAACTTCGGTAGCTTCTGCAGTTTCTGAAGTGTTTTCTGCGGTTGGGTTTTCAGTTTGGTTGGTTGCGTCAGTTGAAACATCCTGGGTTTCTACTGCGTTTTCGGAAACGTTAACGTTTTCCATTTCGTTGTTTTGTTCTGTCAAATCAATGTGTCCTCCTTTGAGCGGCTGCAAAGGTAATATTTTGAATTAAAAATACAAACGAGGTATTGTCATGTCTCTGAATTGGTAGGGTTGGGAGCTAAATGTCTTTTTTCCGTTAGTAAAATATGACAGTATATGCGTTAAATAGGCTTGCAAAAATGGGCGTTCGTTTTTTATCTTGCGACAAAGATTTAAGATACCTATACAGTAGATGTCGTATTTCAAACTTTAACAGAAAAATTATGCATACGAAAAAGCTTATTCTCTCGTCGCTACTTATTGCAGGTGGATGTGTGTCGGTTATGGCACAGACCGCTGTAAAAGGAATTACCTGGAACGAGAGTAACCCATCCACATTGAAGTTGGTGAATGTAGATCCAGCCGATATGCAATCGCAAGAAATCAAAACGATTGTGATCAGCAACAAGAAGTACATTCCAAACAGTTTGTATCACGATAAGAAAAACGATGCAGTGTATTTCTTTACAGATGCTGCCCACAGTGGTACAGGTGGAATTAACGGATCCTTCCGCGGCCAACAATCTATGATGGTAGTAAACGGTACTACCGGGGAGCAGGTTCGCGAACTACCTTTCTTCAATTCAACGATTATGGCACCTTTTATTATTGGTGAGCGCAATCAGGTTGGATTTATCGCTACAGAGCCAGACTTTAATGCGTATGGTACAAACGACGACGACATCTCTATGGTGTTGTTTGATATGAATACTGGAGAGATCGGAGCTAAAATTAAACTTCCGAACCTGTCGTTCAATTCTATTCACGCACCATTTGTTGGAGAATTTGAGTCACGCAACATGTTTAACGGTGGTCTTGAAAAAGTAAGTACGTCGTTAAGCTCACCTTGCTACCTAACGGGTAAAGAGCAGTTGGTGTTTGTTGCCAAAGATGTGATGGGTATCAACCGAATGTTCAAAATTGACACGCGTTTAGGTAAGTTGATCAGTCAGCGTACGGTTAGCGCAGACGTGTTGGATTTGGCATACAACAGCAATACAGGAATATTGAATGCATTATATATAGAAGAAAATAACGGTGAGCGTGCATTGAAAGTAGGCGTGATCAACCAAACTACGGGTGCGATCCTCGAGTCTTTGGAGTTACGCACACTAAATTCTACGGAAACTACGATAAATGATGGTTCTTTAGAGTTTGATGCTGACGAGAACAAGCTTTATGTAGTAAAAGAGCGCGGTACATATGAAGAAGTATTTACGTTAACCAACGACCTGGAGTTACTAGGTCAGGTTACCTTACCAAGCAACAACAAGAAGGTGGATTTCGAATTCGCAGTGAAGCCAGGTGAAGGACGTGAGTTGACGTTGGACAGAATCATTCGCATGTATCCAAACCCTGCCACTTCAGATGTGACCATCTCAACGGATAACGTTACACGTGTTAAGCACATTCGAGTATATGACCAACTCGGTCAGGTTGTGCGGGATATTGATGTTCAGTCTGGATTCCAGTCAAACACAATTCAGGTGGCTGATTTGATCTCTGGAATGTACATGGTAGAAATTGAGTCTGACGGTGCAGAAACTGTAAACAAGAAGCTTATCGTACAATAAGATCATATTCAACCCAAACGAATTAATGATTAATAATTCTATTAAAAAGGCACTTGTTTCAGGTTGGAGCAAGTGCCTTTTACTTATAGTCGGAGGCGGTTTAGCCTTAAC
>DIYD01000130.1:18419-24732 GCA_002428905.1 Bacteroidetes bacterium UBA6063 | reverse complement strand
TTGCGGCTTCAACTTTACGAGGTTTCCAATTAGAGGCTAGCCAAATGCAGCGCGTAGTAGATGTAATGGCGAAGTCTTTTAGCTCGAGCGCTTTAGACCTTAGCAAGTTTAGTACTGCTATGGCCGTTGTGGCGCCGGTTGCCAATAAAGCCGGTGTAAGCCTAGAAGAGACTACCGCTATATTAGGGGCTTTAGTTAATCGTGGTGTAGATGCCGGAAGCGCCGGAGCTGCACTTCGTAACATCTATTTAGACCTAGCAGACAAGGGCTTGACGTGGGCCGACGCAATGAACCAGTTAAAAAATGCGAGCGACCCACTGTCTAAGGCTATGGAATTGTTTGGCAAACGTGGGGCCGCTGTCGCTACCATCATTGCAAACAATCAGGAAGAAATCGCCGGATTAACTACAGAATTTGAAGGGGCAACAGGGGCGGCCAAGGATATGTCTAAGATCATGGACGCAACCGCTAAAGGCGCCCTAGCTCGTGCTCGATCCGCCCTTGAGGGTGTAGGGCTGAAAATCGGAGCGGTATTAATCCCAATGATAAATAAGCTTGCCGACGTCACCGTCTCCATGGCTGACGCATTTTCCAATCTCAGCGACGGGACCATTAAGGTTATAGTCGCGGTTGGTGGTGTAGTCGGAGCTTTGGGTCCGTTGTTGACAGTCACCGGCAAAATGTTGTTAATGTTTAGATCATCATTAACAATCATTCCGCGTATGGTTGCCTCACTCGCTGCGCTAGCGACTCCGGTAGGGCTAGCCGTTGCAGCCTTTGGCGCGTTAACCTTTGCCGTAATCAAGTACATAAATGCTAAGCGAAAAATTAATCCAGTTTCACAGGATGTTATACAGAAAATAGGGACCGAACGTATAGCCATGAATGGCCTTTTCGAAGTCCTTAAGAGGACTACAGCCGGCACAGAAGGACGTAAAAAGGCGATAGAGGAGCTTAACTCGAGATATGGGGCCTACCTAACCAACCAGTTAAACGAAAAGTCTACCCTTGAGGACATAGCACAAGCTCAAAAAGAGGCTAACCTCCAGTTATTAAAAAACGTACTTCTAAAGTCTAAGGCTTCGGACATTGAGCAAACGAACACGCGGTTTACTGAGAACACCGCGAAAGCCATGTCTGATTTAGCGAAGGAGACCAAAAACGCAAAGACACAAGCCAGCGGGTATTTAAAAACCGTTTCCGGAGACGTTGCCCGTAATCTGGAAATAGGCATAATAGATATTATAGGCAAGCTTAAGGACGTATCATCCCAAGAGGCGTATAACGAATCCATAAAAGATATCAGACGGGAGTCTCATAAGCTGGCCGAAAGTATGGGAATAGCCATAACTCGTACACGTCAGTTTGATAATGCAATACTTGGTATCGTCAACGCTGAGACCAACCGGAACAACTCACTAATAAAGGTTAACACGGAATACGATAAGATGGCTACCCTGTTAGGGGTCAACATTGATTTAGCGGGGAAACTAAACGAAGAAACGGAGGACATCGTAACGCCTGGGGGCGGTGATGCCGGAACAACTCAGACTAAAAAACCCTTTGTACCATTAAGTGTACTCCCAATGGGTGACGATGAGATAGAGGAACTGCGTAAGCTTCAAAAACAAGCCAAAGGTACTAAGGCAGATTTAATCCGTGTTGCTCGAGCAATGGGAGAAATAGGCGGCGAATATCCAGAAGCTAAAGCGGCAACTGTTGGGATGGCTTATTCCCTAGAATACTTAGGCAAAGCCGCGGGGCAAGCTTTAGACGGTGTTGTCCAAACGACGCAATCCTTTGGCGAGCGTATGACAGACGCTTTAAACCAAGCTTCAACAATGTTAAGCGATTTTGTAGGTACAGTGGTTGTGGATTTCTTCCAAACACTGGGAGCAGCCGCCGCCGGTTCAGAAAACGCTTTCGCCAACTTTGGGGACAACATCCTTAAAAATATTGCTGATTTCTTAGGCCAGTTTGGTAAGCTATTGGTCGCTGGAGCAATTGCGTCTGAAGCATTCCAAAAAACGCTATTTACTCAGCCACTTGTAGCCTTGGCAGCTGGTGCGGCATTATTAGCAATAAGTGGCGCTATTAGGAGTCGATTTAATAATCAGAGCGCATCCGCGGCAATTACCTCTGGTGCCTCCCCTTCAGCAAGTGTCACGCCAAGAACGTCCACAATAGCCTCAACTGGTTTAAGTAGCACCGCTGAGGACCAGCTTGTATTAGAAACAGTTTTATACGGTCGTAACCAAGTGTTAAGCACTACCCGCGCGTCCGGATCAGCAACCAGAACAAGGAGACCGAGATAATGGGAAAACAAATACACGGCGGTTTTTTGTCCATGAATGGGACTGAGTACGATATAGAAATATATAACGACTCGTTTGGTGGCTCATCGACTGAGGTTACAGTCACTTCATTAGATAAGTATTTCGAGAGTAACGACGATAATATATTAGAACCATTAAAGGCCAGTCGTTACGAATTCTCGTTTTTAAATAACTCGGCAACGGTCGATAATTTTATAGTAGCTCTAGCAAATGGAAATGAAGACCAATTTAAAATGGTCGTTTATAAAAACTCCAATTTAGAATGGGCTGGCGTTGTTGTTATAGATCAGGTGTCATATGAGGACATGCCGAAACCTCGGGTTACCTCAGTGACGGCCATTGATGGCATAGGAAGGTTATCATATATTGACTTCGACTATGCCTCAGATATTGGCAACCCTTCAGAGAACACATTCTTAAAATACATTGCTGAAGCTCTGGACTATAACGACCTGAGTCAATACTGGGGAGCGAGTGATCCCTATTTTAAGGAGTCCTGCGAATACTATGATACCCAGATGACGACTACAGGAGCGAGCGACAGTCCGTTCCTATTAACACGTTGTGACCGCTTCCTCTTTATGACTGAAGTGTCCGGAAGTGAGCGCGATTTAATTGGCCCAGTTCCAGTAGGTGGATCAACTAAAGTCTATGATTACGAACCTATGCGGGCCGATGTGGTTATCAGGCTAATACTCCAAATTATGGGGTGTCGCATGTTCTTAGAGAATGGATCATACCACATACAACAGGTCCGAAATTTTACTGGTACTTCATATATCCAGAGGACCATAAATAAATCACTAAGCGTCACCGGCAACTCTACATACGATCACCGACAAGCAGACGGCACAGTATTAAAACGTCAAGCCGGTTGTAGGTGGGCATACTTGCCGCCGTTACAAAGCGCCTCAGTAATTAATGAACCTCGTGTATCGGTTGCGACTTCTGGAGGTGGGACCGTAGACTTAAATTGGGTAAGCACCCCCATAGTACAGGGCATTAGTTTAGGTACTTTACGCGGCGGGGCTGGGTCTAAAAAGTCATTTAGAATCACCCTAAACCTTGAAGACAAAACCACCTTCTTTACGGCGGTCCCTACAAATGTAGAGATTGACGTACTGCTGAGTGCAGGCACAACACGGCTAAAGTCTGACGCGGCGACTCCGGATATTATCAAATGGACAACAGTAGCAACTGACGAAGTTAACAGAGTGTTGACAGATACATTTTTGCAGTGGCCAAAGGGTCCCCGAAAAGTTGTTATAGAAACTCCGGAATTCCCATTAGTCAGTCAGTCAGGGTGTACGCTCGATGTTAGGTACACAATGACAACGATTTCCACTTCAACCCCGACTATGGTTACTCGCATTTACCCTATTGAAGTAGAAGTATTGCAAGACGGGATCACCCCGAAAGAGCAAATTTTTACAGTCGTCAACCCTAACACTCAAAACAGCGTCCGGATCGACTACGGCAAAATATTGTTTACAGATATCGCAGAGCTAACATCAAAAAACACAATTGAAGTTTACGACGGCACTAACTGGGTACAGTCTGGCGTATGGGATGCGGGATACACTACCGATGTAGAATTAAGTAAAACCATGGTCTTAGAAACCATGAGCTTACAGGCTGATGCGGTACAAGTATTACAAGGCCCAATATTTACGCCTAAATCATACGGGAACACCGAGTCCCCATTGTTTCATAAGTCGTACACATATGACGGTGACACTTTCTTTTGTAATGGTGGACACCTCGACTGTAACAAAGATGTGTTTAATGGCTCGTGGGTGAAGTTCCAACAAAACAAAGGCGGTTTAAGTATAGAAGCCAAGGAAGGGTACGAGGTTGACGACATTGTAGATAAGGACATTATCCTTAACGAAAATACCGGCGGTTATACCAAAGGGTACGTTTTAGAAAATAAGCTCGCCGCTTTAACGGCAACAGCCACCGGCACAATTACCTCACTGTCTATAACTGCACTAGCAACAGACTTAAAGGACGGGGACATCATAAGCGTAATACACCCTTTCAATTTATTGGAAAAAGCTTCCCTAACACTTAGCGCAGATGCTAGCTCGGGGGCTACTAGTTTGAGCATCACGTCGACGGCATTATCCCAGAATCTACCCGAAGGATCATTCGTCGTTTTAAAACCTAAAAACACTGTACAAAGTGGGCGACTTCGTGGAGGCTCTGTACGAATAACAAACAACACCACACCGACACCTGTAACGCTTATCGACGGTGACGGTAGTATCAGGGTTGGCTCAGATGAAGAGCTATACTTTGAGATAAACGGAAAACTATATCAAACAACGTCAACGCAAGTCACCTAATGCCAAAGATCAATACAAAATATCACCGGCACGCATGGGAAGGTTACGAAACCGCGACCGATGACAAGGGGACTTGGTCTCAAGATTCCGGAATGGTTAAGTTTTACAAATCCAAACCATGGCGAAAATTGCGCCAGTTCATATTAAGTCGGGAGCCACTTTGCCGATCATGTAAAAAACAAGGTAAGTATGTCTCGGCTACAGTAGTAGACCACATTAAACCCATCAGATTAGGCGGTGATCGTATGTCGGAAGACAACCTCCAGCCACTTTGCCGATCATGTCATAACTCCAAAACAGCGAAAGAATCAAATGAAACGAATACTAGCGGTAGCCGGCGGCGGCTCAAAAGGTGATGAAATTGCCGGAATTCATGACGCACTAAGGCGCGTTTATGATGTATATATAGGAACCTCAACAGGTGCGTTAATTGCTTTGCTCCTAGCTTGTAAAAAATATGACGAGCTAGTCGAGGGCTACAGCACTATTACTAACCGTCAGGTTTATGGTCTGCTCAGACCTTTTAATAAAAATGGCAGCTGGTCTAGTCGCTCGCTTTTGAAGCTTTGGAGACTCGGCCCCTTTGCAAGTTATTTTTATGACATCTCTAAGGACCTTGAAAAGCGCGTCCGGAAATACTTTACAAAAGAAGATTTCGAAAAGCTACGCCGCGACAAAATAGAGGTCATAGTCTGCATTGAAGATTTAGGGCACCAAAACGACAAGCCAGAATATGTAAGCGTGTTAGACCCCAGCTTGACCTATGACGACTTTGTTAGGTGTGTAATTGCTTCAGCTGCGATACCTGGCTTTGCAAAACCTGTAGACATATTCGGATTTAAGAAAGTAGACGGAGGCTGGAACGAGCCAATACCTACTAGCATCATTGCCGAAAGATATAGCCAAGATCATATCGAAATTTTCCTTACGCACTCGATCAGAGACGAGCACCCAATATATAACCCAATTCGTGGGGCGTTTAAGATCATCAAAATGTTATTCCGTAGGCTGTCAGATGCCGGCATTAACAACCGTGTGAAATGCCTTGAAAGGCTCCGGACCATGAAGCTACCTAATTGCTATGTCTACTACAACACGTACAGCCCATACTCGGCAGCGGATTTTAACAAGGAACGAATGCGGGAACGTATCCAAATTGGCAGACGACGAGTACGCCTTAACACTTTAAACCCAATTAAACTATGAGTCCATTCGAAAAACTTACCAAATTGAAAGAGTACGATTACGTATTAGCACTCCTCAGCGCAAGCTCGGTTTCATGGATGGCAATAGTTGACGGCATTATTATAACCCTTACTGGTGTCGCCTCACTAGTTTTAATAGTTATCACCATCCGGTTAAGATTAAAAGAGACCAAAAAGCTAGAAGAAGATGAAGAGTAAAACCATACTTTTAGATGCAGGTCATGGCGGCATGATTAACGGAGTTTATCAAACTGCCGGTAAGCGATCACCGGAATATTGCGGACGCGTTTTATATGAAGGGGAATTTAATAGAGCCATTGTTAGACGTATAGAGGAGCTGCTAGAAATAGAGGGCATACCCTATGTAAATATAGCTCCAGAGGCAAAAGACATTTCATTAGAAACTCGCATTGCTCGAGCCAAT
>DIYD01000130.1:0-18327 GCA_002428905.1 Bacteroidetes bacterium UBA6063 | reverse complement strand
ACCCAGCGGATCAATCTATTTATGTGTCTGTACATGCTAACGCCGGAGGTGGTCGAGGTTGGGAGGTTTGGACGTCGCCTGGGCAAACTGAATCCGATGTTATCGCTACAGTCGTTGCTGAGGAGTTTGTCAAAATGTTTAGAGGCCACAATCTCCGGAAGGACACAACGGACGGAGACATAGATAAAGAGTCAAAATTCTATGTGTTAGTTAAGACAAAAATGCCGGCGATCCTTACGGAAAACTTCTTCATGGATAATCCCGACGAGTGTATAAATATATTGACCAAGCGGCGCCAACGGGATAAGATAGCGGAGTTTCATGTAAAGGCTATAAAGAGGTATTTGTCTGCTTAGCTTTATATTTGACGTATGAAGCTACTAACAACCCTCACAATACTATTGATGGCTTTATCCGGCTTAAGCCAAGACAAGCCGCCTAAACGGTCTAATACTATCGTTGTTCAATTCGATAATGACAGCGTTGCATTTAGCGAGTCATATAAATTGTTGGTCCATAATGGCTATAGCGTATCGAATGCCGATAGGTCAATCGGATTTATCACAACAAACACGAAAGACCTTCATACGGTTTCTGTTTCAATCATCAACGGTACGGCTCGATTTACTAGCACGTATCAGCAATACACATTATCAGGAAATGTAGATATGCAGGCTTGCTGGTGCGGTATAAAAGGAGATTACCGCCGACGATATTTCCAGCGATTAATTGACATGGTTAGCAGCCTTTCAGATCAATATGTGTTCCAATAAAAAAGGGTGCCTTTCGACACCCTGCTAGTTATAAATTTTCTTCGTCGAAGAACTCTATAATACCCTCTAGTTCTTCTAAGTGCTCTACTGTATTATAGTAAACTCCAAATATGCACACCCTGTAGGCTTCTTTCCAATGAAATATCCTTTCTAGTAGCGTACGCCCAATTGTGTGTCCACTCTGCAAGGTTATATTGTTCCTTCTCCACATACTGTTATTGACGCGTCGAAAGCCCACCGCCTCAATGTTTTGGTGTGTAAGCTTTGTTAGTCCGGCCATAATTCGAAGCTTAGCTCTACAGCATAGAGGTCATAATCTGGGAAGAGATCAGGGCATGACATCCCATTTTTAAAAACATAAGAGGCACAATTAACCCCTACTTTTTCGCTAGCGTGCCAATAATATATGGTTACATCTGGGTAAAATATACTTAGTGTTTCTACAAGGTTCTGAATCCCGTCATAACTAGTCGTAAACCAGCAGGTGTTGTCCTCACCAGTTTCATAATTCCAGCCCGCCCAGAAATTTTCAATTATCGTTTGAATAGCTGGTAGGGGGGCACCCTTTGTATATCCCCCGAACATAGCTTCAATGGAATCGTTAGGGCCGTCCAGTGTTATTTGGTGTCTAATATTATTGTGCATCTGGATTGTATTTGTCGTTCTTCGGATTTGGTCTATCACCCTCAGGGCCTTTATATACGATCCATTCTTCGTCCTCTGGGTCGCCAGCAACCGTAAGCCGCTGGTTTGTCATTTCCTGCCATTCTATCAAAGCATAGATCGCGTCGATACGGTTTTTGTAACAATACCGCTCCTTATATCCTGATTGGTCAAGTCCAACCACTAACCCAGTAGTAAAGGCAAAGCGTTTGATCCCGCAAACGCCCTTACCTTTTATTTCGAATAACATCTCATAACCGTTGTTAACAAGTAGCCCCCAAAGCTCAGGGGTTAATATGTAATCTGTTCCAGTCATTCTGTACGATATTCTTTAGATGTTTTCACCCCTTTGGTTGTATAATCCACCCTTATAATAATCTGATTTATAGGTGGTGTCTCAAAGCGTTGACCAAGTAAACTATAATACTCTGTTTTAAGGATAACCTCCTCGGTTAGGTCTGGGCTAAAGTTCGACAAATTAATCGTCCTATAGCAATTCAACAGCCATTTACCGTCTGACACAACCCTAATGCGCATGACTTTATCTAGGTTAAATTCTCGCATCATCTGTAACTTGCCACAGATACGGACGCTATCTTCAACGAGACCGGCTAACGTGTCGACCTTCGGGTCTACAATAAAATCGCCGGTTAACCGATTGTTCGTCGTGTCCATTGCGTCTAACTCTACGTGACTATCGACGTGGTTAATGTTGTTGACCCTAGTAATCAGTCCATGAGGCAATAGCTTTTGTGACCAAATAACGCAAACTGTGTCGTTGGTTCGGTTGATGTCCTGATAACATGGGTAATGTTGCGCCATTGCGACCCAAGCCATTAAGAGGCTTAATGCTAGTGTTACTGTTGTTCTTTTCATAATATTTAATAATTTGTTTTACAATGTGAAATATAAAGGGTGGCCCCCTCACGAGACCACCCTACTAATCAAAAAAAACTGCTAACTATGATTAGCGTTTTTGGGCACCGTGTCCACCTCGATCTCTGGCGAAATTTTTGAGGTATCACAAGTGCATATAGTATCTGCTTTGCATTGTGGATGTTCCGAATCTCTTAGAGTGCTTCTAATCCTTTGAGTGTTTCTACATTGGGCGATTTCAGCCAACATAATAACCAGCAATATCCATTTAATATCCTCCATTAGTATCTAGGTTTTGACACTTCTGGTATGTCGTCGGTCGCCTTATACCCTAACCCGTCAATTTCCGCATTACCTGAGTTGTATAAATTCCATGCTGTAATATACAGTCCGACCTTTTGCCTAATGGTGATTTTAGCAAAGTTCTTTTTGTTTGCTGCTAGTATCTTACGCAAATGGTAGGCCGCTGATTTTGGCGGCATATTTATTCCCATGCACTGCTCAATAAACTGGTAACAGCTGGTAGATTTAAAGTTATAAGGCTCGATAATGTGGCGCAGGAAAGCAACGTCTGTTATAGAAAACAATCTAACGTCTTGTTGCGTCACCAGTTTTACACTCTTCGCGTTCAACACTTTGTAATAGTCTTCATTTTTCTTGAAGTGGTTTAAACACGCTATATGTGGTGTTGTAAAGGTTGATCTATCGAGTGTCGGGGTAAGCTTGCGGTTATCCCAACCTAGCGTCCTTCTAACGGTTGCGGCCAATTGGTGCGCGTTTTTAACACCTTCCATGTGGAAAACGTCATACAATGACCGTTTTCGACCTGTGTCTATAGTCGACATTACACTGGGGTCAACGCCGGTAATTATTGGTATATGATATTCAAAATTGCCCTCGGCAATCGCAGACAGACGATGTTGCCCGTCTTTAATTGTACCGTTTGTATCTATGATTATCGACTCCCCGTTTTCTTTCCATAGACCACGGCTCATTAGATAAACATAACGTGCGACTAGACCCTTATTTAGGGGCCTATTGTTTACATTGTTTTTTAAATAGTCAGACGCTTTCTGTCGGTTGACTAAAACTATCTCAGCTTGCATATATTTAATTTGAATTAATACTACTTCAGTTGTTCACGGATTCGTATAGTGGCAGTGTCGCCTTCTTCCATTAGACATTTAATGTCCTCTTGGATGTAACGTACCTGCTTAATTTGATAGTAGGTTGTGTCAATAGAAATTACCTTTTGACACGGAATTTCATGAACCACCGTCCGCGTTCTACAAGCGTAGGCGCTCAATACTAAAAGTGCTATTAAAATGTTTTTCATAATTCTACAGTATGATTAAGAAACTTTGAAGTACGCCGGTAGGTTGTCCTTAAATCGGTTCCTCGCCAATATCACACCTCGCCCTATCTCGGTCGGGTCTTCCATCTTTATAAGGTCCTCAAATGATCCATGTTCGTAAAATTCCCTAAACGAATAGCTTTCACCCTCTATAAAATATTGGTCGTAATCTTCCCAGCTCACGGCTGGCCCTTCTATGTTGTGAAGGTCCCCATTTTTAACATGGTGTGAATTGGGCCAAGGGCAGTCTATAATTATATTTCCGAAGCTCATACAAACCGGACTTAAACGGAAGCTTATTTCTTTGATCCGCTCTAATGTTTCGTCCTCGATGTCAACGCCAAGAACTTCTCCAAACAGCTGAGCTTGTACTACCAGAGCTGCTAATCCTATACCGAAGTAGTCTAACGGCTTAACAGTAGCGGTTAAATGGTCTCGATCCCAAATTTTAACAGGTTCAGTGGTTTGTCCGATCCAGTTAATTTTGTCGGCCAGCTTTTCGTTTATCAGCTCATTCGTTCTAATTCTCGACTTAGTGGTTAATAGGTCTGATTTTACCAGCCTGTCAAAAACTGAAGACAGGAACCCGCCTAGCTTTTCTCTGATTGCGTGCGCTGGGTTGTCCTCTTTGTCAAATAATAGGTTTTTCTTGCTCTTCTTTTTCGGGCTGGTCTTATGCTTTTTTAGGTGGTGTTTTTCTAACTGAGATAAGAGCTGTAATAAGATTTCGTCGTCAGGTAAATACTTTACAGCCTCTTCACTTTTTGTAGACATGCTTTTCTTAAGGTATCCGAGTAAAGACTCTTTGTCGTTATAAACATCCTTAATGTAGTTGCGTAGCTTTACATTAATGTCCTCGCTTAAATTAAATAGGTTCTCCAAAAGTTCAGGAACAAGGCCCGTTGCCACCTTTAAATCCAAGTTGGCAATAAAGCTCGAGGTAGCTCATACATGTATAGGTGACTTTAGCCTTAAATGATATGGTTTGTCCAGTTTGCGCCCCAGTACCTTTTTGTAAATGAATTTTAGGTCGTCTACAGCGGTTTCCTCGTCTGCAACTTCTAATTTTTTGAACTCCTCGTACCAGTCGTTTGTTAGTAGTCCGATCTTGATTTCTTCCTCAGAAAGTGTGCTTTGTTGTGTCATTAGTGATGTTAACTTATTTGTTTATAGTTGTTAACAAATATATAACACTTTCTGAAAAGTGTACACGATTTGATTATTTTTGTTAGTAGTTAGATATAACTAGTTAGATGGAAAAACCCAAATTGAACATTACAGAGAGTAAAGAAGTGCTCGACGACATGGAATTAATCCTCACTATATTCTTAGAGAACGCACACAAATACGGCATTAAGGGCAACCGGTTATCAGGGATGTATGTATCCCACCAGAAGGCCGTTAATGCCGTTATAAATCAAACGAAGCCGCTTAAGCAAACTTAGACTTACTGCCTTTCAGCTCCTCCAGATTTAGCTGGGTCATTGAGCGTACATATATTTGGGTCGTCTTAATATCTGAGTGACCTAAGAAGTCACGAACTATATGTAGGTTTTTAAACTCCTTCTGTCTGTCGACCGCTGAAGTGTGGCGAATACCTTGGCAGTCCTTTTGAATGCCTAGACCTTTTTTAATAAGCTTTTGCCACTTGTGACTAATGGAGGTTGTAGAGCTTACGCGTTTAGGTCCATAAGCAAAACCGCTCTTACTAGACCATATATAATCGTCTTCTGGGATTGCCTTAATGTATTCTCTAAACTCATTCCAGAACACGTCCGGTATAATACAGGCCCGCTGCTTCTCGGTCTTCTCGTCGTTAGCCCATAGGATAACCTCACCCGTTTCAATGTTAATATTACTCCGCTTAATACTCAGAGTTTCACCCATCCGGAAACCACTATAGTAATAGTAACTCAAGTACATATAAAACGCGTAGTGATGTTCGCGCAAGTACTCTACAATAGTTGTCATTTCCTCGCTAGTTAGTGGCTCGTTTCTCCGTGTAGAGGATTTTTTCATCCGCTCTATACCTCTGGTAGGTACAGTATCAATAAAGTCCTTCTCATGTAGCCACATGAATATAGCTTTGATGTCCTTCAGTCTCGAGTTGTAGGTCGATCCGGTCCAGCCTTTCAGCTTAACCTGATCCATTAATGTATTTTCAATCTGCTTAGAAGAGATAGTCTTAACCGGTACGTTACCGATGTGTTTAGACTCTAATAATATCCGCTTTGCCGTGCGGTACTCTGTTTCCCGTTTACTGGACTTAATCTTCTCCTTTAGCTTCTTACCTTCAATGCACATTTCTACTGCGTCAGAAAGCAACAAACCGATTTCGTTTTCTTGTGGCTGGTTGTCCTCAAACGGTGACCAACCATCGTATAACATTTCGGTTAACGATTCAATCATTAAAGCACCTTCGTCTAGTCGTTCGCTAATGGTGTTCAGGGTATTTAATTTGCCCTTTTCCATTACTCGTTTTTTCGCTTTTTGAGGGTGTCCAGGTACTTCGTATCTAAAGAATACAAACCACGGTTTAGATAGGTCCGGCGTCTCGCCTTTTTTGCATCCCTTGTATAGTTGTGGGAGTGTGAACTTTTCCTTAGTCATAGTGTTAACAGTTGTGTGTTACAATATTAACACCTATTAACAAAACGTCGCGCAATCGTCGCCGGTATTTTTACAAAAACAGGCTAACGATCTGATTTACAGGGGCATTAATTGCATTTTTAAGTGTTAGCAAATCTCCCTTTTAAGGAGGTGGTCCTGGGTTCGAGTCCCAGCTGGATCACCAAAGCTCGTAACACGTTGAACATCAACAAGTTGCGAGCTTTTTTTATGCCAAAAACGGCCCTTTTTCACCTATTTCGGTAGAAATTCGGTACTATTTCTCAACCAAATAAAACTCAACACAAACTTCTGTATATCAAGGGCTTAATATCAAGTATTTATATTATTAGATTGCTTAAAGGTTCGTTTCCAAGCGGGACTCGAACCCAAGCAAAAAAATAGCAACTTATGACTATTTTTCTTTTGATCGATTATGTCCATTATTGAAACAAACCACTATATACATTAATGACATTCATAGCGAGCGTTGTAGCTAACAACGGTGTGGCCATTATTGCAGACTCACTAGTCACCACATCTACATCTTCCATTGAGTTTAGTGAATTTCTCAATTTTTTGACCAAAGAGGCAGAAAAATCAGAAGATGGGGATATTAAACTTGACCCACAAGAGATAATAAAACTATTTAAATCCAGGCCCTCATACACCAAAGACTACGAGGACAAGTTATTCGAATTTGATCCTTTCACTGCAATAACAACTGCTGGATCAGCATCAATAAATGACAAGCGAATTGGTAATATTATTAATTCAATAATTGAAGAAAACAAGAAGGACAATTATTACAGTAGGAAAGGAATAGAAACCAAAATAAAACACCTTTGCAGGCAACTTGAGAAAGAAATAAAGAGCCACTTAGGAAGTAAGCGAGCAATTAGGCCGACTAAATTCATCTTAAGCCATTTTGACAGAAAGAAAAACGAAACGCTGATCTACAAAATTGATGTCAATTCTGCCTCCAAGGAAGATTTGGGAAATCCTTCATTTAAGTTCACCTCATTTACTAGGGCTGAGCCGTGGGAGAAGGTTGTTTGTGACGGACAGAATAGAATTAGTGAACGGATTCTCTATGGAGCTCTTGAAGATGTTTACAACTTAGTACCTAGGATTGCAAACAAGATAATTGAAGATTTTGAATTGAAAGACGTTCCTGAAGATTATATTTCAAAACTAAGCTCCAATGGTAAAATTCTTTCACCTGATCTACTCGCTGATATGAAAATATTTAAACTTAGCAGTTTAAGTCTTCAACAAGCGGTTGATCTTGCAAGTTTGCTAATGAGACTTGAAATAGATTTTCAAACTTATACGGAGAATATTCCAACAGTTGGTGGAGTAATAAAAATGGCTGTAATAAACAAAGATGGGTTAACGTTTATAAATGGACATGATGTTGCCAAACCAAATAACATCTAATAATGTTTAAATTAAAGTGATAATTTTGCACCGTGGAAATAAAAAAAAATAAAAGCACACAAGCAGTATCTAAAGAAGAACAGCAAAAAATTTTCTTACAATTTCTTAAGAATTATGTCATCGATCGAAACGAAAAAGAAAATCGAGAAATGGAAGTTCTAATTGAGAAAATAAAATATCACACAAAAGGCAAGGAGGTCGTGATAGAAAATAAAGCCCTTTAGATCGTCTTTTAACAATGGCTAAGGTTCATTGTATTAAATCCAAACTTTTCCATCATAAATAGACTACGGTTCACGGCCCAAAATAAGTTGGCATTATGGACTATCTACTTGGGCATAGTAGTCTTGCGACACAAGAGCAACTACCTCAACTCCAACACTTATTCCGTGATATGTGTTCCGATTCTTAAACCCAAGCTGCAAAGCCTGACCATGGTCCGTCACAACCTTTATGCTGCCGGACATCACATTCTCTCGACTACCGTCATTCCAGTAATTAAACCTCAACCCTTGTTTGAAATACCGCGCGTTTTCATGATTAGTCAAAAAAACATCACAGTAATCTGATCCCGGTGGAGACCCAATCAATGTAAACCCAGCATCCACAATAGGGCCTGGCAATCCGAGCAAATAAGTCGTTAGTTTCCCAGCAAGATTAAAGTCGTTTGTTACTTTTTTGGTTTGTTCATCACTTCTAGATGCAGTAAACACATAATACCATTCCACAGTATTTGCTGGAAGGTTCACCGGAATTGTGATCCTTGAGGATCCACCTTTCCAGTATTCATTAGAAGTGCTATTGACCCAATAGATGGTAGGACTTTGCACAGTAATAAGTTCGTACTTAGTTCTTCTTTCGACCCTAGACGAAACAACACTATCTTGAGATTCCGAAAGCTTGCGATCTATCGTGTATTTCACTTTTCTATCAAACATATGGTTTGTCCCTATCTCTATTACATAGATTCCGTCACGATGAATGCTTATCTTTTCATTTTCCAAGCTATCAAACCTGTAGTGAGAATAAACCTTTTCTCCTTCCGGATAGGAATAGACCTCCAACGTCATCGTTCCTTTTTTAGTTAAGCGACTTATATTGATAGTTACCTCATCGCCTTTCTGGAAGTAATATGGAAAAAACGGCATACCGTTGGTTTCATAGTCCATTTCTGCCAAAGCATAGGCACCTAATGTTAAACCGCCAGGAATATTGATGGACAGGTCTGCTAACCTCAATACTTCCTGGTTGACCTCCTTTGCAATTGCCTCGTTTTCCGTTAGCTGTGACTTCAAATTAACTATAATTTGTTTTCCAGATTCAATTTCAACAATCTGTACTCCGCCAAATGATCTATTCTGAATTAAATGTTGACCACCTGAAAGTTCTAAAGGTACAGGTTGATTACCGATAATCGAAAGTGAATCGATACCATCCACAACAATCTCGCAACTATCTTCGCAAAAGATTAATGCTGTCCCGGTCTTTTTCGCTTGTCCATACAAATTCAAACATGAGGTTGTTAGGAGACACAGCAAGCACATGACATAGTGAATATTCATTTGTGTTCGGAGCTGGTTTTCATTAATTATATATCATAACTTTAAATGGGAATATTACAACTTGACTCAACAATATAAAATAGCTACATTTTGCTATTTTGGTACTGTCACTGTACTATAAAGTAAATTAGCCCCGTAAACATAAGAGATGACACCTGAAGTACAGAACATAAAGACGCTTGAGGCTAAGCTAAGATTAGCACTCGGTTCTCAGTTTATCAACGGAGAGCTTTTCGAATCACGGGAACTGATTGCAAAATTTGGAAACGTAAAACTTGAAATCTACCCGGATGAACACCCTCCACCGCACTTCCATGTGAAAAATCCAGACTTCAATGTTTCAATTGATATAATACACTGCAGAATAATTAAGGGTTCATTGGATTCACGTATTTATAAAAAGATCAAATACTTTCACAAGGAAAACAAAGATCTTCTCATTGAAACCTGGAATCGAACTAGGCCGTCGGACTGTCCTGTCGGGCCAATCCTTCTCAACACATAGGCTTTCATTACGTTTTATATACAGTAACCAATTGTAATGGAGAAGTCAACTACGTGCGATGACATGAGCTAAAGAAATGCCTAGCAAATTAGACTCATTTCTCGGTACAAATTCGGTAGAAACCGAAAGACAAACACCCTAAAGCGCTGACAATAAGACATATAAGTAGCGAGGTTGTGATCCCAGCTGGATCACTGAAAGTGATTAAAGCCTCTCGCACAGCGAGGGGCTTTTTTGTTCGCAGAATTGCGAACAAAAGCTGGGCGAGAAGCCTGTCCCGAGCGCAGTGCAACGAAGACGAGGGAAGTCCAGCTGGATCACTGAAGCAAGAATTACAAAAGCCCCGAAAACACAGCATTCAAGGGTTTCTTTCTTTGCGTATCAGACACTTAATAACTGTATAGAAACGTATATAAATGTAAGTTTTTGTGACAAACTTGGGACAAAAATGATCCTAGAAATGTGGTAAAGAATTATGGTTCTTGTCATAAACTTAGAGTATAAGTCTCATTAATTATACCTCCGCTGAGACATTTTACAGGTATTGTTTGTCCTGTTTTGTAAGAGTTGAGGTCGTGTTGAACCTGCGGCAAGCCTATGCCTTGTGCCCTATAGTTAGCTGGAGTTGTTTATGATTGTATTTCTTACACTGTTTTTCTATAGTTTCATTATCTAATTTAATTAAATCATCAATATCAGGTATTTCCCTTTTTAGAACTCTTATTTCATCTTCAACACGTTGTGCCCTATGCGGCGAATGCTTTTTCCAATAAAACATACAGTTGGAATAAAAGAAGTAAGACATTTGATTTTCACCCTTCTTCTCGAGTAATTGTCCTATCCAATAAGAAACATAACCTCGATTCATATATTTACTTGCTATTTCTTCCTGATACGTTAGATTAAAAGCTCTTGAATATAAAGCCATGGCTATGTCATATTCCCGTAGAAAGAAATAACACCTTCCTAAATTACCGAAGTATTGAGCCGATAAATTCTCATCAATTCCCAGTTTGACAATATTCTTAACATCCTTACCCTTAAGGAAAAACTCTAATGCTTGTCTAACATACTCTTCTTCTCTGGTATCCCGTTTTGCCAAATTTAATCTGTGCTCCAAATCATAGTCAATATCAGCTTTACTTGTTTTCACTAACTGTAGTGCCTTCTCTCCCCATTTAACAGCCTCCTTATTATCTAGACTATTCCAATAAAATGTACATTCTAGTTTGCAGTATATAATGTAGTCTTTACTTTTATTATTAATTATTGAATGAAAACCTTCAAGCACCTTTCTTGCTGATTCTTTTTGATTTATTTCTGAAGAAAGCTCCACATAGCTAATAATCTGAGATACTAAATGTGGTGTTTCATTTGAATAAGCCTTAGAAAAATCAATCTTATTAAAAAGCAACGTGGCAACCCTATAATACTCTTCAAAATAACCTGCAATAAAAATAGATTCTGTAATCTCTTGGAGAGCTGAAAGAGCTAATGGGAAGTCGCTCTTATTTATTGCCAGTTCAACTTTATTTGTCCAATTTTCGTAAAAACTTAAAGATTCATTACCACTTAGTTTTTTCTTCAAGATATAAGTAACGCGATTATAATAATCGATAATAATCGAAATGTATTTGCTTCTTTCATTTGGTGGATACTTCCCCTTTATGTAGTTTCTGACTAACGGATGAAGTTCTATTTCTTCTTTCTTTGTCTTTTTAGTTTTTGTAACAACTAAATTCAGAAGTTTTAAGCGCTTTAGTGCTTTATTAAACTGGTTATACTTAAGTTCATTTTCTACAATTCTTGCAACATCACTGATTTCTTCAGACCTTAATAACTCTGACAAACATCTTAATAGTTTTTGCTCTTTATAATTCAATGATTTCCAAAGTGCCCCAATAATCTCATCAGATAATATTGTAGTTATATGGTCCTCATCAAAATCAGTATGTTCAGAAATGTTCTTAATAAATTCATCTAGTTTGTCTAAACTACTTATAGCTTGGGCTCCCAATAAGTTTAACCAAAGAGGGTGGCCATTTGTAATTTCATGTAAACGCTTATATAGTTCTTCTTTTTCATTGGATTTAACTCCAATTGTGTATTTATCCAACAACGATTTTGTGCTTTCATATTTCAAACCAGGTAACTCAATTTGATAAAAACCAACATCGGCCTTTTTTATGAATGGGCGACATGTGAAAATAAATCTACAGTTATGTTTTCTATTAAGTGCAGTTTGAATTAGCTGTCTAAAACCATCAACAGGGTTGAAAGTTTCATAATCGATATAAGAATCGATATTGTCAAAAACGAAAAGTATTTTCCGATCACCTATTGTCACAAAGAAAAGCTCGATTAATTCGTCAAATGTGGCATCTTTTAAATCTAAAAGACTTAAATCAGAGTTAGAATATCTTTGAACAACTTCGATTAACTTAGTTTTTAATCTGTTTTCTTCTTCCTTAAAATCACGCCAGTCCCAACTCTCATATAGGCCTGATCCAGCTTGCATATAAACATAACGTGATGCAAGGCTAGATTTGCCTTGTCCTCCAATCCCTGTGACAAATATTACTTTAAAGTGTATGCTGTCTAAAAGCTCTAACTCATCCTCTCTACCTACCCATTTATCGACATCTGGTGGCGTATCACATTCGACTAAATTATTTTCAATTGAAACGCTTGAAACTACTGTTGGTTTATCTATTGGTACAAAGTCGGTTATTATCTTCTTTAACTCCTTAATTACCGTTAAAAATGCTAAATCTTTGTCATTCCATGTCGAAATGAACTTAGCATCTCTCGGAACTCCTTGAAATTTTGCCAAGATACTTGATTCAAAATCACAAGGTCTCAGAAACACTGGTGCTACAAAAACCTCATTTCTTTTATGCCTCTCAATGGTTTCCTTAATTTCCACTTCATTAATGTATTCCGAAGACAGAAAATCTGAACTAATCAGAAAAATAACGATATCTGAAGTAAATAACTTCTGTTTTATTTTATCATCCCACTTGTCGCCTATTAGTACTTGCCTGTCCGTCCACACATTAATCAATTTCTGTCTTTTAAGTCCACTAAGATGTGTTTCAAATTGATTTTTATATTCTTCGTCTTTATGTGCGTATGAAATGAAAACTTTCTTCATATTATGTGCTTAGGTTTTGTCAATTACTGAATCTCTAGTTCCCGTGACAGATAACGCCTGTGTACCAAGATTTTCAGGATATGCCGCTTAGATCAAGTCATTTTTGTTACATCCAAGTTCTTTATGAATCCTTATCTTCTTATTGGTCCAATAAGGCTTCGAGTATATCGCGACCAAATGTCGTAAAACGTAGTGCTCAATTCAATAGCTAAACTTGACTAGTTAAGTTGGTGGTGAGCTTGACTACTCAGTTTGAATGAGTGATATGTGACGAGGAAGTCAAAAAGGTTCTGGTCCCATCAGTACTTAAACTCTAGCCACAAACAAGTGATTTTCAAACATTTAAAGAAACATGGTATTGGGGACAAAATCACCTGCAATCGAAACTAAGAATCTAATAATCAATACATTACAAAATCGAGTCACACTCAGCTGGACATCAACATAAAACTTATGAATTCCAAGAATCGTGTAATTCTGCCCTTAAAACGCTCAATCCTCCCCAACCTCCGGTTTCGCCTTCTGTTTTATTCTTCCAATCCGATCCAACGAAGGCAAATCTTTATACACGAATACCAGCGATTGTGGAATAACGAGATAATCCGCCGTATTATAGTGTACATCTTCTTGAACCTCCTGAAGACTCTGTTGCTGGGACATTGGCGTAAACGCATGACCGCGTTCACCCGCACTATTCCCTTGTAATGAAGCCAAATAAAATTGTGCCGGATAAGCGGCACAACGACCCTTCAACGCCCCATACTCGTAAAGGTATCGGACACCTGGCGACTCCCATCCGAAAACATAAATACTTTTGTCTTCTTCCGGACAAAAATCGGCTAAACTGTGCACCAAGGATTCTTCGATGCGCACATCCAATTTACTGTAATGACTACTCAACACTATCAATACCACTGCCCCTATTCCTGCATATCCCGTTGTACCGGACTGGCTCAACACATGGTTCAGCACTCCACCAACAAAATACCCAATAACCAGAAGCATCGGAATGATCAGACTCAATCCTTTCTGAGTAAAAGGAAGCCAGGGATAAATTCCTAAAAACGACAAAACGATGAATGCTGCATTGGTGAGTAAAACGAAATCCAGACAAACGTATAGTCCCTTATGCTTTGATGACTGCTTATTTCGGATGCGATACACCAAGGTCAGGATCAACAACACGCCAAACAATAGATATTTAGGGTCTTTTAATTGAACCGGATCATTCAAATAATATACATAACTCACCGATGCCAATGACGGGTTTTGATGCATCATAACCTGAAACACCAGGATAACCAGAACGACGATAATCGGGAGTGCATACGCTGCCCAGGATACGAGTGACTTACGCAGAGATTCTCGATTCGCCGCTAATCGAATGCCCAGGTAGAAAATGGCAAGTACGGCAAGTACAAACGAAGGGTATCTGCCCGTGATTAAGAATGCCGTACACAATCCGGTAAGCAAGTGGTACAAATGTCCGGGTTTCGAATGCAACAAATAGATGATTGAGGTGACCACAAAAAAGGCGGCAAAAGCTTCCATGCTGTAGGCTCGAATCTCCACACTCATTTTGATCAACCAAACCGAAAGCAGTGGAAGTAAAGACAGCAGAAGTCCGACCAGTTTACGCCGAAACACCCTGGAAAAGAAATACCAGATACCTATGGCTAACCCAACGAACCACCCAAATGAAAGCAATCGTAACCACGCATGATGATTGGATAATTTCGACCAGAAATACATCTGAATACCATAGCCTCCAGGGTCCAGGTTATGCTTTTTGTTGTGGTCCAATACAGCACTCAAACTACCTTCCGGACTCAAAGGTTCCTCATTCGGCTCCAGGCCTTTCGATACCCAAAATTGAACAGCCTCATCATAGCCGAGAAAGGGCTGTTGTGTATTTTGAACCATCTGACAAAAAACCAGACCTAAGACCATCCAAATTAATGCCCGTAAGACATTGGCAGGGGTCTCCCACCATTCTGCACGCGTAAAGTTCAATTTCATTGTTTAGCCAACTTGTATCAGCAACAGACATGTGTTAATCTCCACGTCTTCTGAATATCAAAGGAATCGTTTTTATTCCGACTTACAAACTTCTTAGAAAATCCTTCGTGTCAGAAGACCCAGGATTCGAAACTCAGCCTTAACAGTTTTACTGCTCCCACTCAGCACAACCATGATTGATATAATCACGGAATTCTGTCTTTGTAATCTCTCCCGTATAAATCACTTCCAAATGCTGAAACGGAAAATTCTTGAGATAGTAATTACCCGAAGCCGGTCGAACTTCAAATGATTTGGGATAAGCTCCCTCGGGCAAGGAAGCTGTACCGATACCACGAATGGCCATTCCTGCCCCATTCGTATCTCCACAGTACATACCATATTTCTGGATGGCTTTGTACACGATTTTTTCGATCTCACCCAGTCCCGAAATCGTATCGACGTCTATCTCCGGTTTAATACGAATTAACGTTCCTTCCGGAATGGCAAACGGATTGTTTGTTAACGTTCCGTCGTTCTTGGTTGCAGGCCACACATATCCATTTTTATTGGTAACGGGTGTTGAAAACGACAAGGCGTGTTTGATCTCACCGTCTCTCAATTCTTTAGGCCAAATGGTGCCCTGAAGCTGACTCCAACCTGCGGCTACCGTTGATCTACCATCTTTGTAAATGCCATCGGTAGTCAAACTAATGGCGTTACCACTACCCGCCGAATTGGAAGAGAATAGCCAAAACTCATGCAGGCAATTTTTCACCACATCCACTACAGCAATGTGTTTATCGCTTCCCGATGCGGCTCTCGCACCTTCGGGTATAGGCACATTAAGCAGTTTTGTCTTTTTCGGAGGATGATATAAGGTCAACCGAATATCCGATAAACTGGTGTTTTCATTGGCCATATATATTGGCGTAGCATAGCTACCGGTTGAAATAAACGTATTTGACAAATCGGTACCACACTTGCTCTTGATCAGCGCAATCATCTCCGCTGAATTCTTGTGCACCTGGGCATTCGCCGAAATGGGTTGTTTAAATGGATTATCCTTGTCCGTAAAGACCATGGTTCCATCCCATTTCATGATTTCCTTGTGAGAAAACTCCAATTGACTGAGTTCTTCATCTTTGTTTTGATCGTCTTCGTTTACGACTTCGTTGTCCTTACAGGCGCGCAGTGCAACCAGGCAAAACAGACATGCTATAATTCCGATGGATTTCTTCATAGGCACTTTCAATCTCGAGAAGATACAGGTAAAACCCGTAGGTTTGGCAATTTCGAGCCTCTTTTTTCGATGGACAAGAATGCTTTTGGCAATTCTTTAGCACTACGATTTCACCCGAAGGCCGTAGTTACAGCGCGTAGTTTTACGGCAGAAAGTTGAGGTTCATTTGGTCGTTGGCATATTCCCAAAGTTTCATCCCGACTTCTTCGTCCTGAGCATAGCTGTCTACAAATGCCGGTGCTGGATAACCCGTCATTTCACCCTTCCCGTCTGGACCTATATACGCTCCACCTTCGAGATCTTCGGTAGCTGCAAACAGGGTAGAATACGCCCCTTGATTCGCTGTCATATGCGGGAATTGCTCAATCATCTCGGGTTTGTCGGTACGTAACAATTCCGTTTTACTGATACCCGGGTGAGCTCCGACAGACACTGAGTTCACGCCGTATCGTTCAAATCTGCGCTGCATTTCCAGTGTGAATATCAAATCCGCCACCTTACTCTGTCCGTACTCCCTAAATTTATCGAATGGTTTTTCAAGTCTTAGGTTTTCGAAGTCAATTCTACCGTTTCGATGCGCTATACTGCTTAGCGTAACAACACGACTCTGGGGTGTTGCCTTAAGCAAATCGAAAAGATGGGCCGTTAGCGAAAAATGAGCCATGAAGTTTACGCCAAATTGCAACTCATAACCATCCATTGTTTTGGATGGCGGTGGGAACATCACACCTGCATTGTTAATAAGTACGTCCAGGCGATCGTGGTTTGCCACAATAGTTTTAGCGAATTGTTCAACGGATGTCAGGTCAGACAAATCAACAATTCCCGCTTCCAACTTCGCTGTGGGATGCACTGCTTTGATCTCTTCGATTGCTGCATTGATTTTATCCTTGTTTCTTCCAGCTAAGATGACCAAAGCATCTTTTTTAGCCAGTTCTAAGGCAGTTTGATAGCCTAACCCCGTGTTGGCACCGGTAATCAAGATGGTTTTACCGATTTGGCTTTTCATTTCTGTTGTTGTCCAGGTCATACGGTCCAAATTTATAGTCCAAAGGTCTCTTTTGCGTGGTACGTATCCATGTATTCTTTCATGCGTTTGATTTTCCCGTCTTCAACAACGAACAGGAAATGATAGTAGTTCTCATAATACGATCCCATTGCAGTATTGGCCTTAATCTCGGCTTCTGCTGCTACTGAACTACCCTCAGCTACCATTGAAGTCACCTTAAATTCCATTCCATCCGGAAATAATTCATCGCCTTTAAAGAACCCAAGAAAATACGCTCTATCGTGTTCTCCTCCGGTAGCTATATAGCTCGGTTTACCAATAATCCACCAACTAAAATCATCGGTTATCATCGTTTTTAGTTGGTCTACATCCGACAATCGCATCGCATTGACAAACTCCTTAACCACGGCCTTATTCTGCATCAATAGTGACGTGTCTTTCTGTTCTCCATCTTCTTTCGAGGTGTTGCAACCGCCTGCGAGAAGGGCTAAAAGTAATATTGAGGTGTATTTGTTTAGCATCATTTGAATGTTCATGTTCTGATAAATTGATGATGCAAGTTTAAATCCAATACTTTACTATTGAAAGTAGTTACATGAATGGGAAGTAATAACACTTTTGTAAGTATTATTGAAAATCAAATAGTTATGCGAGAAAAAACATTAGAAGAATATTTAAACTGCCCTTTTCACCTGGCCATGAATACGTTGGAAGGCAAATGGAAGTTTGCCATTCTTTATGTCTTGTTGGACAAGGGAACGCTGCGTTTCAAGGAATTAGAGCGTGCAATTCCAGACATTTCTACGCGAATGCTGGTGAAAGAGTTAAAGCACCTGGAGTCCAAAAAGATTGTAAAACGTGTTGCGTATGCCACCGTGCCTCCAAAAGTGGAGTATTCACTAACCGCTATCGGGCAAAGTTTACAGCCTGTAATTACAGGTATTTCCAATTGGGGTGAGGATTATGCAAAAGCACTTAAGAATACTGCGTGAAATGAATCAAAACTAACTTCTGGAACAATCTGATCGGTATATCAGGACGTTACAACGTGCTCCATATCCCGTTTCAATTCAAACAACCGGGCTCTCACGCTTTGATCTTCACACGTCTGGATATGCTCGTTCAAGGCCTCTAGTTGATCCT
>DIYD01000131.1 GCA_002428905.1 Bacteroidetes bacterium UBA6063 | reverse complement strand
TTCGACCACTCTGCCATCTCTCCTTCAGAGCGGTTGCAAAAGTAAAATGCCGATTTTTTACCAGCAACTTATTTCTAAAAAAAATTAACGAATTCTTAATTTAATCTTCAGAGTCCTTGATCGCTTTCATCTCGGCTCTGTCAATGCTACTGTTCAACTCAAATCCAATCAACAACATGATGCAATTGAAGTAGATAAACAGCATTAACACCAATATCGTTCCGATTGATCCATATAATCGGTTGTACGAGTCAAAACTATTCACATAAAAGGTGAATCCGGCCGAGGCTACTAACGATAATATAGTAGCAAGCGTAGATCCTACCGAAAAGAAGCGCCATTTGGCCACTTTGGAACTGCCGTAGTAGTACAAGGACGAATAGACGAAATAGATTAAAAAGGCTAAAGAGCCGTATTGAAATATCTGCAGCAACCAGTAATTTAGGGTCTCTGTAACCAGCTCCTTCTTTTTTAACCAAGATATGGAGATGTTGACGTATGTTATGATAGACACACTAGTGAGAATGATCACTGCAACCAATACGGTTAGGCCAATGCTTCTTGCTCGCGCCGAATACCAGGATCGACGTTGATGATCCGCCGTATACTTGTCGAACGTGGTCATCATCATGTTGAAAGCATTGCTGCTGAAATACAAGGCAAATAAGAAACCAATCGATAGTAAACTGAGGTTTTGATTGTTAACAATATCGTCAATTGTAGAGATCAGTACTTCGTACGCATTGGTTGGTAATAAGCGTTTAATTTGAATTAAAAGGTCGGCCTGAAAGTTGTCTATAGGTATGTACGGGATGAGGGTAAAGACAAAAATAATCGCCGGAAACAACGCCAAAAAGAAGTTGAATGCTAGCGATGAAGCTTTCACAATCAGGTCTGCATCAAACAGTGAATTCACAAAAAAGCGACCAACATCAAAAATCGACCTGCCTTTAAATCCTGGAAAACTATGACGCTTTAGCCACCGGGTTATCGGACTCAACCGACGTACTATTCGAGTTCTATATGTTTCGTAAAGGCTGATGTTTTGGAATTATGTAGGGCAAATATAATCGATGTAAAAACAAGGTTTTTAACACTTTAATTACATGGTTTTGGTTACGATTCGTGATACTTTTGCCGCAAATATTAAAACTGATGCAGAAAGTACATAATTTGTCCGCCGGACCAGCGATACTGCCGCAAGAAGCCATTCAAAAAGGGGCTGAGGCACTCTTGAATTTCGCAGGTACAGGATTGTCCATCCTGGAGGTTTCACACCGAAGTAAAGAATTCGTTGCTGTGGTTGACGAAGCGCGCGCCATGGTAAAGAAGTTATGGAACCTGAACGATGCGTATGAAGTTCTGTTCGTGCAGGGAGGTGCAAGCACGCAATTCCTTATGGTTGCGTACAACCTGCTAAAGACTAAAGCGGCATATATCGATACCGGTGTATGGTCAACCAAGTCCATTAAAGAAGCAGGCAAGTTTGGCGATCTGGAAGTTGTTGCATCGAGTAAAGACAAGAACTACACGTACATTCCTAAAGACATTGTTATTCCTGAAGATGCTGATTACCTGCACTTTACAAGTAACAATACCATTTACGGGAGTCAGTTTCACCAATATCCGGAAACACGTATTCCGCTTGTATGTGATATGAGCTCGGATATCTTCAGTCGCAAGATTGACGCAACGAAGTTTGATCTTATTTATGCCGGGGCACAGAAAAACCTAGGACCCGCTGGAGCTACGCTGGTCGTGATCAAAAAGGATCTATTGGGTAAGGTCGACCGCCATATTCCTTCCATGCTGAATTACCAGATTCATATTGACAAAGATTCTATGTTCAACACACCACCAGCATTTGCTATTTATGTGTTGTTGCAAACATTGAAATGGATCGATAAGATGGGTATTGAAAACGTTGAAGCACGAAACCGTGCCAAAGCGGAGTTGTTATATAATGAAATCGATTCGAATGACGCCTTTGTATGTCCGGTTTCGGCGGAAGACAGAAGTTGGATGAATGCGACATTCTTGCTCAACGACGCGTCGAGAAATGACGAGTTCTTAGCCGCGTGTACGGAAGCCAATATAAGCGGTATTAAAGGTCATAGATCGGTTGGCGGTTTTAGAGCTTCGATGTATAACGCTATGGATATCGACAGTGTTCAGGCCTTAGTAAATGTAATGCAAACGTTTAAGTAATATGAAACGAATTTTAGTAAACGACGGAATTCACCCAAGAGGCAAAGAGCTTTTGGAAGGTGCTGGTTTTGAGGTAGATATGAACTCAATTCCTCAAGAAGAACTGGCTGAAAAGTTAAACGATTACGACGCAATCCTGGTACGTAGTGCCACTAAAGTGCGCAAAGAATTAATCGATTTGGCTCCAAACTTGAAATTAATCGGTAGAGGTGGAGTAGGTCTGGACAATATTGATGTGGACTATGCTAAAAGCAAAGGCATTGCTGTAATTAATACACCAGCAGCATCATCAAACAGTGTTGCAGAATTGGTGTTCGCTCACCTGTTGTCAAGCATTCGTTTCCTGAATAAAACCAACAGACAAATGGCCGACACCAAATTTGGTCGTTTTAAGGAGTTGAAAAAAGAATCATCCAAGGGGCATGAGTTGTTTGGTAAAACCCTGGGTGTTATTGGGTTTGGAAGGATTGGTCGCGAGACAGCACGTATAGCCATCGGTATGGGCATGAATGTGGTAGCCCACGACCCTTTTCTAACCGAGGCCGAAGTTGAGATCAAGTTTCACCCACAAATGAACGCACAATCGTTCAAATTAGGTGTACCGGTGATTTCCAAGGATGATCTACTTGCTCAAAGTGACTTTGTTACGTTGCATATCCCTGGTGGAGGAGAGACAGTCATTGGTGCGCACGAAATCGAGTTGATGAAGAAAGGTGCTGTCTTAGTGAACTGTGCCCGTGGTGGAGTTGTAGACGAAAAGGCGATGAGTGAGGCACTATCCAAAGGACACTTATCTGCTGTCGGGTTGGATGTGTTTGAAACAGAACCTCCGGTAAATATGGAATACTTTACTCGAGATGATGTTTCGTTGTCTCCGCACATTGGAGCAGCAACGAGTGAAGCACAGGAGCGTATTGGCGAAGAACTTGCCAATAAGATTATTGCACACTTTAATTAGAGGTCGCTGTGCCTGCATTAAAACCGTTTAAGGCGTACAAGGCAACGCCCAACTTTATTTCCGAGGTTACGGTAAGTTCTGCTGATTTTAATTCAGATCAAGAACTCTTAGAGGAATTACGACAAAATCCGTCGTGTTACCTTCACATGTCTAAAAATCACTTGCTGAACCCTAAAATCGAGCCAAGTTCGACCGAATTCTTTAAAAATGCGAAAGTGTTCTTTGATTATATGGTTGATTCTGAGGTGATTGAAAACTTTAAAGACGATATATTTTACGTTTATCGCCAAACGGTACATGGAGTATCGCATACGGGAATTATAGGCTTATGCGATATGGTGGATTATGGAAATGATCGAATTAAGAAACACGAACATACCAGACCATCTACTGAACAATTCCTAGCGGACTATATTAAAACGACACAAGTAGTTGGTGAGCCCATACTGTTAAGCCATCATCACAAGCAATCGCTTGAGGACTTGTTGCGATGGATTATCCAGGGGGAGGCAGATACCGAATTTAAAAAGAACGACCGTCGGCACCAGGTATGGGTGATTGATGATCCGGATGTGATTCAGGTCATTCAAGACGAAATGTCGTCGTTGGATGAGTTCTACATTATGGACGGCCATCATCGTATTGCAAGTATCTCTAATTTGTACACCGAGAATAAAACAGATGCCTACCGCTATTGCATCAGTTTTGTTTTAGATTGCAACCAGCTGACTATCAATCCGTTTCATCGAATAGTTAAAGAAGATTCTATTTCGTTCGATACGGTAGTTCGTCAGTTGGATCAGTGGTTTGACCTGGAAGAAGTGCCTGATTACGCCATTCGTCCGGAGCATAAAGGCGAATTTATTTTCAAGAGCGCAGAAGGCAGTTATTTGCTAAAATACAAAGGCAACACCAATGAGCTGGATGTTCGCTTACTGGAAGAAACTGTGCTCCGTTCGGTATTCCATATCGAGGATTCACGTTTAGATGATCGAATTACGTTCCTGGCGAGTGAAGACGAGATTCGCGAGGGTGTAATGAAGTCAAATACACCGGGATATTTCTTGTTCTTGTTGCATCCATGCACCTTTGAAGAAATTGCGCAGATATCTGACAACCATCAGGTTATGCCACCCAAGAGCACTTATGTAGAACCTAAAAGCGAATCAGGCTTATTTATTCAGCCCTATGCGGATCGATATAGATAAGAAGCTATTACCGACTTAAGCAATGGACTGCTCAGAAGATACAGATCGCTGGTAGTATCCATACAATCCAAATACCAATACGGAGAATCCCACATTAGAGATTAACGAGTTCAGGAAGAAGTTTCCGAACAATTCATTTTTATAGAACGCCAAACCAGCTATGTAGCTTTGCATCAAACCAGCTAAATCCCTGCTGTAGAAACCGTGTATCGGGTCAGCCCAAGCAGCAAAATTGGTCACTAGAAAGAATACTACACTGCTTAAAACACCCGCTAATACAACATTCTTCATCTTTGGGTTGCTACCAATTAATGTCTTACCAATAAGAACAGTGGCCGCAAACGACAAGTAAATCGCGAAGAAGGTGATGCTAAATAGGTGGCCTGAATACGTGGGAGCCAGGTTGGCAATTACCAGATCACCAATAAAAAGAGCTAGAATAGGGATTAAGAATTTCAGGTAACGCGACCCTAAAAGGGCACCTCCAAATAAAGCAGCAGTACCAATTGGCTCCAGATTAGGAACGCTAATCGCTAATCTACTTAAGCTTAATAGTAAAACAATGGCTGAAATCTCTCCAATCTTTCTCATTTCTACGTCTTTTACGCAAATATAAAGTCAACTTCGCTAAGGCAAAACAATAAAACTTCCAGAATATTAACATTTGTCAATTAATGGATTTTAAAACACATAAAATCAATTGGTTATGGCCGTTGTTTAAAGTGAATTAATACATCCAATGCAGAGCTTCGATCAACAGTGATTTACAAATGTAAAACAGAATGAATTTTACATTTGTAAAATAACTATACATTTGTAAAATGGAAGCGATCAACAGGCGTGTGTTGGAATTTTTGACTCAAACGGGCTTGTCCAAAAGTGAATTTGCTAAACAGCTCGGTGTGTCTCCTTCGGTAATCAGTCATGTGAGCAGTGGAAGAAACAAAGTGGGTTTGGATTTGGTGCAAAAGATGATTGCGTCCTATCCAAACTTGTCGGCCAATTGGCTATTGTCCGGTATTGGTTCTATGCATTCAACCGATAATAACGAAGCATTTCGTGCCGTAGAAGTGGAACTGGAAGCTTTAAAAGCGGATTACTTTAAGGTGATGGGAGATATGAAGATTCTGAAACGTCGTTTCGACGCCTTAGACGCACTTTTTAATTAGCACGATCTTTATTTAGCAGGTATACACCACCCAGAATCAAGACCATTCCGGCGAATTGTATAGCCAGTATCTTTTCATTGTCGAACCAACCAAGCAAAAGCGCAACAATGGGAATGAAGTAGGTGACAGAGCTTGCAAAGACCGGCCCGCTCGTTTGTATAAGTCGATTAAAGAGAAACAAACTCAACGAATTGCCCAGCAACGCCAGGATGGCAATGGCACCAAACGATCGCAATACAACCGGGTCGTTGAAGGTTTCAATATTATTCCAATTGGAAAACACAAGTATGAGCGTACTTGGAATACTCATAAAAAACAGCGGTAAGGTGGATATTACAACCGCTTTATAATGGGCCAGTTTGCTTTTGATGAGGTTGATGTTGCTGCCATAGAGTACGGTGGCGAACACAATCAGTAAGCTGTAAGTAACGTCACCTCCAGCAAAACTTAGTTGTTCGCCTTCACCGGTTATTCTGGCCTGAATGGCCTTGCCTAAAACAATGGCTATTGCGCCAAACAACCCAATCACCACGCCGGTGATCTTAGACTTGCTCAGTACCATAGATGTAAACAGGGCGCCAATAATTAAAGTGAACAGGGGTGTCATTGCATTCAGGGCACCCGCGAT
>DIYD01000327.1 GCA_002428905.1 Bacteroidetes bacterium UBA6063 | reverse complement strand
ACTTTCGCTTATTTTTTCTTTCCGTAACGCTTGTTGAATTTGTCGATTCGTCCTGCTGAATCCACAAAGTTCATCTTACCGGTATAAAATGGGTGAGATGTATTTGAAATCTCTAATTTGTATAACGGATATTCGTTTCCGTCTTCCCATTTGATTGTTTCTTTCGTGTCAACTGTTGATTTGGTAATGAAAGTATGCTCATTTGACATGTCTTTAAACACTACCAATCTATAATTTTCTGGATGTATGCCCTCTTTCATCTCTTTACCTATTTTTGAAGGACTGCAAAGGTAGCAATATATTTTATAGTACAATCATATTTTTCAAGTCATTTTGAAGAAAAACACAAATCCTTCATGGCGATCCAAGCTTCCCGTTATAGCCAGGCTCTATCTTCAGGTTCTGGCATTGCTATTCGTGCTTCGCTCTGTCTTTTTGGTTACAAATCTCAGCAGTTACAAACCCTTAAATTTCAGCGAGTTATTTAGTGCTTTTGTGTTTGGGTTACGCCTCGATTTTATGTCGATATTCTACTTTGTTACACCGGCATTTATACTGGCCGCACTCATCGGGTCCAAGCGGGTCTTTCAACTAATTTGCCTGATTCTAGGCCTGATTTACACGTTTATCGGACTTATAGATGCGAATTACTTTGTCTTTTTAAAGGAGCGTATGGGCGCAGAGTTCTTCTGGCAAATGAGTGGATCGAATAATATTTCACCCATCACGTACATCAAAGATTACTGGCTGATGGCTGTTATCGGATTGGTTATTAGCTTCGCGTTTGTTTACTCGACTTCTAAATCATGGCGATCGGGGTACCCGTTAAATCTTAAACGAATTGGTAGTTCTTTGCTCACCATAGCGTTATGCTTTTTCATAGCCCGTGGAGGATTGCGCTCAAAACCCATTCGCTCTTCCGATGTCGGTCAGCACGTCAGTCCGTCTCATTCGTCTTTAGCCATCAACACAACAGTTTACCTCTTCGAAACCTGGATGAATCCCATTCAGGAACCTGAATATCTGAAAGGCATCGAACCAACACTTCAGTCCACATCGTTTGCAGATAGCACCGAGCATCGGTACAACTACGTATTTGTAATACTTGAAAGCTTTGGCAAGGAATACACGGGTTTAAACGGGGGATTAGATGTAGACTATACACCGAACCTAAATCGACTCATGACAGAATCGGTGGTGTGCAACAATGCCTATGCCAACGGACTGAAATCGGTTGATGCTGTACCTGCCGTTTTCAGTGGAATTCCTAAAATGGAAGTTTCGTTCATCCATTCACCGCAGTCGAGCAAAAAATTACCTTCGGTTTTTAGTGCATTAAAAAAACAAGGATATGCATCGGCTTTTTTCCATGGTGCGGACAACAACTCCATGGGTTTTCAATCTTACCTAAAAAACCAGGGCCTAGACAGCTACTATGGTATTGAAGAGTTCGACGGCCCCGAAGAAGCCTTTGACGGCCATTGGGGCATCTACGACGCGGAAATGTTTCATTTCGCTGTTAATCAACTAAACCAAATGCCAGAGCCCTTCGTCAGTGGCATCTTTACCCTATCAAGCCATCACCCATATCCTATACCTGACCATTTAAAAAACGAATTCGAAACAGGCAAAATACCTATACATAAGGGTATCCGTTACACCGACTACGCTCTAAACCAATTCATCGCGGAGTGCAAGAAACAGGAGTGGTTCCATCGTACCATATTCATTATTACTGCCGATCACAGCGCTCAGAACCTGTTACACGCCTACCGCACACCTTCCGGGAAGTATGCTATTCCTTTGCTCCTGTATGCCCCTGGCATTCTTGAGCCGCAAACCATTACGAAATCCGTTGGCCACATCGACTTATTTCCTACCGTACTTGACTTAAACAACTACCCCGACCCAGTTGACGTTCTGGGAACCAGCATCTTCTCAGATGTACAATCGGGTGTTACCCACTTCGATAACAATGCCTATCACTACACCCTGGGTCGATGGACATTAGGTGTTGCCAATGACGACATAAAATCCCTTTACAATAAGCGTGTCGACCTGAATTGTCTCAACAATTTATATCCATCCGAAGCCGGCAAAGCTGCACGCTTAAAAGCCGCGATGTATCAGGATGTGGCTAATTATTACAAACTGCTGAAAGCCGTTCCGAATTAAGTGGCAAAACGTATTTTTGCGCCATGCAAAAAGCATCATTGCCCAAGGGTACTCGCGATTTCTCACCGCAGGTGATGAAACGTAGAAACAGGATAACACGCACCATCGAAGAAGTGTATAAGAAATACGGATTTGATCCGATTGAAACACCTGCCATGGAGAAACTGTCGACACTTACCGGCAAGTACGGTGAAGAAGGCGACAAACTCCTGTTCAAGATTTTGAACTCGGGCGATTATCTGGCCAAGGCAGACGATGCTGTACTGGCATCGAAAAGCTCAGGAAAACTGACTTCCACCATCGCTGGAAAAGGTTTGCGTTACGATTTAACCGTACCTTTTGCGCGTTTTGTAGTGCAACACCAATCCGAAATTACGTTCCCTTTTAGGCGGTATCAAATGCAACCGGTATGGCGTGCAGATCGACCACAAAAAGGGCGCTACCGTGAATTCTGGCAATGTGATGCCGACGTGATCGGCACAGATTCACTGTTGTGCGAAGCTGACTTTATCAAGATTTACCATGAAGTTTTTAATGCCCTTGGTTTAAGCAACTATGAATTGCGTATTAACCACCGAAAAGTACTGGAAGCGATAGCCAAAACCTGTCATTTCCAGGGTAGTTTTACCGACTTCACTGTTGCCATAGACAAATTGGACAAAATAGGTTGGGAAGGAGTATCCAGGGAGCTTTTACAGCGTGGTGCAGATGAAGCGACCTTACCCGTACTGGAAGACCTCCTTCGCAAATCGGAATTCAATTCCGAACTTTTGGATTATCTCACCACCGTTTTGGTAGACTGCGAGGAAAAAGACACGGGTTTAAAGGAACTACGTGAAGTTCTTGGTTACTTAAACTTTGATCTAAACCTAAGCCTGGATTTAAGTTTAGCTCGTGGTCTGGATTACTACACCGGCTGCATATTTGAAGCTGTGGTACCTGATTCGGGGATTGGCAGTGTTTCGGGTGGAGGACGTTATGACGACCTTACCGGTATTTTCGGTCTGAATGGGCTTTCTGGTATTGGAATTTCGTTTGGTCTTGACCGTATCTATGATGTAATGATGGCCATGAATTTATTTCCGGCCGATGAACTGGAAAACAAAATACTCTTTTGCCACTTCGATGAAAAGGCAATGAATTATTGCCTAAATATCGCAGATACGGTGCGATTGAATGGCGGAACTGCCGTTGTTTATACCGAACGAAAAAAAATCGGGAAACAGTTCGACTATGCCAACAAATGCGGGTTCAAATGGGTGGTCGTTGTTGGAGATAATGAAATGAGCGACGGTGTTGTCCAACTTAAAAACATGGAAACCGGTGAGCAAAACCAGGTAAGCATCGCGGAAATTCACAAACACCTGGAATGAAGCTAAAACCATTCAACACATACATCATTCATGAGGATGACAACCTCATCGCCATAAATAAACCTGCAGGTTTGAATAGTTTGCATGATCGTTTTGGACGCGAGACCAGCGTACAGCAACTTGCCGAGGCATATTGCGAAACGGCGCAGCTGTGTCATCGATTAGACAAGGAAACCTCTGGCATTCTGCTGATTGCGAAAAACAAAGAAACGTATCGCGAGACCGCTATGGCGTTTGAAAAGCGAAAGGTCAACAAAACATATTGGGCCATCTTGCAGGGTCGGCACTATTTCACAGATTTAGAAGTGGATCTCAAGTTGTCGACTACGGCTCGAGGGAAGGCTAAAATTGACAAACGTGACGGTAAGGAGGCACTAACCCGATTCTCTGTTATTGAGCAATTCCGAAACTTTAGTTTGGCTGAATGCTACCCGCACACAGGTAGGTTACACCAAATACGTATTCACATCGCGTCTCAAAATGCACCAATTGCGGGTGACCAGGCTTACGGTGGAGAATTTCCGTATCTGAAACAAATCAAACACAATTACAAAATTGGAAAGGATCGTGAAGAACGTCCCATGATTCATCGAACGGCATTACATGCTCGTAGTTTAGAATTTTCAATTCAAGAGAAGCACTATAATTTAGCGGCTGATCTTCCAAAAGACTTTGATGTCTTTTTGAAACTTCTAAGAAAATACGATGTCGAAAATTAAGATTCTAATTACCCTGTTATTCTTCCTGTTCATTGCTCATGGCAAGAGTTTTGCGCAAAAAGCCGACCCAACGGCAGTTGAAGTAGCCGAACTTTTGGCGGAGCGCAAATTCAATAAAATTCACAAAAAATTCTCTGGAAAAATCAAGCTGTTCTTTTCCAAGAAAAAGTTCAATGAGCTATGGGAGAACTTAGAAGCAGGTAATGGCAGCATCCAGTCGGTAGGCAAACCCAAAACGACACGAAAAGAAGACCAGGTCATCTCAAAGATTCCGGTAAGTTTTGAAAACATTGCCTTAAATATGGCGATTACCACGAACGAGAAGGGCAAGATCATTGGCTTTACCTTTCAAACGTTGGATTATGTAACGCCTGACTGGGCGAAGAACAAGGTTTTTGGCAAAGAACGGTTAACCATAGTGACGGATACGTTTGAAATGGAAGGTGAGATTGTGTTGCCGAACAACTTTGAAAACTGCCCGGTAGTGATTATCGTTCACGGTTCAGGCCCTTCTGACATGAATGGCACGTTTGGCCCGAACAAACTTTATCAAGATTTGGCTTATGGATTGGCTCTCCAGGGGATTGCGACTATCCGATACAATAAACGAACGTACACCTATGGTAAACAACTTGCCACTATCGACAGCTTTACATTGTATGACGAAACGATTGATGACGCCATATCTGCTGTTCAGAAAGTTTCGGAATATTTCTATCTCGATACGAATCGAATTTTTGTACTTGGGCATAGCCTGGGCGCATTTTCAGCACCAATAATTGCGTCGGAGTGCAAAGAGGTGGATGGAATAATCGTGCTGGCTGGTTCTCCGAGACCATACTATCAAATCATTCCGGAGCAGTACCAGTACCTCAGTGAGGTGGACAGTAATGTTACAGAAGAAGAGCAGGAACGCTTAGATCGCGCAATTGAAGAGCGTAAGTTTATTGATGGTGAGCCAAGTTCAGTAGATGGATTAAAAGAAATGGGCAATGACGATATGATTTACTATCACCGTCACATGAAGACATTCGACATTATTGATTCTATTCAGTCGAACAAGATCAAAACCCTGATTATTCAAGGTGATCGAGATTATCAGGTTCCGCATGCCACTGAATTTAAGGCGTTTAAAGACAAGCTTAACAACACAGACTGGGTTACATTTACCCTGGTTGAAGGTGCAAACCACCAGATGGTTGAATGGACCGGGAAACCAACTCCGGGAGAATATTACAAACAGGGCCATATCGATTTCAACACTATTGTGCTGTTGTCTGACTGGATTTTAGGGAAGTAACTATCATTTTTTCAACATCGCTTTCCAAAAAAGGACAGATTTTTACCTTTGCACAAATAGAAAAACGTGGAGAATACAACAGGACAATCCGCCATTCTTGTTTTAGAAGATGGCAGCGTTTTTAGTGGCAAGGCGATCGGCAAAATTGGCACTACTTTCGGAGAAATTTGTTTCAACACCGGCATGACCGGTTATCAAGAAGTTTTCACAGACCCATCCTATTTCGGACAAATCGTTGTAATGACCGGTGATCATATCGGAAACTACGGTGCAAGTCTTGAAGATGTGGAGTCTGATGGAATCAAAATTAATGGTTTAATCGTCAAAAAGTTTTCGTACAAATTCAGTCGAAAGCTGGCTACTTCAAGCTTGAATGATTATCTGATCGACAATAATTTAATCGGTATTTCAGATGTTGATACACGTCAGATCGTACGTCACATTCGAAGCAAAGGAGCCATGAACTGCGTAATTAGTTCAGACATCCTTGATGTGGATGTGTTGAAAGCAAAGCTGGCTGACGTTCCTTCAATGCAAGGACTCGAGTTAAGCTCTAAGGTTACCACCGACAAACCGTATTTCTACGGTGATGAGAACGCCAAGTACAAGGTGGCCGTTCTTGATCTTGGGGTGAAAACCAACATCCTTCGATGTTTAGCGGAACGTGATTGCTATCTGAAAGTTTTCCCAAGTAAAACAAGCTACGCCGATATGAAGGCATGGAATCCAGATGGTTTCATGATCAGCAATGGGCCTGGCGATCCTAGTGTAATGGTTGAAGAGACCAATACAATCAAGGAAATTGTCGACAATCAGGAGAAGATGTTTGGTATTTGTTTAGGCAGCCAGATTCTTGCTCAGGCAGTGGGCATGAAAACCTATAAAATGCATCATGGTCATCGCGGTCTAAACCACCCTGTACAAAACCTGGTTACCGGACGTAGTGAAATTACCTCTCAGAACCACGGTTTTGCTATTGATCCAGAAAGCATCGTACCTGAATTGGCTGAAATTACACATCGAAACTTGAACGATGATACGGTAGAAGGCATCCGATTAAAGAATGCCCCTGCATTCGCGGTACAATATCACCCGGAAGCAAACCCTGGGCCACACGACTCACGCTACTTATTCGACGATTTTATTAAACTATTAAGTTAAACATATGAGTTCTATTCTTGACATTACGGCAAGACAAATTTTAGATTCAAGAGGCAACCCAACCATTGAAGCCGAGGTAATTACCGACAGCGGCAGCTTTGGTCGCGCAGCGGTGCCTTCGGGCGCCTCTACAGGTGTACACGAAGCGGTAGAATTGCGTGACGGCGACAAATCTGCTTATCTGGGCAAGGGTGTTTTAAATGCGGTTGCAAACGTCAATACCTCTATTGCGGATACCATCATCGGCATGGACGTGTTCGATCAAACAGCATTGGACAATGCCATGCTTGCACTTGACGGAACGTCAAACAAAGGAAAGCTCGGTGCAAACGCTATATTAGCCGCATCACTGGCCATTTCTAAAGCAGCTGCCATGGAAGCAGGTCAGTCTCTGTATCGTTATATCGGCGGTGTAAATGCCAAGGTACTTCCAGTTCCAATGATGAACATCTTAAACGGTGGAAGCCATGCGGATAACTCCATCGACTTTCAGGAGTTCATGATCATGCCAGTGAAAGCCGATAGTTTTGGTAGAGCTTTACAGATGGGAACTGAAGTGTTCCATCACCTGAAAAACGTACTGAAGAGCAAAGGCTATAGCACAAACGTTGGTGATGAAGGAGGATTTGCGCCAAACATCAAATCAAACGAAGAAGCCATTGAGATTGTATTAAAATCCATAGAAGAAGCAGGATACAAACCTGGCCAGGATATCTTCATTGCCATGGACGCTGCTTCGTCCGAATTCTACGATAAAGAAACTGGTCTTTACCACTTCCATAAGTCAAACGGTCAGAAGCTTTCTTCAGAGGAAATGGTTTCATACTGGGAAAACTGGACAGGCAAATACCCAATCGTTTCAATCGAAGACGGATTAGACGAGGACGACTGGACCGGTTGGAAAATGCTGACTGAACGTATTGGCAGCAATACCCAGTTGGTAGGAGACGATTTGTTTGTTACCAATGTTAAACGTCTGCAACAAGGTATTGAGCAAGGTGTTGGTAACTCCATTTTGGTTAAAGTAAATCAGATTGGGTCACTAACGGAGACTATAGATGCCATACAATTGGCTACAAGACACCAATACACAAACGTCATCAGTCACCGAAGTGGTGAAACTGAAGACACAACTATTGCAGACCTGGCTGTTGCTATGAACAGCGGACAGATTAAAACAGGTTCGGCCTCGCGTACTGACCGTATTGCGAAGTATAACCAGTTACTCCGAATTGAAGAAGAACTCGGCAATGAAGCCATCTACGGTGGTTCAATGTTCCGATTCGTTTAATCGAATTATACAACACTTTTCAAAGCCAATTCCGATATCTAGCGGGATTGGCTTTTTTGTTGGCACCCTACGAATAAATAGAATTGTCATGAGTATAGCTTGTCGTTGATTCTGTTTATGACAACCCATATTTAATGTTCATCGTGTGCAACTTTTCTACTTTAGAAATACTCTTTCAGATGTGAGCACTCTATATTCAATTTTACGTAATCCTTCAACTTTCTATTTGGATATATGGTCTCTACACAATACCTTGGATATATTATAGAATACCGTTGACCACGCTTAAGAATCGATTCAATTTCTGTTGGCCCAAATGTTTGACTCTACTCGTACTGCTATTCAGTTCTGGATTAGAGGCTGCTGCTCAATGCTCTATTGAATCGAATACCATAACCTGTGTTGACGACCTGATCAATTTTAAGGCCACGTCTTCCAAGACTATTTCCACGGCGGCCTGGAACTTCGACGACGGAAATACCAGCAACCTGCTAAGCCCCGATCATCGCTTTTCTTCTGCAGGCACTTACAATGTGCGGGTTGACGTAACGCACAACGACGGCACGAAATGTTCTGCTTCCAAGACCATTACGGTATATGCTCCTCCAGCAATTGATATTGCCACCACGAGCGCTTCTATATACTGTTTTACTGGAAATAAGGTCTGCTTGCTTGACAACTCGACAACGGGCACAGGTACATCCATAACTCAGCGCCGTGTTTTGTGGGGAGACGGCGGAAAAACAGACACCCCAAATCCGGTGAAAGGAAGTACGGTATGTTACTCGTATACACGACCGGGTAAATACACCATTACGGTTGAACTGACGAATGATAAGGGCTGTGAGTCTAAAAAGGAAATCAACATAGAAATAAAAGACGACTTCATTCCAACATACACTCATGACCTTGGAGTAAAGGCATGTGATTCTCAATCCGTTGCGATGTTATATGATACATCGTGGAGCAATAGTCGCAGTACGGAGGTGCTTGAAGCTCACTGGGATTTTGGTGATGGAACCCAGCGAACCATCTCCCCCTTTAATACATCCACCGTGCGCCACGCTTATAAAAGCAGTGGAAACTACAAAGCTACGGTTACACTTAAGTTTAAGAATGGTTGCGAGGTTAGCTACCAACGGACCATCATTATCAATCTGGACAAGGTTACCATTAACCATAAAAGACTTGATTCTATACGATGCTATCCAGGGTATTTCGAGTTTTCACACCCGAACGTTGCCGGTGCCAATTTCTCCTGGACTGCTTTCGACACAGGTTATAACATAGTCAAGAACTTCGGTGGTGCTCGAAACGCCTTCTTCTTCCCACCCAAACCAGGCAAATACTACATAAACCTCGTTGTTAACAGAGGTAATTGTCAGACCATCATGGAGTATGACTCGGTAGAGTCTATAGGTGTAAAATCGGACGCATTGGTTTTTAATCAGACCCAATGTGATCCAGAGGATACAGTGTACTTCTGCAACACGTCGACTACGTATGGCAACGTGGGAATAAAATACTTATGGAGTTACAAAGACAATTTCGCGCCTCAGTGCACTACAAACACGGCAAAAGGACGGTTTGTTAATAGTAATTGTAACTTCTCTCAAGACATTGATGGTAAGCATAAATACGACTCCTCATTTTGTGACCGGGCCATACTTTACGCCATTGATACGATAAATGGTTGTTTTGATAGCAGCGATTTTGACATCAACCTGTACAAGGCGAAACGAGAAGACTTTTCATTCAGACTAAATAAACCGTGCTGGTTTAAGGGCGTACGGTTCGACACCAAAGAGTGTTTACTTACCGAAAATCTTCAGATCACCGTTGATTCGGCGTGCGAACCCTTTATAGATTGGGTTAATGTACATAGCTACCCTAAAACATGTGACACCTCCGGCTGGGTAACCTTTGGTGTTATATACACGGCTGGAAGTCCAAGGGTATACAGGTCCTGTGATCCTGAAGACTACTATACCGACTCGAGTCGAATATGCAAAGACACGTTTTGGTACCACAATGCATTTCGATTATGGCCGGCCCCAAGCCCATTAGCGCGTACCGATTATGAAGGATGCCTACCAACGAAGTTAACCGGTGAGTTCATTGTTCAGCCACAAGAAAATGTAGACACCATTGTCTATAATTGGGGAGATGGCACCATAGATACTACAGTGCTCCATAAAGATTCCATTTACCTACCCGACTTCGAGCATTATTACCGCAGGTCAGGTAAATACGACGCTTCAGTCACGCTCATAACGGATAAAGGATGTGATCGAACGTATTATATGAAGGAGCGTAAGATTGGATTCTTTAACACGTTCACCTTCCCATCTCCAGCTTGTCCGAAAACGAAGGTACACTTCGTAGACTCTGTCACGTATTGGAATGACACCACTCAATTCTGGCGGCCAGGAACACCAGGAAGGAAAGGGGAAACCGTATCGTTCGATTTTGGAGCGGGTGAAGGATTCTCGCTTACAGGTCCACTCAATGAATACACCTATGCATACCCTCAACCCGGTTTCTACGATGTAACTATGGTGAGTAAAGACCAAAACGGGTGTACAGATACGCTTGTTAAACAGATTGAGATTGGTCGCATTACAGCGGGAATAAAAGATATATCTCAGAAGATTGTGTGCGACGACATTATACAATTGTTTGACTCATCGCAATGGTTTGATGAGCCTGGCGACAGTATCACTTACCATTATTGGGACTTTGGCGACGGTAAAACACCGAGTTATTTAAAAAATCCATTCCACTTCTATTCCACCTATGGGGAATTTACCATCACGCATGTTGTAGAAAATACGTTAGGCTGTATTGATACTGCATATCGAACCATTACCATAGACGGCCCGCAACCGCACTTCGATATTCTTTCAGACACTGTAGGGTGTGCGCCGCATACCGTGGAATTCCGAAACAATTCCAAACAGGCCAAAGACTTCATTTGGTACTTTGGCGATTCAACATCTGGTTCCAACACGTTGAGCACCAAGTCGGATTCTAATGTTTCATTCACGTTTAAGAATCCGGGTATCTATTACATTTACCTCTTTGCCGGTGATAGTGTAGTCAACCCAAATAACAACAACAATATCTACTACTGTAGTTCTCTATTCCCTGACACAACTGCAGTGCAACGCATTGTTCGGAGGGTAGTTGTATTACCCATACCCAAAGTCGACTTTGATATTGAAGGGAATTTTTGCGTAGGCCAAACCGTGCGGTTGGTGGATCAATCCGATACGATATACGACACCTATAGGTGGTACTTTGATTCTGATTCAGTGATATCGGAAACTACACCAGTGGACTACACGCTCACCGACACCGGATCGTTTAGCGTGCGCTACAAACCCATATATACACCGGAAGGCCCTTATGAACGGGAGTGTTACAATGAAATTGAGAAGATCTTTAAGGTGAACGTCAACCGCACGGAATTCTCGTTCTTCAAAGACAGTTTGTGTCCGACATATTACTTCAACGCCACAGGGGAAGAAGGCACAACGTATTTCTGGGATTTTGGTCACCCATCCAGCGGTCCAAATAACATTTCATTCCAACAAAACGCGTCGCACCACTTCGCACCCGATATTGGGGAGTTTGAAGTTTGCCTAATCTCTACAAGCCCTTCAGGTTGCATCGATACGCTCTGTGACCTTGTAGAAAGTGATCATAACTTTAGTATGTTTATTCCAAACATCATTACACCGAATAATGACGGGCTGAATGACTACCTCGAAATTGATATTGAGGGTGAAGACCTCTACGATTTAAAGATATACAACCGTTGGGGAGAAAAGGTATATGAATCTAAACAAGACTACACAGCGTATTCTCCGCTTAACTGGGACGGCAGAAACATGTATTCTGGCAACCCGTGTCCGGCTGGAACCTATTTCTACATCTTTACCTTCCGTGAAGCCTGTATAGAAGATGCTCAAAAAGAGAAATACAGCGGTACGGTTACCGTCGTGCGTGATTAACGCAAGGACAGATTTAGCTTATCTTTAAGATCTTGTAATGCAGGGTTCTTTTTAGCCATAGCATCGAATTTCTCCTGGCCGGTGTACGCACGCCCCTCTCCTTCTTTTTTCTTCTTCACTTCTACTACTTCGATCTGTAGCGCGCTATTGTGTAGCCCCTTGCGTAGAAACTGCAAGAATTCTACTTTGATTTCCTCCAGTTGGATGCGGTGTTGTTTGATCATTTCAAACCTAATGGTATTACCCTCGGGTTTGGCGGTGATGAATTTAAAAAGGGAGTGTTGAAACCGCCCTTCCGTCTTCAGTTGTTCCGCATATTGACTCAGCACGGTGTTTATATTTTCAACCGTAAGTGGTGCCGTCTTTTCTGGAGCAGATTCCGGTTCAAACGAGGCCTGCTTCTCCTCTACCTTGTTTTCAACTTCCGTTGCTGCGGTATCTACATCAACCGATAACAGGTCGTCGAGGTTACCAATTTGTGCTACTTCTTCGGATGCCTTGCGCCTGGGCAAGCTCTTTTGAGGTTTGGAAACGAGCTGTGCCGGAGTAGCCTCCACCTCTGTAGTGGTTTTAGGTTTAGTGTCTGTAGCAGGTGTATTCGATTTCGTAACCGGAGTTTGAGCCACCGGTTTAGCTATGTTCTTTTTTTTTTCGCCCGATTCAATTAAGCTCGGGATGTAACACATTTTAATTAATGCGAGCTCGACATGCAATCGCTGGTTTCTACTGGCTTTATAACCCAAATCAAATTCATTGGCGATGTTTATTGCATTAACCAGAAAACCCTGATTCAACACTTTAGACGTATCGATATATTTCTGGTGTACGTTCGGTGGTACATCCAACAGTTTAACCGTCTCTGGTGTGCGACCAACCATTAAATCACGGAAGTGACTTGCAAGACCGTTTAAGAAAATCTGCCCGTCAAAGCCATTGCTTAATATGTCATCAAAGATGAGTAATACCGTGCTAATATCTTGTTGCTGGAAGGCGTCCGTCACCTTGAAATAGTAATCGTAATCAAGTACATTCAGGTTCTTGATGACATCGGCATACGTTAACTTCTTATCCGATGATATGCTCATCATCTGATCGAAAATCGAAAGTGCGTCTCGCAATGCACCGTCTGCCTTTTGTGCAATAATGTGCAGGGCTTCCTCCTCCATGGTCATGCCTTCCGCCTCACCAATCTTCTTCAGATGTGCAACTATATCTGAAACCGAAATTCGGTTAAAGGTGAACACCTGACATCGCGACAAAATGGTTGGAAGTATCTTGTGTCGCTCTGTAGTGGCCAGGATAAAAATGGCATAGTGCGGGGGCTCTTCAAGGGTTTTTAAGAATGCATTAAAAGCCGCTGCAGACAACATGTGAACCTCATCGATGATATACACCTTATACTTTCCAACCTGAGGTGGTATGCGCACCTGTTCATTTAGGTGCCGTATGTCTTCAACACTGTTGTTCGATGCAGCATCCAGTTCAAAGATGTTATACGAAAAATCGTAGTCCTCATCTTCGATGCTTTCTTTATTGATTTCCTTTGCCAGAATTCGGGCACAGGTTGTTTTACCTACACCTCTTGGGCCATTAAACAAAAAGGCCTGAGCAAGCTGGTTGTTTTTGATTTCGTTGATCAGTGTGCGCGTAACGTGCTCCTGCCCCACTACCGTGTCGAAGGTAGCCGGTCTGTACTTCCGCGCCGATACAACAGAATTTTCCATCGCGACACAAAAAAAAGGTATTTTAATCTCATTTCGGCTATGTGGAAGCCTATAAAGTTTCTAACATCTTCAAGGGTTATTCTGCCTTGGCTAAAGAGAAACTAAAAGTAGAACCAACCCCAAGCTGACTGCGTACCTGAATGGCTTGTCCATGGGCTTCTACAATGTGTTTCGCAATACTGAGACCGAGTCCGGAACCGCCTTTATTTCGTGTTCTACTCTTTTCAACACGA
>DIYD01000058.1:334-13963 GCA_002428905.1 Bacteroidetes bacterium UBA6063 | reverse complement strand
TCCAATGGATTCCTTTTGTGCTTAAATCTCTCCTACGATTGACTCGGTTACATTAATAATGTGATCGCCTACACGCTCCAACGACGAGAATAATGTATTATAAACCATAGCTGCCTCCATATGATAATTCTCTTTTCCAAGATTATCCTGGTTTTCATTCCTTAGGGCATTGCGCATCGCATTGATATCGTCTTCGAGCTGGCGTGCTTCTGTTTTTTCTACCGTATCGTAATCCTGCACGGAGAGGTTGTTGACCATAACCGTAAACGCTTTCTCAATCAGGTCAATCATACGCAGCAACTGCTCCCGTTGCTCCGGAACGAAGTATATCTTACGCTCGTTCTTATTTTCAACCGTCTTACTCATTTGATAATAAATATCACCTATGCGCTCCAGGTCGTTGGCAATATTCATATACGTTCGTAAACGAATCGATGTTTTAGGTGTAATTTCTTTATCTGCAAGGTTGGTGATGTACTCCGTTATTTCGATCTCCATATTATCGGTGATCTCCTCATACTTCTTCACTTTTTTCACCCACTTACGACGATCTTTTTCGTCTATGGCGCGTACCAGATTCTTCAGAAAGCCATTTAACCGCTGTGTCACAGAACCAAAATGTGCCGTTTCTTTTTGTAATTCTATGGTTGCCAATTCAGGTGTTACTGCAGTAGATGAAATGAATTGCAGTTTACTGTTGATCTCATCTTCGTCATTGCTTTCTTTAACCGTTCTGGTCGCCACCCGCACAAGCCAGGGAACAAAGGCCAACATAATGAGCACATTGACCATGTTAAATGAAGTATGAAACGCTGCCAGCCCCTTGGCCATACCTTTCGTTGAGTACGGATCTGCAAAGCCCAGATATTCCACAAGTATCGTTGATAAAAAGGGCAGGAAATAGGGTAATATGATCACCATCCACGACACGCCTATAACGTTAAACAAGGAGTGAATTCGTGCAGAACGTTTAGCCGCGGTATTACCTACCAACGATGCCAGCTCTGCAGTGATCGTTGTACCGATGTTTTCACCTAATATCATAGCGGCAGCTACATCTAGTGGTAACCAACCCTGTGTACACATCGTGAGCGTAATCGCCATAGCTGCACTGGAAGATTGAACCACAATGGTTAAAATGGTTCCAACCAACACAAACGCCAGTCGGGAAAGAATGCCATTCTGCGAGAAGTCTTTTAACCAAAGCAATAGGGACGAACTCTCATTGATCTCAGGCACCGCATTTTTCAAGGCACTTAACCCTAAAAACAGTATGGCAAAACCTACAATAAACTCTCCCCAGTACTTGACTTTTCCTCTGCTGGAAAACAACATCGGAACACCAAATGCAAACAATGGAATGGAATAAGCCGATAATTTGACCTCAAATCCCAGAATCGAAACAAGCCAACCTGTAATTGTAGTACCCACATTGGCCCCCATCATGATACCTGCTGATTCAACAAGTGACAGTAAGCCTGCATTTACAAAACTCACGGTCATAACCGTTGTTGCAGATGAGGATTGTACCAGAGCTGTGATTAAGAACCCGGTGAATACACCTAGATAACGGTTCTTTGTCATGTTTCTCAAAATGCTTCTAAGCTGAGTACCTGCTGCCCGCTGGATACCCTCACTCATCATTTTCATTCCGTAGATGAAGAATGCAAGTGCACCTAAAATTTGAAACACACTTCCTATACCAAATTCCATTATGTCTTTGTTTTCTCCAGATCTGTTTCAGCGAAGAACCTGTTAATCGTGAAGTTCCGACACCTTTTACACAACAATCTGTAATTTACCGCAAAGAAATGAATTCTATACAGACATAACACATAATATTTTTATTGCCTGTATGTTAAGCTTAGTTCAACTGTTATTCGTTAAGCGCTTATTATCAAAGATTTACAAGTGTTGTAATATAAATTTTATGTAACCTAAGGAAATTATATTCGATAAATACGTACGGTTGTGCCGCTCGGTTGACCCAAACCTTTCTTTTGGATTAACTGCGAATGATACGTGCAGTTCTACCGTTAATGTAGATAACATACACACCATTAGGTAGGCCTGATACATTCACTTCCAGTTGGTCATTGTGTATTACCGGATTACATTGGTTTAGTACATTCTGCCCCTGGCTGTTTAATAACTGTATCTCGCTTGTGCTGTTGATGTTATCGTGTTTCACCGTTACGAAATCGCTACTCGGTGTTGGATAAACCATAACGTCACCGGTTTGATCTCTGCGAACCATAGCAATACGAGAGTAGTCAAAACTTCCGTCGAAGTCGGTTTGTTTTACACGGTAGTACGAAGTACCGTTCAATGGACGATAATCTGTAAACTGATAGTCCAGCAATTCATTTGAGTTACCAGCACCGGTTACATATCCTATAGCTTCCCAAGACGATCCGTCTACAGAACGCTCTATCGTAAAAAAGTCGTTGTTCAATTCCATAGCTGTCACCCAGGTAACATTTACGTGGTCTTCTTCATTGGTTGCTTCCATAGAAACGAATTCCACCGGCAAAACACCCAAATTAGACAGGTTAATATTGTCTAGAATCAATCCGCAGGTACCCGACACCGTGCCATCAAACGTTATGGTATGCGATGTACTGGTCGCTACAAATGTGAACGACTCTTGCGTAAAGTTAAAAGTACCCTTGTTTCGGGTTATCGTTTCAGATAACACACCACCACTGATGGTCAGGTCCATGGTTTGAACACTGGGTGCACAAGATGACGTGCGACAAGAACAATCGAATGTTAACTGGTAACTGTTACCTATGGTAAAGCCGGTAACGGTTTGACATAAACCAGCAGCACGATCAACTTCTGCTACTCGGTTTGATGAATTGGAACCTCCGTAGGTCGTTTCTTTATGCATCGCCTCCGGAGAACAACCCCAACCGCTTGATTGACTTGAGAAGTTACCGTTGGTAATTGACTGTCCTTGTGCTAATGTATTTATGAATACAATGAACATGCTTACAACAAAGCGCTTTAGAAACTTGGAGTTCACCAATTGAGCGAATTCTGCGTAAGAAATTGAAACTGCGTTATTCTGTGTAGAATTTTGAATTTTAACTAACATGACTTGAACTTTTGCGAACAGTCCAAGTAGTTCAATTGGTGTGCCAGCTACGAGAAATTATTACAAATGTCTGATTATAAGAAACTTAACATTTTAAAGAAATAAGACAATAGTCTATATTTGGGAATATTTTCCACATTTAGACTTTTTCCTAGATTGATTTAACAGCTTTGAAGCCGGCTCTCAGTTGTTTGAATAACACCACTCCATGTTTGGCGAACAGGGATAGTTTTACAGATGGCTCTCCTCCAAATCGATCATCGAAATGAATGTTCACCCAATGAATACCGAACCGGTACTTCTGATACGTGCTTACCAGCACATTGGCCAAGTGGAAATCCTTAGGCACATGGTTTACAATCGGCTTTAATGAATCCACATGCATGAAGCGGTAGGGTACATTAGCATCTCGCACCCAAACACCCGTAGCGATCCAGATGAACAGACTAACTACGCGCGAAATGTAAAAGCGTTTCCAGCCATCATCGCGTGTTCTACGATAACCATACACCACCTGGCTGTTCTTGCTGGCGTCTACACAAGCCTTAAAATAGGCCGGATTACACTGGCCATCTGAATCGATTTGAAAGACCCAGTCTGCGCCACCTTCAATTGCTAACTGATAACCATAAATACACGATTGGCCATGACCCGAGTTGGGCTTGTCTACAACGTTGATCTCTGAATTGGTCTCCGCATAACTGTTCATGATTTCGATGCTGCTGTCCTTCGATCCATCGTTCAAAATACAGAAGGTAAAGTTCTTCAGATGCGCCCGGAACGTTGGCAACCAGGCATCAAGAACATGAGACAACGATTCTTCTTCGTTGTACACCGGCATTATTACCCAAACTGAATCGCTACTCTGCATCGTTCATCATTTGTTGGGCCGTCTCTAATGCCATTTCTATGGCTTCATCGGTGTTGATATACGTATATCGCGCCAATCGTCCGGAGAAATACACCTTGTTGGCTTTGTTTTCTTCATCAGCCAACTTCCAGTATTTCTTAAACAATGCCGCGTTATCATCTGCCGGAACCGGGTAATACGGATCACCATCCCAGGTTGGCACCTCGTAAGAAATCACCGTGTTATCGCTTTGCTGACCCGTCACGTGTTTAATTTCTACCGAACGCGTGTATGCATGGTCGTTCGGATAGTTGATCTGTACACAAGGTTGTTTATACGCTTCTTTGAATTCGGTAAACGTAATATCTAACGAGCGCCAGGGAAGCTTGCCATACTGAAACCCGAAATACGCATCGATAGGCCCCGTATACAAGGTTGCTGCATTTGGTTTGATTTTATCCCGAACTTCTTCAAAAGATGTATTCAACTGAACGTCAATGAGCTCATGATCTATCATCTTACCAAACATTTCGGTAAACCCTTCTTTCGGTGTGAGTTGATACTCATGGTCTACGTAGCGAATATCTTCGTTAAATCGTATGGGTATGCGACCGCAAACCGACTTGTTCAAATCTCTCGGGTGCATCTCCCACTGCTTCAGGGTATACCCCAGATAGAAGGCCTCATACAACTCCTTCCCCACTCTGGACAACACAAACTCCTCTGAATTTTGGGGATCATCATTTGGGATACGAATATTATCCAGATGCTCCTGAGCCTCTTCTGCTGTAAATGTGCGACCAAAAAACTGGCCCAGCGTCAGTAAGTTTATCGGAAACGGAAACAATTCGCCACGGGTTGAGCTTTTTACTTCATAATTCCCAGGAATCCAATCGGTAAACTGACTCAGATAATCAATGAGTTCCTTTTTATTCGACCGAAAATAATGAGGTCCATATTGATGAATTAAGACACCACTTTCGTGATAGCGATCGTAACAGTTTCCAGCGATGTGATCGCGCTTGTCTATAATTAAACAGCTCCAGCCTTTCTTCTTTGCCAGCTGCTCTGCCACCACACAACCTACAGGTCCTGCACCAACAATGAGTGCGTCATATGATTTCTCCATGTTATAACGGTATATTACCGTGTTTCTTTTTGGGTAAACTATCCACCTTATTCTCAAGCATCTTAAACGCCTTAATAAGTTTTGTTCTTGTTTCTTCGGGAAGTATCACTTCGTCTACAAATCCTCGTTCTGCAGCGCGATACGGATTCGCAAATATGTCGGCATATTCCTGTTCTTTATCTTTCCAGGCCTGCTCACTATCTTCTGCTGCAGCAATTTCCCTGCGGAAGATGATTTCAGCAGCACCCTTCGCTCCCATTACCGCGATCTCTGCACTTGGCCAGGCAAAATTCATATCCGCACCAATGTGCTTCGAATTCATCACATCATATGCACCACCATATGCTTTACGCGTAATAACGGTAACCCTCGGCACTGTAGCTTCACTAAAGGCATACAGTAACTTCGCTCCGTTTGTAATAATAGCATTCCACTCCTGATCAGTCCCCGGCAAGAAACCAGGCACGTCTTCAAATACGAGTAAAGGAATATTGAAGGCATCACAGAAACGTACAAATCGCCCGCCTTTCTGGCTCGATTTTACGTCTAACACACCCGCCAAAAAAGCCGGTTGGTTCGCCACAATGCCAATGCTTCTTCCACCAAGTCTGGCAAACCCAACTACAATATTTTCTGCAAAGTCTTTGTGTACTTCAAAGAATGAATCTTGATCAATTACGCCATTGATAACATCCCGTATGTCGTAGGGTTGGTTCACATTCTCCGGTACAATATCTGCCAAAACCGAACGGGTTTCATCTTTCAACTCATAACCGTCAAGTGGCGCGTGTTCTTCGCAGTTTTGTGGGATATAACTCAACAACGTTCTCAGGTTATCAAGTAATGCGATCTCGTTTACGGCTGTGAAATGTGCCACCCCCGATTTAGTTGAGTGTACCGATGCACCTCCCAATTCCTCCGAACTCACTTCTTCATTCGTCACTGTTTTAACCACATTGGGTCCTGTAACAAACATGTAGGACGTATCTTCCACCATCATAATAAAATCGGTGATTGCCGGACTATACACCGCACCACCCGCACAAGGCCCCATAATGGCAGAAATCTGAGGTACTACACCACTGGCCAACGTATTACGATAGAATATGTCGGCATAACCTCCGAGCGAAACCACACCTTCCTGAATACGGGCTCCACCACTGTCGTTTAACCCGATCACCGGTGCGCCATTCTTCATGGCCAGGTCCATGACCTTGCAAATCTTCTCGGCATGTGTTTCAGATAGTGAACCACCGAAAACGGTAAAGTCTTGCGAAAAAACGTACACCAAACGGCCGTTGATCGTTCCATATCCGGTGACCACACCGTCCCCCAAATAATGCTGTTTATCCAGTCCGAAATCGGTGCTTCTATGCTTAACAAAGGCTCCAATTTCTTCAAATGACCCCTTGTCTAACAGATAATCAAGACGTTCTCGTGCTGTAAGTTTGCCTTTTCCGTGCTGAGATTCAATTCGTTTCTCGCCACCACCTAGTTTTGATTCCTCGCGCTTTCTGAGCAGCTTAGATCTTCTTTCTTCCTTATTCATTACTCGTTTAACGCCTTCATTAAGTCGTCTGTCAGCTCCAAATTATGGTAGACGTTTGTTACATCGTCATCTTCTTCAAACTTTTCAATCGCCGTGAGCACTTTCTGTGCCGTTTCAACATCAAGTGACGTTGTATTGTTTGGAATGCGTTGTACTTCAGCGCTACTTGCCTCAAGTCCAACTTCCTCTAATTTCTTTTGCATGTTACCAAAGTCCTCAAAAGAGGTTGTTACCACTAAGGCATCTTCAGTATCCTCAATATCTTCGGCACCACCATCAATGAAGTGCATCTCCATTTCGTCAGCATCCTTGTCTACAATACTGTCTTTACCAATCGTAAATATGCCTTTTTGATCGAAGATGAAACTCAACGAACCATTGGTGCCAAGGCTTCCTCCATATTTAGTAAAAATGGCACGTACATTGGCAACGGTTCTGTTCAAATTGTCGGTCATCGCTTCTACAAAAATGGCAATACCGTTTGGTCCATAACCTTCATAGGTAACTGGCGTGAGGTTTGCACCTTCACCGCCAACACCTTTTTTGATGGCACGCTCCATGGTGTCTTTTGGCATGTTCGCTCCTTTGGCATTCTGTATGGCCAACCGAAGCGAAGGGTTAGACTCCTGATCTCCACCTCCATCACGCGCGGCAATGGTAATTTCCTTGATTATCCGTGTCCAAACTTTCGCCCTTTTTTTATCCTGAGCGGCTTTCCGATGCTTAATATTAGCCCATTTGCTATGCCCTGCCATTGTGCTGAAAATTGATGCTGCAAATTAAAGGAAAACAAGGGTTTGGCAAAAACAAAAAGCCCCGCTCGATTGGATCAAGCGGGGCTCTAATCAATTTTTATAATTTCTTAGCGTGCCACCTGTAATTTCTTGGTGGTAGTGTAGGTTCCATTGGAAACCTCAACCATGTATAATCCTGGCTCTAAACCAGCTACATTCACATTTGTTTCAAACGAGGTTTGATCTAAAACCTGCTCAGCTACTACACGGCCGTTTAGGTCTAATACACGAACCTTTGTGTCGTTACTGCTAACCAGATTAGCTGAAACCGTTACATTGTCGGTCGCTGGGTTTGGATAAACATTAATCAGGTCTGAAACGAACTTGTCCTCTACGCTAACACCCCAACCTTTAGCGTTGTACCAAACCAATAGTACACCCTGTAAGTTGTTGTTGGTTTCCGGAACAGGCTCTTGATTAATATCTGAGTTATTACAATCGGTGCGAACTAAGCAAACCACATTGGCCGAGTTAAGTAGTGCGCCATTAATTGTTAAATTTTGAGTTACATGTAAGGTATCTCCTACGGTCATGTCTTTAGCTAACATGAAAAACCAGCCACCAGAAACGATTGGATTACCTGCCAAATCTGTGATGATCACACGAGAAATGATGGAATCACCTGTCTTAGCGTCATCACCGCTCGTTAGCTTCGCTACATAGTGGATTTCAACCGTACTTGAATTATTCGGATTACTTGTAATTTGTGTCGGTTTGAAGATGGTATCCATCTCCCAATCAAGATCTCTCTGTGCAAACGCTCCGCTTGCCATCGTGAGGATCAATAAACTTAATACGTATACTTTTCTCATTTCCATTAGAATTTAGAGGGGCAAAATGCCTAAAAAAATGTCAGAATCCAAATGACAATTAGCCAAATAAGTGTTGGATGTCTTCCTGGGTGACTTGTTTTATGTACGATTCTTCGGTTTGGATGAGGCTATCACTTAACTTCTTTTTCTTGTTCTGAAGCGCTACGATCTTGTCTTCAACCGTATTCCTGGTAATGAACTTATAGCTGAATACATTTTGTGTTTGGCCTATTCGATGTGTTCTGTCAATTGCCTGGTTTTCTGCCGCAGGGTTCCACCATGGATCAAGCAAAAACACGTAGTCGGCCGCAGTGAGGTTCAATCCATAACCACCCGCTTTCAAGGAAATCAGAAAAACATTTTTCTCGTTGTTCTGAAACGCCTCAACTTCTTTCTTTCGATCACTGGCCTTCACAGAACCATCAATGTAGCCGTATTCGATACCTTGTCGTTCTAACAGTTCACGAACAATTTTTAAATGACCCACAAATTGCGAGAATATTAATACTCGGTGATTTTCCTCCAGTGCTGTCATCAACATATACTCGATTTGTTGAAACTTGCCGGAACTCGCCTCATATTCTGCATCATTCAACAACGGGTGGTTGGCAATTTGCCTTAGCTTGGTCAAGCCTGCCAGCAATTGAATGCGTGATTTGGCCAGGCCATTTTTCTGCACCGAATCAATGATCATGTTCCGATAGGTCGACTTGGTTTTTTCATACAAATCCTGTTGTTCATCGGTCATATCACAGTAAATCACCTGCTCCGTTTTTGGTGGTAAATCGCCAGCAACCTGCATCTTGGTTCTGCGCATGACAAATGGCTTAATAAGCTGTTGCAATTGCTCTGCTCTTGATCGATCTTGCTTCTTCTCTATAGCTATGGCAAACTCTTTCTGGAAGAACTTGTAATTGCCAAGCAAGCCCGGATTCACAAAATTCATCTGACTCCATAAATCAACTACAGTATTCTCGATTGGTGTACCTGTGAGGGTTAATCTAAGCCGACTTTGAAGCTGGTTGGCCGTCTTGGCGAGTTTAGAGGTTGGGTTTTTAATGAACTGGCTCTCATCAAGCAATACCACATCAAATTCAACGGATTTCAATAGCTCTATATCATTTCGTAACGTGCCATAGGTAGTGATGATCAGGTCTGCCTGGTTGAACACAACCACATCTTTAGTTCTGGACACGCCCACATGCGAATACAACACCATCTTAGGTGTGAATTTTTGTGCTTCCTGAACCCAGTTAAACACCAGTGAGGTGGGAACAACCAACAAACTTGGCTTGCCGGTATTAGCATGATCAAACAGATTGACCTGCACCTGGCCACTTTCCCGCATTTCCAGATTCCGTTGCAGAAAGGCCAAAGACTGAACCGTCTTGCCCAACCCCATGTCATCCGCCAGGCATCCACCAAATCCGGTGTCGTTCAGGAAACAAAGCCAATCATAACCTGCTTTTTGGTACGGTCTTAATTCGCCTATAAAATGATCTGGCATAGGTTGAGAAACAATGCCCTCAAAGTCAGCAATAGAGACCTGTTCATCAGCCTGTTTGCTCAGAAACGGTTTTACGATACCTACGTGTTGTTTTCTAAGCTTAATTGCACCTTCATCTTGCGTAAATAGACTAAGTCCCTGTATTTGCTCAACCCAACGCTTTGGAATGATTGCTACCTGGCCATTCGGCAAAGTGTAACTTGTTTGACCATTTCGAATTGCCTTGCGTAAATCCTGAATAGGTATTTGAAACCCACCCAGTATCACTTTGGCCTTCACATCGAACCAGTCGCCCGACTGCTCAGCAACAAGTTCTAGTTGAGGCGGCACCAAACTGTATTCTTCATCGAAGGTTTGTACCACTTCAAAGCCCGCTTTTTGAAGGCTCTCCTGCTGCTCCGAAGCCCATTCGATCAAGTCTTCCAACCCAAGCTCTACGCTAAAACCAAACTCCGATCCGCTGCGGTGCTGTACGCCAAGCATTTCCAGGCTCTGTTTCTTGATCTCCTCCCATTGCTTCGATCGCTTTACACGTATAAATCGATAACTATCCTCCTCCTTTTCCATCTGTACCGATACGTACTTCGACGAGTGGTACGGAAAACGATACGGGCCGTAATCAAAGTGTAACGTCAATCCGTATTCGCCATTGAGGAGCACGCCCAAACGTATAATAGGTTTAGCCACATACTTTTCAGAAACAATGTCTAAACCTACAGCGTACACATTATTCTCTTCAATCAGGGGTACAACAAAGTTTTTGAAGTAACCTTCTTCTGCCTGCCGTGAAATCTCTACAAAACGCTTGTGAATGAACGGTCTGATTTTGTTGCCGTCAAAACGACTATCGAAATACAATAGCTTTCCTCCTGCTACCAAATAACAGGGTGATGTGCTGAGTAATATGGAATGGTTTTGGGCATAAGGTACCCGATGATTGTCGTGTTTGATGGTAGCAAAGTAATGTGTGTTGTTATCATTTCTTCTCAAATGAAACAGTACCGTGGCTGGTTCCTTGCACCATTCAATTGGTTCGTACACCACATTTTTCAGCTTCTTCACATAGAGTTTCTTTCCTTGAATCAAGCCCAGCACCTGACCAAGTTTTTTCTCTATATGCGGTCTGATCTGTCGCTTAAACTGTGTTTGATCAAAATGCCTGGCAAAGAACTCCGACGGTCGAATACGCTTCACCTTGCTGAATTTTCTTACGATAAACTCCGGGCTACATTCATCCAAAAGCTCGAGGGCTTTGTAATCATCATCGTCCAGTTTCTTATCGTAGTAATCCGCATTGTTACTGTGAATCCGCTGATTGACCAGAGATAGATTTCCTGCACTGGTAAGTTGAACTACATAGGCTTCAATTAAGGCCCCAAGATGTGGGTGCACCGTAATGGAATATACCAGTTCGTACGAAGCGTTTGCAGGAATTTTCATGCTTATTTAAAAAACTCAAAACCACAAAGCTACGCTCCAACACGATTATCTCATTACTTTTTTTGAGGAAATTATTACCCAATTCCTGGTAAGGAAGGGCTATATAATGTCGTCCATAATTTCCTCCAAATTGTCCAGATGTTTGCTGTATAAGCTCTTCATCACGGCATTCACCATCAAGTAGAGAAGAAGGTTAAAGGCGACGAACCCAAGGAAGAACAGGGCCAGATTTCCGTTGCTTACACCATGCTCAAGGTAGGCGCTATACAAATGGTCTATGGTTCCGCCTCTTCCAACAGCCAATCCCATGATCAAGGCAAAAGGCATTAGGCTGTAGTTGTACACCTTGTACATGGCCAAGCTCAGTTTAAAGTTAAAGATGTATTTCAATACGCTCTTGGGTTCACTGAGATCAACCTTTCTACCCTGATTGTACATTTTAAATGCCTGCACGTAGTATAACCCCATATTTATAGCACCAATTAGACATGTCGCCCATACAACAACCCGCGTCATAGGTTGATAGTCATGCGTGTAAATCGCCCAGGCAATTATGATTACCGCAGTCAACATCAGTAGCATTTCCATCAGAATATTTCTCCTGATTTTTGCCAGTGGCGACGACTTCGACTTCAGTTTTTCAAGTGTTGAAACTGGTGTTAATTGTTGACCTTCCTGATCCCAGTCTTGTTTAAATTCATCTATGTTCATTTTTCAAGTTTTTTAATGTTCTCTTTTAATTTGTTTTTAGCACGCAATAACCGCACGCGTGCATTCCCTTCACTCCAACCCATTTGCTCCGCTATTTCTCGATGGCTTTGCCCTTCCATGTAAAGGAATATCACCGCTTTTTCTACTTTCGATAACGTTCTTACCCCACGATAAAACAGAGCCATTCGTTCTTTTTCCTCGGCATTTTTAGTGTCATCCGCTATTTGAATATGCCCGGTCATATCCGTAGTAGGAACAGTACGCTTCGATTTTTTGAGATGCAGAATTGCCGTATTTAATGCGACCCTATACATCCATGTTGAGAATTGGCTTTGCTCTTTAAACGACGGATACGAGCGCCATAACTGATATACCATTTCCTGTTTAAGGTCTTCCTGATCCTCCCGGTCATCGGTATACATTTTGCACACCTTGTACAAAATGGCCTGATGCCTGTTTAGGTGTTCCAGGAATATGTGTTCTTGCTGAGCAGCCATCAACTCGGGCTTAAGGTATTAGGTAATATGGGCTTTACAACTTCCCCCTGGAAACGCCATGAATTGACATGGTCGTATACTCCAACTAAATGCGTGGCATTTTCTCCAGAAAAGGAGGTGCTGTGCATGTAAACCCCTTGCTGCTGTCCCTGAACTGAAACCTCGCACAATACGGAGCTGCTATCGTCATGTTGCGCCTTGCCAGGCAATGAACCAACGAGTAACAAGAGGAATACTATCAATTTCGAATTCATACTGTTTGCTAATCTGTTTACCCTATTGGTATACCACAATACAAATTCGTTACAAAACCTTTTCGGGTCTCGATGAATCTAAGGTGTAAGAAGATGAATAGACGAATAACCGCCTGAAGGATGGCTTTGCGCTAAAGCTTAAACGTATCCATAAACTTGGTTGTGAAATCACCGCTGCGGAAGCCCTCACTTTCCATCAGTTTTATCTGCAACGGAATCGTAGTCTTCACACCATCGATAATAAACTCGTTCAACGCGCGATGCATTTTCGTAATGGCCTCTTCCCGTGTATTGGCTTTAACGATGAGCTTGGCCACCATGGAGTCGTAGTTTGGTGGGATTTTATACCCTGCGTAAATATGGCTATCTACACGTACACCATGACCACCAGGCTTGTGTAATACGGTAATTGTGCCTGGGCTCGGGCGGAAGTCATTGTACGGATCCTCGGCATTGATTCGACACTCGATGCTATGGCCTTGTGGAAGGTAGTTCTTACCGGTAATTGGAATACCCGCAGCCAGTTTAATCTGCTCCATAATCAAGTCGTGGTTGATTACTTCTTCCGTTACCGGATGCTCCACCTGAATACGTGTATTCATCTCCATGAAGTAGAAGTTGCGGTTTTTGTCAACCAGGAACTCTACTGTACCCACGCCTTCATAACCAATGGCCGTGCCTGCCTTGATCGCAGCATCTCCCATTGCCTGACGAAGTTCATCGGTCATAAACGGAGATGGTGCTTCTTCAATTAGTTTTTGGTGTCTACGCTGAATAGAGCAATCACGCTCGCTCAGGTGACATACTTTTCCATATTGGTCACCGGCAATCTGAATCTCAATGTGGCGAGGTTCTTCCACAAATTTCTCAAGATACATGCCGTCGTTTCCAAAGGCTGCCGCTGCTTCCTGTCGAGCACTATCCCATGCGGTACGGAACTCATCATCGTTCCAAACAATACGCATACCACGACCACCACCACCGGC
>DIYD01000058.1:0-262 GCA_002428905.1 Bacteroidetes bacterium UBA6063 | reverse complement strand
ATACCACGACCACCACCACCGGCGGTAGCTTTCATGATAACCGGATAGCCGATTTCGTCATTAGCAAGCTGAATACCTTGTTCACAGCTATCTAGTAAGCCGTCTGAACCGGGTACACAAGGCACACCTGCTTCGATCATTGTCGCTTTTGCATTGGCTTTGTCGCCCATGCTGTTGATCATTTCAGGAGATGCACCGATAAATTTTATCCCGCTTTCGCGGCACAGTTCAGAAAATTTTGCATTCTCTGATAAGAATCCAT
>DIYD01000056.1:737-11270 GCA_002428905.1 Bacteroidetes bacterium UBA6063 | reverse complement strand
TGGGCTGTAGGCCAGCAGACCCCACATAGTTTCGTCTCATTTTTAGCTTGGCAATTGTTTTTGTGTTAAATGCTGTGCTTAAGCAGACTTCCCTTGCCCATATCTTATGATAGCCTTACCTTTGAACCAATTGGTATATTAGGTTCTTTTAACTTCTTACTACTACGATTTCCATCTACATGATTCTATCACATTAGTTCCGAAAAGCGTTAGTATTAACTAGTTACCAGAATCTCGCCTAAGCAAATTATTGTTAAAACAAAATAATGAAAGTATTAGTAACAGGAGCTGCAGGTTACATTGGTTCAGTTGTTGTACGTCAACTATTAGAAAAAGGCCATGAGGTAGTGGGTCTTGACTCACTAAAATGGGGTGGTGATGCGTTGTTCGACGTTATGTTAAATCCTAAATTCACCTTTATTCATGGGGATTTACGAGATTCAGATAAAATATCTTCATGGGTAAACGATATTGATTCAATTATCCACCTTGCTGCCATAGTTGGTGATCCGGCTTGTAGTAAATATGCAGATGAAGCTAATGCGGTGAATTGGGATGCTTCTATTAATCTGTTTAATGCTGCGGAAAATGCAGGCGTTAAGCGATTCGTTTTTGCCTCTACTTGCAGCAACTACGGTAAAATGGCAGACTCCGATTCGTTTGTTGTCGAAACATCTGAATTGAATCCAGTATCGTTATACGCCGAACTAAAAGTCAAGTTTGAAAGGTACTTATTAGAAGAACGCGCAGATTCCAACATGTGCTCTACTGCCTTGCGTTTCTCAACTGTATACGGGTTTTCCCCACGAATTCGCTTCGATTTAACCGTAAATGAATTTACTCGAGAAGCCGTTCTCGGTAAACATTTAGAGGTGTGGGGTCCGCAATTCTGGCGTCCATATTGTCATGTAGAAGATTTATCTCGATCTGCCTTATTGGTACTGGAATCAGATGAAGCAAAAGTAAAGTCGAATGTCTTTGGTGTTGGAAGCACGGAAGAGAATTATCAAAAAGGACAAATCGTTAAAGAAATTGCCAAAATCGTCCCGAATGTTGATTATGCCTTCGTAGATAAAACCGAGGATCCCAGAGATTATCGAGTGAATTTTGACAAGATCAAAAATGAACTCGGGTTTACCATTACGAAAACGGTGCCCGATGGCATTCGGGAAATTTATAAAATGGTCGAATCAGGTGTATTACAAGATACTTACGGCCAAAAGTATAGAAATATCTAATGGATATTAACGAACAGCTTGTTGCTAAAATCAAGAGCCTTTATCCTGGCCAGGGTTTCATTCCGCTGCATATTCCTCGTTTCTTAGGAAAGGAAAAGGAATACCTCATAGACTGCATCGATTCTACCTTTGTTTCTTCAGTAGGCCAGTACGTTAACCGATTCGAAGAAATAATGCAGGAAATCACTGGTGCCAAATATGCCATAGCAACTATGAATGGCACTGCTGCTTTGCATCTGGGCATACGACTGTTAAACGTAAAACCGGGTGACGAGATCATAACTCAACCGTTGACCTTCGTCGCCACTGCCAACGCCATTGCATATGAACATGCCACACCTCACTTCGTTGATGTAGATGAGGACACCATGGGCTTGTCGCCTAGTGCTTTACGGCTTAGGTTGGAAGAAATAGCCGAGTTACGTAACGGTGTGTGTTACAACAAGCAAACGAATAACAAAATTGCAGCTTGTGTTCCTATGCACACCTTTGGATTACCAGCACGTATTGATGAAATCGTAGAGGTATGTGAGGAATACAACATACCCGTTCTAGAAGATTCTGCTGAATCCCTTGGTTGTTATTACAACAACAAACACACTGGTACCTTCGGAAAACTTGGTACGTTTAGCTTTAACGGCAATAAAACCGTAACATCTGGAGGTGGGGGAGCCATCGTTACTGACGATGAACAAATGGCAAAACGGGCGAAACACTTGAGTACAACAGCTAAAGTGCCTCATAAATGGGAATATGTTCATGATGAGATTGGATACAACTACCGAATGCCAAATGTAAATGCAGCACTAGCGTGTGCCCAGCTTGAGCAACTCGATCGTTTTATTGAAGTAAAACGGAGTATTTTTTCTGAATACCAGGCCTTTTTATTGGATAAAGATGAAATTCAAATCCAGCAGGAGTTGCCGAACACAATATCCAACTACTGGCTAAACGCTATTCGGTTTGATAATACTCAAAAGCGTGACGCGTTTTTGGAATACTCAAATAATAATGGTGTGATGACCCGACCGGCATGGCGACTAATGAACGAACTTGATATGTTCCAAGAAAGTCCTTGCGGACCACTTTCTGTTGCTGAGAACCTGGCAAATACAGTCGTTAATATCCCAAGTAGCGTAAATATTTGACCCATGGCTTCCACTAAAATCGATAAAACGGTTCAGTTCCTTCATGCGTTGCTTTGGTGCCTTAAGCGGTCAGAATCGGCGTACCGTATGTATCTGCAGAACGGAAAGACGTTTTTATATGCCAACGTAATTCGCGGCGCCAATGAGGATATTGTGCTCCTGGTTCAAAACAATATGGACTTGATCCCATCTGAACTGATGGATGACTTCACCGCCATATACGAACACCTGGAAATTTGGAGACTACGCTGGTACGAATTAGAAGAAACATCAACCCCAGATCTGGATGATGAGTTTATTTTCCAGAATAAGCACAGTTTTCCGCGTGAAGCAAATGAACGTATCGAGTCCTTTTATCATTCACTAACAGTAGAAAAATGAACGTGTTATTCATAGGCAAACAGGGTGACGCATTGTCTGATGCAGCAGCGTTATACGTGTCCAAAATCTTCGATCAAGCTACAATCGTTAAAGGCGCTCGGAACCAACCCTTGCCTAAAGAAATAACAGATTGGCAGGGAGACTATATCTTTTCCTACCTTTCTCCCTGGATTATACCTGCGTCCGTATTAGTCAAGGCCAGTATTGGCGGCATTAATTGGCATCCAGGTTCACCTGATTACCCTGGAATTGGCTGTACGAACTTCGCGATCTACAATAGAGCTGAACGTTTCGGCATGACATGTCATTGGATGAACCCCAAGGTAGATACGGGTAAAATAATTGAAACAAGCTATTTCCCTGTGACCAAAAATGATACAGTCTATAGCATTACGCAAAAGTGTTATACCGATATCTTAAAATCCTTCTATAACCTTACCGACCGCATTGCCAACAATCAACCCCTGCCCGAGTCTAAAGAATCCTGGCGAAGATTACCATACAGGAGAAAAGAACTTGACGCTCTTTCGAAACTAACGCTTGAAATGTCTTCCGAAGAAATGGAACGACGTATTAATGCAACCAAATACATTAACCATTGGGCCTTCATAGAAATCAATGGCCGAAGATTTTATTTAAAAGAATGACCAAGCGAATCCTTATATCGGGATATGAACCAAGCGATTTCTGTAATGACATCGCCCTAAAACTCAAATCTGCCGGATACGTAATTGATTTATGGGAATATCGTGAAATTGACTCAGTTAAAACTGCTAAATTGGGTAAATACTACTCGTCAATTACTTCGGGATTAAATGACCTGAAAATCAGATCGTATTCGATACGATCAAAGTTACATCAGTTCTTGAAACCCAGATTTTATCGGTACTGGTGGTTTCATCGCGATTTTAAACTAGCATTCCGACTTAGTCTCGGAGCTATGGCAATACGACATCGATTTGCAAACTACGATGTTGTTAATTTCCATTCCATAGAAACGCACTCCTTGTTAATTGCTCCAATGGTGCCCTCTACTGTTAAAGTTGTTTTTTCTTTTTGGGGATCTGATTTGTTCAAAGCAAAGAAAATTCAACGGGCATATCAAAACTATGCGTTGACCCGGGTAGATCAAATTACCCTCCATTCAAACGAAATGGCAGAACAGCTGATTCGTACATTACCAAATGCCAGAAATAAACCGATTGCCAAACTCCTGTTTGGCCTATCGGAAAAATTCATTGAAAAAAGCCTGGAACCTGTTGATGCTAAACGGTTCGCGTTAAAAAAAGAGGAATGGAATATTCCTTTGGACAAAAATGTAATAACCGTTGGTTATTGCGGGGTACCGAATTGCAATCACCTGAATGTCTTTGAACAACTAAATTTAGTCTCCAGTGAAGTATGGAGTAACATTCACCTGGTTGTGCCGCTCACCTATGGTGGAACCCCGGAATACAGGCAAAAGGTAGAAGATGCACTCAATGAGTTACCTGTTTCTTCAACGGTCATTAAAGCCTTTCTGACGTATGAAGATTTGGTTCTATTGCGTCAGGTATCAGACATATACATTCATTCTGTGTCTAGTGATGCTTTTAGCACCTCTATGTTGGAGTACCTGGTGACGGGCAATGTTGGAATTATTGGGAACTGGCTGCCTTATTCCCGTTTTGATGATTTGGGTGTGGCATATGTGCCGTTTGAGAATTTCGAATCTCTAAGCACAACAATTGAAGAAACTGTTAAAAATCTCCCATCTTTGAAGCAAGAGGTTAGCAACAATACTGAACGCATAAAAAACCACTTAGGCCAGGATTATTGGTCCGGGGAGTGGGTAAAAGTATTTGACCTTAATACATAACGTAATGGTACTCGAAGGAAGAATTAAGGAACGAATCATTGATGTGAACGACAGTCTACTCAATGCATTAAAACTTATGGATCGACAAGACTGTAAGTTGCTTCTCGTAATCAAAGACAACAAGTTCTATAGCCTATTAAGTATTGGCGACGTGCAACGTAGCTTGTTAAAAGACAACGATATCAAGAAGCAGGTTGGTGAAGTACTGCGTAAACAACTTAGATATGCCAAATCATCCGACAGTTTGGAAGAGGTAAAAAGTCTAATGATTGAATACCGAACCGAATTCATGCCCATTGTTGACGAAAACAACGAGTTAACCCGTGTTATTTTTTGGGAGGAGATTTTTGATCAGAAACGCGATAAAAAACAAATTGACGCAGATTTACCTATCGTTATCATGGCTGGCGGCCAAGGCACTCGATTAAAACCACTTACGAACATTATTCCCAAACCTCTGGTCCCTATTGGTGAACGCGCCATTTTGGAAATTATCATGGACTCGTTCAATGCGCACGGATTAAACACGTTCCTACTTTCGGTGAACTACAAGGCAGACTTTATTAAGTACTATTTCGAAAACCTGGCAAAGGGGTATGATATCTCTTACTTTAAAGAAGAGCAACCGCTTGGGACTGCAGGTAGTCTGCATCTTATGAAAGACCATATTAGGTCTCCATTTTTCATCTCCAACTGCGACATTATTATAGATGAAGACTATGCTGAGATTTATGAATATCACAAAGCCAATAAGAACGAATTGACCGCTGTAGCAGCTATCAAACCGTATTCAATTCCATATGGAACAATGACTATAGGGGAAGATGGCCTGTTGCAACGTTTAAACGAGAAACCGGAATTTACGTACTACGTAAATGCTGGTTTATATATACTAGAGCCACATTTGTTGGCTGAAATTCCAGAAAACGAATTCTTCCACATCACAACATTAATGGAAAATATCATGGCACGTAATGGGAAAGTCGGTGTTTTCCCAGTTAGCGAAGGCTCGTGGATGGATATCGGTCAATGGAGTGAATACGATCAAACCCAACAAAAATTCAATTTACGATTCGGGTAAGAACGGAAGATGTCTGGAGATGTAAAACGTAAGACCTTCATGGCCATGGCTTGGAACATGATTAACCAAATGGGTGTTCAGGGTCTGGGTTTCTTTTTCTCTATCTATCTCGCTCGATTGTTAAGTCCGAGTGAGTACGGGCTAATCGCAATGGTTACCGTTTTTACTGGGTTAATTGGCCTGGTAATTGATTTTGGGTTTGGGTCTGCCGCTATCCAACGCACCGAAGTTGATGAAGATGGTTGGGCGACAATATTCCATACCAATGTCGTTGTAGGACTTTTTGCATTTGGTGGTTTTTGGTTGCTCGCACCTTGGATTGCGGATTACTATAATCACGAGGAGCTCATCCCTATAACACGACTAATCGGAGCAGGTGTCTTGATCTCCGCGTTGAGCATCGTACTGCGTAACAAGCTTATGAAGGCGTTGGATTTCAAGAAGTTGTCGCTGATTAACCTCCTGGGGGCCTTGATTTCAGGCGTAGTTGGAGTAGTCATGGCAGAAAACGGTTACGGCGTATATAGCCTTGTATTCCTGCGTATTAGCAATTATCTGGTAGTTTTGATAGGGCTATGGGTAGTAAGTCAATTTTGGTTGCCTCGATTGGTCTATTCGATCAACTTTGTTAAATCAATTTTTAGTTATAGCTCATACACTTTCTTATCACATTTATTGGGTTATGCCACCCGAAATACGGACAATCTGCTCATAGGCAAAAAACTCGGTGATGAGGCTTTAGGGGAATATAATAGGGCATATTCTTTTCTTATGTTTCCAATTCAAACGATATCGCGTGTGATAACGTCAGTATTATTTCCATCGTTTTCCATCATTAAAGACGATATTCCAAAAGTGCGACAATCCTTTATGAAACTGTCTTCGGTGGTCTCTACGATTACCATCATCTTAATGGCTAACCTGTTCATTTCTGCCGAGGAAGTAGTATTGATCGTTTTTAAGGCCAAATGGCTGGGAATTGTCCCATTTATTCGTGCTTTTGCCTTAATTGGGGTTTATCAGTCGATCATATCGTTGAATGCTCCACTTTACACAGCTCTATCTCATATGAAACTGGATCTAAAGGTGGGCATGTTTACCGAAGTCGTTTTTATCACCTGTATAATTATTGGTGTAAACTGGGGGGTATATGGGGTTATCATCGGTCTTTACATCGGAACGCTGATTAACATCTACCCAACGAATTATTTCATTCTTAAAAAGGTAGACATCGGATTAGGTCAGTACTACAGGCTGTTTCTCACCAATATCGTTCTTATTGTTATACTAATAATTGGGCTGGAACAATTGTATATCCGCTATCTTGATGTGGATTCGGTTTGGTTGAAACTATTCATTAAATCAGGTACACTAACAGCCGCGTTTGCTCTATTCCATCTAAGCTTTAAGACCAAAGAATTCCACTTGATCAAAGAAGCCTTATCGAACTTCGGTAAAAAGAAATAGTGCCTGGTACTAAGGTTTCACCAAAATCAAACTGTCGTTGACCAGATCGTAATCGTATATCCTACCCTTGGCGCTATCGATAAAGTACCATTTATCGGTAATGAGTTTGTGTTCGAACCAGTGCGCTACCTGAAAAACATGATAGGTTATGCCTTCTCTGATCTGATTATCCTGTATATACGTAACCGTAGAGTCCAATGGAACCAAGAGCTCAACAGCACTGTCAAGCATGTATTTTGAAACCACTTCATATTGCCAGCTGTGAATAGGCCGTGTATTTGTGGTTTCTTCCAACTCATTGACAGGTTTACCATGATTATGCGCAGGCTTGTGCTGCCTGGTACAAGCGAGCACTGCACCTGATACCATAAGAATCAACAGTGGTTTCCTCATGTTTCACTGAAAATGATTAATGAGCGTAGGATGTCAGCAACGAGTTTACGCAGGTCAACCCGATCTCTGCACCTGGTTCCACCCAGTTTAAGCCGTGGCCATACGCTGGTTGGAAGAGTACAACGGGAAGGCGCTCATCATTTCCTTTACTTCACGCGTTACCTCGTCCAATTCAGCCTCATTGTCGTGGTTGTTCAATGCACGATCAACCAAATCAACAATCTGCTCCATATGCTCTTCCTTAAGTCCACGCGTGGTGATGGCAGGTGTACCAATGCGCATACCTGAAGTAACAAACGGAGATCGTGTTTCAGACGGAACGGTATTCTTATTGATGGTGATGTGGCATCTTACCAGTGTATCTTCAGCCATTCGCCCGGTCAGTGCTTCAAATTTGGTACGCAGATCAATCAACATCAAGTGGTTGTCTGTTCCACCTGAAATTACCTTATAACCACGATTTTCGAAATGTTGAGCCATTACCTTGGCGTTTTTAACTACTTGCTCGCAATAGCTCTTAAATGCTGGCGACAACGCTTCTTTAAACGCAACCGCTTTACCCGCGATAACATGTTCTAATGGACCTCCCTGGCTTCCTGGGAAAACAGCAGAATCCAATAACGAAATCATACCTCGTAATTCGCCTTTTTTATTGGTAATGCCCTGCTTATTTGGGAAGTCTTCACCCACCATAATCATTCCTCCACGTGGGCCACGTAGCGTTTTGTGTGTCGTCGTTGTTAATATGTGGCAATGTTTAACAGGATCTTTCAATAATCCAGTAGCGATTAGCCCAGCCGGATGCGATATGTCAGCCAGTAAAACAGCATCTACTTTATCAGCGATCGCTCTGAAGCCTTCATAGTCCCAGTCACGTGAATAACTTGAAGCTCCGCAGATGATCAACTTTGGTTGTTCACGAAGTGCAATTTCCTCAACGCTCTTCATATCCACCAGGCCTGTTTCCTGATCAATTCCGTAATGGAATGCGTTGTATGTTTTTCCAGAGAAATTTACAGGTGAACCATGTGTAAGGTGGCCACCGTTGGAAAGGTCAAATCCTAAAATCTTATCGCCTGGTTTAAGACAGGCTAGCATAACTGCAGCATTCGCCTGAGAACCCGCATGAGGCTGAACATTTGCCCACGCAACACCGAATAATTCTTTAGCCCGGTCAATGGCTATTTGCTCTACTTGATCCACAATCTCGCATCCACCATAGTACCGCTTTCCTGGAAGGCCTTCGGCGTATTTATTGGTTAACACACTTCCTACGGCTGCCATCACGTCTTCAGATACAAAATTCTCGCTGGCAATTAGCTCAATTCCGTCTTGCTGACGGGTTAATTCCTGGTTTATTAAGTCAAAGATTTCCTTGTCCATTATCCACTTTTTTGTACACACAAAAATAAGTATTCCATAGAGCCACGGCCTATGTTTCTGGATAAATTATTACCTTAGCGGGAACTACTTACTAGCTAGAATTTGTGAAATCATAGATGAAATGCGTTTTCATCGTGTAATTTTTTTAACGTAACTGCACAACTTTATGTCTAAAAGGATTAGACTTACCGCAATTTGTGGACTGCTACTATGCTCTGTTTTAACCGCTTATGGCCAGGGTGTCGGTATTAACGAAAATGGCGCGGACCCTGACAATTCGGCTATGTTAGACATCCGTTCTAACGATCGAGGATTGCTTATTCCTCGTCTCACCAAGGCGGCTAAGCTCGCTATTCCTGCTCCAGCAAATGGTCTTTTAGTTTATCAGCTCGATGACACCATTGGTTTTTGGTATTATGACCAAAATATGTGGAAGCCAGTATTTCAGGAGTTCACTGCTGGCCGTGGTTTGATTGGAGGTAAACTAGAAGCTTACGGTACAATTCACCTTGAGCCTACGGGAGTAACTACCGGTCAGTACGGTTACACCGATTCTATTCCGCAATTCACAATCAACGAGTTTGGTCAATTGGTATTTGCACGCAACATCCCTCTTGTTGAGCAAGACGGAATGATTGGAAATGAAATTGCCGATACAAATGGTAGCCTTGGCGTTCTTCAACGCAATGGTTCCGGTACAGGAGCTGACCCATATACCATCGGCGTTAATCCAGGCCGTAACCTAAATGATATTTGGGTGTGGGATGGTACCAACTGGACCTTAACACAATTCCCCTTTGAACAAGATAGTATTATTGGAAACGAAGTTTCTGACACGGCTTTTGCCCGTGGTATATTAATCCGAAATGGAAATGGCACTTCGGCGAACCCATACACCATAGGTGTTAACCGTGGTAACCGCCTGGGCGATGTTTGGATGTGGGACGGCTCTGCTTGGGTTTCAAGCCCCGTTGTATTCCCAACCGAGCAAGACAGCGTTATTGGAAACGAAATTGCCGACACGTTGAACAGTCGTGGAGTACTGGAATTACACGGCAATGGTACAAACGGCAGCCCATACCGTATAGGCGTAACACCTGGGACGAACGTTGGAGACGTTTGGATGTGGAATGGGACCAATTGGGTGGCTTCATCCATTACAATGCCAGCGGAGCAAGATGCTGTGATTGGTAATGAAGTTACCGACACAACAAACGCTCGCGGAATCTTAAACCTGTATGGTACAGGTACAACTGTTGACCCGCTAAAAATGGGTATTGAGCCCGGGGTAAATACAGGTGATGTTTGGATGTGGGATGGCACTAAGTGGGTATCTTCCCGTATCATTCACCCGACCATCATTTTCCCAAGGGAAAAAGATAGCGTTATTGGAAACGAAATTGCCGATACGTTGAATTCATATGGCCTCCTTACCCGCCAGGGTGCAGGCACGGATGCCGACCCCTACACCATTGGTGTTACACCAGGTAATACAGCTGGACAATCACTGGTGTGGGATGGCACTAACTGGATACTGACAACTATTGTTATTCCGCGAGAGCAAGACAGCGTTATTGGAAACGA
>DIYD01000056.1:0-668 GCA_002428905.1 Bacteroidetes bacterium UBA6063 | reverse complement strand
CAAGACAGCGTTATTGGAAACGAGATTGCAGACACCTCTGGATCTAAGGGAATTCTTACGCGAAATGGTGCAGGCACAGCTGCAAGTCCGTTTACCGTAGGTGTAAACGACGGTACAGCCAATGGTGATGTTTGGATGTGGGACGGTACCAACTGGGTACCTACGCAAATCAGCTTTCCTGCGGAGCAAGATGGCATCGTGGGTAACGAGGTTACAGACACCTTTAACTCAAGAGGAATATTGACAAAAACGGGTGCTGGAACATTGGCAAGTCCGTATCGTATTGGTATAAACGGAGGAACATTAAATGGTGACGTTTGGATGTGGGACGGCACCAACTGGGTACCTACACAAATTACCTTCCCTGTTGAAGTGGACGCGGTAATAGGTAACGAGGTTACCGACACCATTACCAACGGATTCTTGAATTTGACCGGAGCTGGAACTGCATTGAGTCCAAAGAAATTAGGTTTGAAACCAGGTAATGCTGTTGGTGATGTAATTATTTGGGATGGAACAACCTGGGTACCGGGTTACCTTGGAAGAAATACACTTGATATGGCATACGATGAAGGTGGTGCCGGAAGTGGCAGAACGATAACAGCAGATGCTGGTGCCGTGGAAATCCAGGGTACGGACGGACTGCTTGTAACGGGCACATACGGTAG
>DIYD01000069.1 GCA_002428905.1 Bacteroidetes bacterium UBA6063 | reverse complement strand
CCAGCAGCATTCGGAATGGTATCATTGCGTGTACCTGAGGTCGTCCATGTTTTACCACTTGGAGAGGTATAGGTATCACATACATCCGGATTAATCGTTGCTGTAGTTGAGTTACGAATCGTTAGGTTCACCGTGATAATTGAATCACAACCCGCGTCGTTTGGAATGGTATCCATGCGTGTTCCTGAGGTTGTCCAGGTTTTGCCCGAAGGTGAACTGTAGGAGTCACATACATCGGGGTTAATGGTCCCAAAGGTCTTCACGCGAATGGTCAAATTCACCGTGATTACCGAATCACATCCAGCATCGTTTGGAATGGTGTCCATACGAGTACCTGAAGTTGTCCAGGTCTTGCCACTCGGTGAAGTATAACTGTCACATACATCTGGATTAATCGTTGCAAACGACTTCGTTCGCACCGTAAGGTTCACTGTAATCACAGAATCACATCCTGCTGCATTCGGGATGGTGTCGTTGCGCGTACCTGAAGTTGTCCAGGTCTTACCACTTGGAGAAGTATAGGTGTCACATACATCCGGATTAATCGTTGCTGTTGTGGAGTTACGAATCGTTAAGTTGATCGTTATGATGCTGTCCGCACCACAGCCATTGGCTATTGTGTCATTCGCTGAACGAGATGTGGTCCACGTTTTACCCGAAGGTGTTGTATAACTATCACATACATCCGGACTAATCGTTGCCGTTGAATTTGCACAAGCCACCGGAAGGCTATAAGAACCGCTACCATACCAGATTTCTCTATGGTTCGTACTACCACATGAGCCAGATGGAGGTCTATCATACAAGAACATGAGATCTCCAGATTCTGTCATTCTTGAAGAAAGTCTTCCGCCTCCTCCACTTGGGTTTATGCTACCTGTACTCTTTGTCCACGTAGATGTGCCATGCTCTCTTACCAGAGACTGAATATTAGCAGATCCACTAAACCAGCCACCAATAAACATGTGACCATCACTGGTAATGTTGAAATTACGCAAGTTGGAGCCTGAGTTTGCAAGAACTAATGCGGTGGAATGGGTTACCGATGAACCACTAAAATTCACCGTGGTTAGCTCCAGGTTGCCCTGGTAGTCATACGAAGAGATGTAGATTTTCCCATCTTTAGGGTTGTATGCCGCCTGATTGCCGTAACCCTGATATTCCGAGGTCCAGGGTGAAACGCTCAAACCATTACCTGGAAGTAATTCGTATGCAGAAGACCAGGTGCCTGCACTGTCGAAAACATACCAAAGTCCGCCATCTCTACCACTACCATTCGTTTCTGCAACGAAGGCAATGTGTGCTCTTCCATTTCCATCCAGGTCAAAGGAAACCCGATTCACTTCATTGCTCGCACCACCTTGAAAATAAGGCGTTTCGTTCGTCCAGGTATTAACACCTGTTCTTTCGTAGTATTTAACCGCGTACAATCGGTTATAGGTACCGCCCATAAAGGAAACAGAATTGTTTGAGTTAGTGAACTGCGCTACAATATGCGGATCACCGCTACCATCTACACGAATCGTTACATCATCGAGGTTTTTCCAACCACTTGGGTCCGTGTACATGTCTACGCGCTCAAAAGTCCAGGAAGTACCATTGCTGCTATACCCGTATACAATACCTCTGGGTTGAGAACAACATGAACCGTTTTTGCTACCTCTGAAAGCGACGTGGTAGTTTCCGCTGCCATCAATCACAAAGGATACATCATCTGCAGCAAGGTCAAATGTGGTTGCAGAAGTCACCGCTGAGATGTTAAACGACCCTACAGAAGTCCATGCAGAGCCAGTCCATCTGAGAAGTTTGTAAACAGCAGAACTTCCACTTCCATCACGCCAAAACGCATAGATGTCTCCATTTGGAGCTTCAGCCAGATCATTGTACGGCCAACTACAGCCATTTCCGTAGTCTATTCTGGCCGTAGAGAAGGTCTGTGCCTGGGTTAATACTGAGGTAAAGAGCATTAATAAGCTCAACCCCGTAAAGAGTAAATACTTTTTCATTTTAGATTATTAGATAAATTGTTTAAACCAGTTTTTAGATGGCACAGCAATAGACCATGAGAACCATGGCGTTTTTCATAATACTGTAAGGAGCGAAGGGCTCTGATTTGAAACATGACGACTACTACTATGCGATACCTGCCGATCAATGCGATGAAACGGCGTGCTGCAATTTAAGGCTAACAATGTAATATCCAATAACTTGTGGACCAATAGTTAAAACGTTGATGAAAAAATAACAAGAAGTAGGGAGTAGAATTATGGGTTAATGTAATGATAACCAATATCTGTTCTGAATCGCGGCGGTCTACGTTCCCGATTTGAAGTGAAGTTGAAATTGTGCCCTAAATACAAAGGGAAATTTGCAGCGAAGTACGTTGTAGCGCGTAAGTGTGAAAATGCGCCAGTGACTAATCTGTTCCTAACGCTTTAGGCCGATTTCTCAATCCAACCAAAGGTCGAACAGGTCTGACTGGCTTTTAGAGGTGTCTTCAGATCGCTTAATCCCATATTTAACAGTTGTACTGGGTTGCGGAATAACAACAGCCCGACCTATTTTTCCGGTTCGGGAATAAATGATTTCAACGGCCTGGTTTACGCTAAGTCGATCCGATTCGGAACTGAGGTCAGATCCAACGCGCCAGCCTCCCAGAGCTATGATCTCATCGTTAACGCTTAGTCCCGCTTTTACTGCAGCGCCATCTGGGTGAACATAAGAGACTATGGTTTTGTCGTTCACCGACTTCGTACTCATACCCATTACCGCTTTTTGGTCAGCAATATTCTCTATCTCTATTCCCACCGTTTTTAGAAACGAATTATACGGTATTTCATCCTTGCTGAATACGTATTTCTGAAAGAATTCAGTTAACGATTGGCCTGCCACTTTTTCGCACGTGGCGATGAACTCTTCATGCGTAAAACCCCGATCTTTCTTCAAATAGAAGTCACTGTACAATATGCGCATTACGTCATCCAACCGCTTTTTGCCCTTGGTCAATTCCAATAAGTGCATATCCAGCATCCATGCAACCAACATGCCTTTGTTGTAGTACGAGATGGTGACATTTTTACTATTCTCATTGGTGAGATAGGCCTTTACCCAGGCCAATCTGCTCGCCTCTGGTAAACTCATTACATGCCGGCCAGGCTGGTTTTGTAACCGATTAATATTACTTTCCAATGCTTTGAAGTACGACTCTTCGGTGTGAATGCCAGCACGCATCAAAAACAAATCGTCGTAGTACGAAGTAATTCCTTCGGCTACCCACAACATGTCTGTATAATTCTCTTTGTTATAATCAAACGGGCCGAGCTCAATGGCACGAATTCGTTTTACATTCCATAGGTGGAAATACTCATGCGAAATCAAACCAAGAAAACTGAGGTACTTGTCCTCATTACTATATGCCCAGCGCTGAATTTGACTTGTGTGACAATTGAGGTGCTCGAGACCACCACCGCCACTTTCCACGTTTTGGATAAAGTGAATGTACTGTTCGCACGGGTGCTCACCATTGAACATCTCAGTCTCTTTATCCGTAATGGTTTTAAAGTCGCGTGTAACCCTGTCAATGTCGTAATTCCCTTCACCAATCATGACAATTTTGTGTGGAACTCCGGCCGTTTCATAGGTGCTAACATCAAAGTTCCCGAGCGCTACCGGACTATCCGCAAGCAAATCGTAATTGGAGCAAACAAAGCTGTTGGGTTTATCTCCGGCTGGTAAGGCCATTTCAACTTTAAGCCAATCGGCCATAGGATCGAAGGAGATGTGTATGGGCATGTCTTCCTTCCCCAGTACATAAATGAATGCGCTTGGGCCATGGAGAAAAGCCATATGTTGGTCTACATAACTTGTACGAACTCCAAGTTCAAAGGCATATACGTTGTAGGTAAAACGCAACGTACCGGTCTCGGTTGCTTTGCACATCCATGTGTTCTTATCTTGTCGTGCAACTGATGTCGAT
>DIYD01000282.1:11798-12007 GCA_002428905.1 Bacteroidetes bacterium UBA6063 | reverse complement strand
GAGCACGTTAAGGGTTACAATTACCCCGTGTATTTTGGCTTTCCTGCCGGTCATATTTCACCGAACCTGGCTTTGCCATTTGGAGCCACGGTTTCCGTAAATAAAAACCGATTAGTGGTTGAATATTAACTCCTTGGATGGAACTGTTGAATCACATCTTTGAGGTATGTTCGATCGAGGTGTGTGTAAATTTCTGTGGTCGTAATCGA
>DIYD01000282.1:943-11730 GCA_002428905.1 Bacteroidetes bacterium UBA6063 | reverse complement strand
AATTTCTGTGGTCGTAATCGACTTATGTCCTAGCATTTGTTGCACCGCTCTTAAATCTGCACCGGCCTCAACTAGACTGGTCGCAAACGAATGTCTAAATGTATGCGGACTTACCTTCTTTTTTACGCCACTAGCTTCTACCCAACGCTGAATCATTTTAAAAATATATACCCTCGAAATCTGTTTTCCCCGTTGGTTTAAAAACAAGAAAGCCTCATGTCCTTTTACTCGTGGAACATGACTTCGATAATACGCGATATAGAGATCAATCTGTTTTAGCGCTACCGACCCTATAGGAACTATCCGTTGTTTGTTCCCTTTACCTGTTACCAGCACCAACTCATCTTCAAACATTACATCGTTGATTTTGAGGTTAACCAACTCGGACACCCGAAGACCGGAGCTATACAACAACTCCAATATTGCCTTGTCTCTTTCTCCGCTGGGTTTGCTGAGGTCTATTGCAGCTATGATTTGATTGATTTCTTCGTTGGACAGCACGTCGGGTAATTTACGTGTGAGTTTGGGTGTTTCTAAAAGCGTGGATGGGTTTCGGTCAATTACTTTTTCCAGTACTAAGAAACCGTAATACGCTTTGATTCCTGAAATGATTCGCGCTTGTGTACGCTCTGAAAGACCTAGTTCTGCCAACCAACGTAAAAACGCAACCAGCTGTTTGAAATTCAACTTTTGAGGGGTTTTACCCAATTCGATTGCATACGATTCAAGTTTGTCTAAGTCGGTTAAATAGGACTTGATTGTGTTTTTTGAGAGAGAAAGCTCAAGTTGTAGATATGTTTTGAACCCTGTACGTAGGTTGCCCATTATTGGATAGCAGCCTCCGCACTTTGTAACAACACATAGGTTTGATCCTCTTGGGTTTGCACCAGGGCTACAATGTCACAATTCTCCAGCACATAGTCTTCCGGAACCCGATAGGTAAACCCTTTTTCCACCACTGTTCCACGTTTGGATTCTTCCGTCAATAACACGCCTTCAATCGTATTTGTGATGTTCTCCCGAAGCACATAATTGTGCTCGTAATTGTAGTCTGTTATAGCTGTGCCATTGTCGTCTCTGTTTTTCTGTTTAGAGATTAGATGGCTTTCCGTTAGTAGAATCACCAACCGCCCCTGAATATTGTCCGACAAGAATGTGGTTTTGGAGTTGATTATCAACTCCCTGCCTTGCGGATTTAACACCTCAAGACTCAAGTCTACCATCGGTTCGTGGGCAAGCCTTTCTTGCGCTCGGGCGGCCCATGTTTGATAGGGTGTATCAAACGACGCCTGGCCATCGAATTTGTATCGATCTATACCACCTGCTGGTAAACCAAGAATGTGTGGTTGGTACAATTGAAATATACGCTCCGCTGCATCCGAATTTAGAATATGCTTGCTATCTGCGAATGCACCTGTATTCAGCGGAAGTGACCAGGGGTGTAAGGTTACAATTGAGACTCTTCCTTCATTGCCTTCTTTAATGTCCTTTGCCGCTTTGGCAGCACTCGGACAAGACACGCAGTTTACTCCGGCCAGATCTTCAATGAGAATCGTTTTATCAACGTTCGTTGGAACATCGTTCGTAACGTAGGTTGTATCCTTTGCCAACAAAATTGGCTCGGCAAAATCTACGACCGGCGGCACTTCCTTGCAAGCGGAAATGAGGAGAACCAGGCAAGCGAATACAATAGTTGTTTTGTTCATATTGAACATCTTAGATCGGTTTTTCAATGCATTGCAGAACGTCGAAGTTGTCTTTTTCCACCTTGTGTACTAACACCGCGATCTTACATTCTTCCATGTTGTATTTCGCTGGAATTTCTACTTCGAAACCTTTTTCAAAAACTCGTCCAAGTTCCACATTGTCGGCAAGCTTTAAACCAGAAGCACTTGTAATCGACTCACGCAAGATTGAGTTGTGCTCAAAATCTTTGTCGTACGTGTTATCTGGCAATTTCTGCTTCGATTTGATGTGACTTTCGATGAGCAATACGGTTAAAAACACCGGTGTTTCATCCTGCTCGAGGAAGGTTGTTTTTACGTTAGCTATGATCGTCCGCTCCGATCTTCCGGGTTTGCGAAGTACTTCAAGTTGTAAATCAACTCGTGGCTGAGTCGCCAACTGTTCGTTGGTTCTTGTTTCCCAGGCAGTATATGGAATCAAGCTCTGCGTTTCTCCACTAAACACTTTACGATCAATCCCACCAATTGGCAAACCTAAAATGTTGCCGATGTATAGGTTGTCAATGATATCGGTAGCAGCTTGAGTATTGAATGTGTCTTTGCTATCTGGGTATGGCGCTGTAAAGGCCGCCATCTTTTTGGAGTGAAGTGTAAGAACCACTACCCTACCCGGGTTAGCGTCTTGAATGTCATGAGCAATATCGGCTGCTTTTGGGCAATTGTTGCATTTAACACCTGAAATATCCTCAATTAAAACGTTCTTTTTTACGTCTTGCGGCAGCGTGCTCGTAACATACGTTGTATCCGTAGCGAGTAAAGCGGGTTCGGAGAAGTCGATAAAGGGCGGAATTTCTTTACATGATGTTACTCCAAGGATTAAACCTGCAACCAACGCTATAAATCCAACATTCTTCTTCATACTTCTATACTCCTTAATTGTTCAAAATTATCGCAAACGCGTCATTCTCTTAAGTTTGGCAACTTCTTTTTCTGTCAAATTTCGCCATTGTCCTCGTGCCAGCCCTTGTTTGTCGATGTCGGCGTAGATCACCCGATCAAGCTTAACCACCTCATAGCCAAGCGCTTCAAACATTCTACGCACGATTCGGTTACGTCCGCTATGTATTTGAACACCTAACTTCGTCTTATCGTTTGGGTCTATGAGTGCAATTTTATCGGGTTTCATAAACCCATCAAACAACTTGATCCCTTTTTGAAGTTTATAGAAGTGTCGTTCTTCGATCGGTTGTGACAATTCAACGGAATATATTTTACTGATATTGCCGCTCGGGTGCATGAGCTTCTGAGCTAATTCACCATCATTGGTAAAAACAAGGATACCCGTAGTATTTCTGTCGAGCCTTCCAACGGGGTAAACTCGTTCAGCTTCAACATCTTCGATCAAATCCATAACCGTTTTTCGTTGCAAAGGGTCGTTTGTCGTTGTGATGTAATCTTTCGGTTTGTTAAGTAGAATGTAGACTTTTTGGGTAAGAGAAATGACCTTACCGTCTACTTTAACCTCATCTTCTTTCTGAACCTTGTGCCCCAGTGTAGTTACGGTTTCCCCATTTACTTCTACCCGGCCTGCCGATATAATCTCGTCCGCCTCTCTTCTACTGCATACACCACTATTGCTGATGTATTTATTCAGTCTGATTTCTACTGGTTCTTCTTTCTTGGGTCTTTCCTGGGTAATTTTTCTAACGGCTCCATCTGGTTTAGCAATTCTTCTTCTTCGTTTTCGAACTCCTCCTTTTCCATCATTTCCGTAGTTTCTGTCGCCGGACCCGGTATTCCCATACCCTGACCCATTCTCAAATTCTTTTGTCATAGTGCAAAATTAATACGTTCCATGGCCTGTTTCTTACGTCTTTTCAACGCATTCGTCGATGAAAGTACGTATATGTCGACATTCCTGAACGTTTTTATGCGTAATACTAACATCATAAAACCCCGCATTCTCCTTGAATTCGCTGATTTTCACAACATTTGTAATTGGTTTAACGTTTTTATTCACGTGCTGACCCGTACCCTATTCATATTACTCCTGTCGTTATGTGTTCAAACGGCTGGTGCTCTTACCAGTGCACCAAGGCTTTTTCGTGCCTGTTTGAATTACAACGATAGCATTGTAACTATTGAATATTCTTCTATTTCGGATGCCTGTGGCTCGTTTGTAGAGCACCACATTTATGGGTCCGAAACGGGCACCAACTATAAGCACCTGTATACCGAATCCACGTTCGGTGCGAATAGTATCAGTTTTAAGTTGCCTTCCATAAGCACAACCTGGTCTTTCTATTTTGAAACCCGATTTAAGTGCAATGGTACAGATACGGCACAGTCGAATACGATTACGGTTGATTCTGACCCTCCGTCCATTTCTCCATTCGACTCCATCAGTTTTGATGTAGCAACACAACAGCTCATTGCTGGTTGGCGACCAAATGCAGCACCGGATACAAAAGGGTACCGAATATACAAACGTGAAAACAACACCAACAGTAGAATTGGAGACACGGTTGAAACCTCATTTATCGTTGATTATCAAAATTTTAGTTCAATCGGGAGATATACACTAGCTGTGTTTGATAGCTGCGATCTATTCTCTCCCATATCTGCAGCACACAAACCTATGATTATGTCACTCCAGCTGGATTCATGTACAAAAACCAACAGCTTAAGTTGGACAACTTATGAAGGGTGGGCCGTTGATAATCAGCAGATTTACCGCTCAATTAACGGCGGTGCTTTTTCTCCTATTACGACGCTTGGTGGTGTAAACCAAACCTATGACGATTCTGATATTCAGTTTGGTGATAGTGCTTGTTATTTTGTTCGGGCACGTAATGCTTTTGGAATAAGTTCAAGTTCCAACGTTTTGTGTGAAAAACTGAATCAGCCCATTTTGCCCAATGTTAATTACCTCTCACGTGTAACAAATACTGGAAACAAGGAATTGTCGATCGAAGTATATATTGAAAATCTCGGCTTAACTGATAGTGCGGTGTTGTACAATACTTCTACTGGGTCGGTCGTTGGAAACAAGCAACTTAGCATTGGAAATGCGTTTTATGAATGGGTCGATAATTCAACGGATGTTGCAAGCGATATTAGTGTATATCAGGTACGCACCTTTGCTCCCTGTTATGGTGAAACCTCAACCTCACAGACAGGAAACAATATTGTTTTATCTATTGAAGAAGATGTGTTAACCTGGAACGATTACGCCAATTGGGATGGTAATGTTTCCGAGTATTTGGTTTACGGTTACGATGGTTCCACGTGGAACAATTTGTCTTCCACCTCTGAATTGTCCTACCGAAACACGGACACCACCCAGGTTTGCTTTTATGTCGAAGCCGTTGAAAATCAGAATATTTACGACTTCAGTAAGACCTCCCGATCAAATGAGGCTTGTGCCAGGAGAGAGCCACGGTTCTATGTACCCAATGCACTAAACCCGCTTTCAGAGAACCACACGTTTCGCGTTTATGGCAACTCACTAGACACAGAAAATGCCGTAATGAACATATACAACCGTTGGGGACAACAAATCTTTAGTACCACCGATATAACGACAGGATGGTCCGTAGAATCAAATGAAGTGTTTATTCCTCTCGGTATCTATTTATATGATATACTTTTGTATGACTTAAACGGAAACAAACACCGTTTATCAGGAACTGTACGCGTTATACGATAATGATTTCATATACTTTCCACGAGGTTCATCAACCGGAACACTTTGAGAATATAGATCGCTGGATTACTAGGTGTTCTACCGAACTGTTTTCTGCTTTGAAGGAGATATCCTATGTTTTCTGCTCAGATCAATTTCTTCTGGACCTCAACAAATCTGCTTTAAATCACGACTATTTCACGGATATAATCACCTTCGACCTGCGTGACAACACTCAAGAACCCATGGAAGCGGAATTATATATCAGTCTTGAACGAGTCAAAGAAAATTCCAGTCACTTTAATACTACCTTTGCACACGAATTAAAACGAGTAATGGTGCATGGTCTTCTGCATTTAACCGGTCTGAACGACGCGTCGGATGAAGAAAAGCAACACATGCGAAACATGGAAAATCATTATTTGGCGATTAAATAGTTCCACGTGGAACACTAATTATGGAACACGGAAAATATGATGTAATCGTGGTTGGTGCCGGACACGCAGGGTGCGAAGCTGCCCACGCTGCGGCCCAACTCGGCAGTAATGTGTTGTTAGTAACCATGAACATGGAGGCCATTGCAAAAATGTCATGTAACCCTGCTATGGGTGGTGTCGCCAAAGGTCAAATCGTTCGTGAAATTGACGCACTCGGTGGTATGAGTGGAATTATCTCCGACAAGTCCGCCATACAATTCCGCATGCTGAATAAATCGAAAGGTGCTGCTATGTGGAGCCCCCGTACTCAAAATGACCGCTTGCTATTCTCACAATACTGGAGGGATGTGATTGAACAAAACCCGAATATTTCTCTATTCCAGGATATGGTGTCTGAGTTACTGTTAGACAACAATACCGTAACCGGAGTAAAAACGGCTATGGGTTTTACTTTCTCTGCCAAGTCCGTGGTGCTCACCAGTGGGACATTCATGAACGGACTCATCCATATTGGTCGCAATCAGTTTGGCGGTGGCCGTATGGCAGAACGCGCATCCACTGGAATCACGGAACAATTGGTTGACCTCGGCTTCGAAGCTGGCCGTATGAAAACCGGTACCCCTCCACGAATTGATGGAAGAACACTAGACTATAGCAAAATGGAAGAACAGAAAGGCGATGAATACCCTTCTTCCTTCTCCTACCTCACCAACACACCGTTGACTAAACAACGTAGTTGCTATATCACCTATACAAATCCCGAAGTTCATAAAACCTTGCAGAAAGGCTTTAACGATAGTCCTATGTTCAATGGAACGATAAAAAGTCTTGGTCCTCGGTATTGTCCAAGTATAGAAGACAAAATCAACCGATTTGCAGAACGCGATCGACACCAAATCTTTGTCGAACCCGAAGGTTGGGATACCGTTGAAATCTATGTAAATGGTTTTTCAACTTCCCTACCTGCAGACATTCAAATAGAAGCGTTACAACAAATCCCCGGTTTTGAAAACGCCAAAATATTCCGTCCTGGTTATGCCATTGAATACGACTTCTTCCCTCCTACCCAATTAAACCTAAACCTGGAAACCAAACGCGTTAAAAACCTGTTCTTTGCCGGACAAATTAATGGAACCACTGGTTACGAAGAAGCTGCCTGTCAGGGACTTATGGCAGGAATTAACGCTCATATGACAATTAACGCACTACCCGAGTTTATTCTGTCTCGTGCAGAAGCATACATAGGAGTTCTCATCGACGATTTAATAAATAAGGGTACGCAAGAACCTTATCGTATGTTCACTTCACGCGCCGAGTATCGCATTTTACTTCGCCAGGATAATGCGGATAGTCGTCTTACTCAAAAAGGGTACGACATTGGTCTTGTAACCGAAGATAGATACCAGTCCTACCTTTCTAAAAAAGAAGATCTTGAACGCTTATTAAAGTATATCGAAAACACAAGTATACCCCCGAATGAAATAAACCCAGTTCTAGAATCAAAAGGTACTTCCTCGGTGGATCAAAAACATAAGTTTAAGAAGCTGCTTAGTCGCCCTCAGCTTCATACAACAGACTTCGATGTGCTTCCTACGTGTGCCAATACACTTAGCTCCTACTCCAATGAAGTGAAAGAACAGGCTGAAATATTGATAAAATATCATGGCTATATAGAAAAGGAAAAAGAAATGGCAGATAAACTCAACCGTTTTGAACACCTTATTATTAAACCAGATTTTGATTACAGTAAGTTGTCTTCTCTATCTTCTGAAGCCGTTGAAAAGCTCTCAAGTATTCGGCCAAAAACAATTGGACAAGCATCACGTATTAGTGGAGTAAGTCCTTCTGATATATCTGTTTTATTGGTTTACTTTGGGCGATGAAAAACCTGAGCCTTTTCTCTGTTTTACTGCTTTTAATTTCTTGTGCGACGGTGGATGTTCCACCAGGTGGAGATAAAGACACCACACCACCAAAGTTAGTTACCAGTAACCCGGATAGCGCCGCATTAAATGTCAATACCCAAACTATTAATCTCACCTTCGATGAGTATTTTTCCTTAAATAATTTGAATACCAATCTTATTATCTCTCCTCCATTAACCTATCCTTTAAAACCGGTTATAAAGGGGAAAAATCTAACCTTAAAGCTCACAGATACATTAAAAACCAATACGACATACCAGTTTTATTTTGGCAATTCCATTGCTGATTTAACGGAAAATAATAAAACCAAAGATCTGCGTTTGGTCTTCTCAACCGGAAGTCAATTGGATACTTCTATCATAAGTGGTTTTGTTAAAGATGCCTTCGACAACTCGCCCATTGAAGACTGTAAAGTACTATTATACCTTCAAGATAAGGATAGTCAACTGCTTAAAGAAACACCTTATTACATTAGTGTAACAGACAAATCTGGCAGGTTCAAATTCTCTCATATTAGTGATACCAACTTCTATCTCTACGCTATTAAAGATGATAATAATAACAACAAATTAGACCTGGATGAACGTGTTGGGTTCAAACAACAGTCCATTTCTGCCAATAGCTCTAACCACGAGATTTACCTTTCAAAATTTATCAGTCCTAAACCATTAATTATTAATTCTCTAAAACAGAAGTATAAAAACGTTTTCGCCATACATCTCAATCAACCGTTAAAGGAGAATATTATACCAGCCATAACCAGTCCTCAAAGCATGTATAAGAATCAAAACGTACTGTATCGTTTAAATACTGCAAGAGATAGTATTTATCTCTTTAGTTCTAGTACCATGGTGGATAGTATAACATTCAACGTGAGTCTAGATACATTCAATAGAGTACTGACTACTCAGGTAGATTCCAATCTTAAATCACATACAACACATATTCATCCCAAACAACACGACCTTGTGCCTAATAAACCCCTTATACTGGCCACTTCTTATCCCCTTCTTAAAACCAAATCTTCTGCCTTTATACTAACAGATATGTTTGATAGCACACAGGTATCCATTGACACCATCATAAAAAATGATGCGTTTAACCTGGATGTTTTTGGGGCATTTAAAGAAGGACATCCTTATATACTTGAGTTGAAAGAAAAGGCCATAACCTATGAAAATGGTTTGAACAACCACTTAGATTGTCTTCACTTCTCAATAATTGAAAGCTCAAAAACAGGAGAAATTGATCTGTCCGTTAAATTCAAGGATTCTTCAGAATCACCCAACACATTTGTTCTTCATTTGGTTAAAGAAGGAAAATCATCCATTATTCAGTCACATACTATTTCCTCAGATACTGTTATAACATACAAATACCTTAAACCTGGCAAATACAACGCGTATATTTTTGAAGATAAGAATGCCGATTTGATATGGTCTGGCTCTGATTATCTAAAAAATATTCAAAATGAACCAATTTGGCGACTAAAATCCACCATAGAAGTACGACCAAAATGGAAAACCAAAGATATTTCCATTATAATAAAATAATCAGTTGAATATCAACAACTTATAAATTTTTAAAAATGTTAATATTTAGCAGTATTTCTGTTAATAAGCCTTTCGGCTAAGAAAGCTTTCATGTTCCATGTGTACAACGGCCTATTTTTAATTGAGTTTTCCCACTACACTTTTGCTTGCTTGTGTAAAAGAGATATTAACACTTAATTGTTTAAACAGGTAGTTATTTCCACAATAATGAAAAGAGCCCTTGCATTATCCTTGGTTTCCAAAGAAAATTGAAATGTGAATTATTTGTGGTTTATATAAATGTCAAGGAAATGTAAATCACTTATCCACGAATCCACAGCACTTAATAAAGAAATAAGAATCTTTTTAAAATTATATTTTTTTACTTCTGTCTAAAACAGATTTAAAGCCAATCAATTTTTAAAACTGAAGTATTTTTGCCTCGATGAACATAAAAGAGCTTATTCAGGAAACGAAACAACGAATTGAAGACATTCAAATCGAAACAGCGAAAGAGTTGGAAGAGTTTCGTTTAAAATTTCTTACCAAGAAAGGTGAGCTCACAGAATTGTTCAATGCGTTTAAGGAAATACCAAACGAGGAAAAGAGAGAGGTTGGTCAATTGTTAAATCAATTGAAGCAATCAGCTCAAGGTAAGTTCGATGAGAGAAAAGAGGTAGTTGAGGAAAGTGTGGGGGAGGAAGTGAAGTATGATAAAACACTGCCTGGTGTTAACGTTTCACAAGGAAGCAGACATCCCTTATCCATCGTTCAAAATAATATGATCGATATCTTCAAGCAGATGGGTTTTTCTATTTCTGAAGGACCAGAGATTGAAGATGACTGGCATAATTTCAGTGCGTTAAACTTCCCAGAAAACCATCCTGCAAGAGATATGCAGGATACTTTTTTCATAGATAAAGACATCTCACTACGAACACATACTTCTTCGGTTCAGGTAAGGGTAATGGAGAATGAAGATCCTCCTATCCGCACCATATCCCCGGGAAGGGTGTATAGAAATGAAGCAATAAGTGCACGATCAAACAGTTTCTTCCATCAAATCGAAGGGTTATATATTGATGAAGGCGTTTCTTTTGCAGACTTGAAACAGACGTTGTTTCTTTTTGTGCAGCAATTTTTTGGTGAGAAAACCAAGGTAAGATTCCGACCGAGTTATTTTCCATTTACTGAGCCAAGTGCTGAAATGGATATTTATTTGGGAACAGCAACAGAAGAGGATTACAGACTTACCAAGGGTACAGGATGGCTAGAAATACTTGGTTGTGGCATGGTAGATGTGAATGTGCTTAAGAACTGTGGAATTGATACGGAGAAATACAGTGGTTTTGCCTTCGGTATGGGGGTAGAACGTATTGCCATGTTCCAGTATGGCATAAAGGATATAAGAACCTTATTTGAGAACGATATACGCTTCCTGGAGCAGTTTAAATCGTTAGGATAAAAGGTAACGGGTGGTAGCTTAGTCCGGTTAAAGTGCTCGTCTGGGGGGCGAGAGATCG
>DIYD01000282.1:0-869 GCA_002428905.1 Bacteroidetes bacterium UBA6063 | reverse complement strand
CTCGTCTGGGGGGCGAGAGATCGCGGGTTCAAATCCCGCTCACCCGACAAAAACAGTTCAATATGTGCACGAATTATAAGCACTGTTTTGTCTAAACCTTAGCATGGGATCATCAAACAACATGAGGAAGTTCCATGAGTTAAAGAAGTGCAGGAATTAAGACCGAAAGACGCTCTTTGTAGATACTTCTTTACGTCTAAAAATCACAACAACAATAGATCTGCATTACCTTAGCAGTATGAAAAAACTATTCATAGGCATTATCATATTTGCGGCCTTAGCTGTTATTACGAATCCCGATGAATCGAAACACCGAGCGGCAGTAAAAAAGCAGATGCTTAATATTAAAAACCAGGAGGGGATAGGCGGTGCTATCGGAAACGGTATAGGAGATTTCCTGGTAAATAATACTGTAAAAAGAAAGAATCACTATCTGTTTTCTGAAACCGTAGTTTCAGTGTTGGGGGAAGAAAAAACCGTAGGATATGGAGCTTTTACGATTGTTATGATCAATGAAGATGCATTGAAAAACAATTAAACAGTAGAAAGGAATTCCACCATCTTAGCAATTGCTCTTCCGCGGTGGCTAATGGCATTCTTTTCTTCAGAAGACATTTGAGCAAAAGTGGTGGTATAACCTTCAGGTATAAACAGCGGATCATAACCAAAGCCCTTATCACCCATTTTTTCTTTGATAATCTGGCCTTTTACAATGCCTTCAAATTGATGATAGGAATTATTCCAGTATAAGGCAATGACGGTTCTGAACTGAGCAGAACGATTGGTATGATTCTTCAGGCGTTCCAGCAAGCGTTTCATATTTGCTTCATTGTTCTTTTCTTCACCAGCATACCGCGCGGAGTAAACCC
>DIYD01000039.1 GCA_002428905.1 Bacteroidetes bacterium UBA6063 | reverse complement strand
CCTTAGGGAAATCGGCCTACTTGTCAATAATCATTCTAAATAACATTATTATTTGTCAAAATTCCCATATATAGACAAAAGAGTCTATATTTGAATTGTTAAATGCGCCATAGCAGTGATTGCTACCGTATTTATGAAGCACATGTTTTTAACACAAACTGCGCCTATTCCATAATTATCATTAGGATAATGCGACTACTACTACTTTAAATCCAAAACATGTGTTTTATGATGATATTTAGCTTAAAATACTAGCAGTTTGGAAAAGAAAAGAAGGGATCAAGAAGAATCCCTTTTTTTTATGGCTTAATCTTCTTTACTGAAATCGTATGCCTTGTTGATCGACCGCCACCGGTTCAATACCTGTGTAAAATCATTGGGTAGTTCGCTGTCGAAGAACATTTCTTCCTTTGTTTTGGGGTGAATAAAACCAAGGGTTTTAGCATGCAGTGCCTGTCTTGGCATCATCTTAAAACAGTTCTCCACGAATTGTTTGTACTTGCTAAACACAACACCCTTTAAAATGCGGTCACCGCCATACATCTCATCCGAGAAAAGTGGATGACCCAGGTGCTTCATGTGTACGCGAATCTGGTGTGTTCGGCCTGTCTCCAATTTACATTCAACCAAAGAGACATACGTAAAGTCTTCAATAACCCTATAATGTGTAATTGCGTGTTTACCCACTTCCTCTTCGTGCGTAACCGTGAATACCTTCCTGTTTTGATTGCTTCGTGTAATATTGGTTTCTATGGTTCCGGTATCCTCTGTAGGCCTGCCCCATACCAGAGCATTGTACTTTCTTGTAATCGTGTGCGCTTTGAATTGTTCGCTTAAGAAACGGGTAGAATCTTCGTCTTTTGCAACCAGCAATAGTCCACTGGTATTCTTGTCTATGCGATGCACAAGATACGGGTGCCGATCGCCCTTGTGTATTTCATTACCCAAATAGTAGGCCAGTGCGTTACTCAATGTACCTGAGTAGTTGCCAACGCCCGGGTGTACAATCATTCCCGCAGGTTTATTGATAATCAATACCTGGTCGTCTTCATAAACGATATCGAGCGCAATGTCTTCAGGGATAACCTCGTATATCTTTGGTTCTTCGAAGGAAAGCACTTCAATTTCGTCACTTGGTCGAACCTTGTAATTTGACTTGATGTAGCGATTATTTACCCAAACCTTGCCTTGATCTATGGCCTGTTGGATCTTGTTCCGGGAGGCATTTTCAATACGATCAACCAGAAAACGATCTATACGAACCGGTGATTGTCCCTTGTCAGCTACGAACCGAAACCGCACATATTGCTTACGTTCTTCCTGATTCATCAATTATTTCGCATTGGGTTAACCCCAAATTGTTAAATTCGTCGCGAATTTACTTTATAACATATGATAACCCACGAAAGTTCACTCAAAGAATTTCATACCCAAATCGACCATGTTTTCGACCATTACTCGGATCACGGCTTACGCAGCGATCAATTTTCAAACGTGATAATGGGAGGTTTAGGCGGTTCAGGAATTGGTGCTTTGATCGTTAAAAACTGGTTTTTCGATAAAGTGAATAAACCAATCGAAGTGGTAAACGATTATCATCTTCCGGCTTATGCCAATGAACAGTCGTTTGTGATCTTGAATTCGTATTCTGGAAATACAGAAGAGACACTTAGCTTGTATGCTGAGGCAAAGGAAAAAGGCTGTAAGGTTGTTGTGCTCACTTCAGGAGGAAAGGTACAGGAATTGGCAGATGCCGATGGATTTAAGGTATATAACCTAAAAACGGGTTTTCAACCGCGTCAAACCATTGGTATGGGCTTGTCTTACCTGTTGTTGATTGTAGGGGACTTCTTCGGTATTTCTTTACACGACGAAATCAAAAAAATACGGCAGTCACTTATCGATAATCAAGAGGACCAAATGCGTTCGGCTGAACGAATCTATTCGTTCTTCGCTTCAAACGTTAAACAGAAGTTTGTGATTCTTGCAGATCGTGAGATGGGACCTATTGCCGTTCGATTCGCACAACAAATGAACGAGAATGCCAAACTGGAGGCTTTCGTAAACATGGTTCCAGAGAGTAATCACAACGTGTTAGAATCGTACACAGATCGCCTTCCAACGAATTTCTTGTTATTGTTTACAGAACAGAATGTACGCGTAGGTTCACGATTCGACTTCCTGTCAGGACACCTGGAAATGGACAATAACCGTGTTCTCCCACTAGCGATAGCCGAATACAATTTGTACACCGTATACGATGCGATTTATAGGTTGGACTGGGTTTCGGTGATAGCAGCGAATGAATTGGATGCTGATCTAATGAATGTTCCGATGATTTCTCAACTTAAAGACTATCTGACCCAGGTAGAAGAAATAATTGAGGAAGAAGAGTAATACCCTTCCTCCCCAAATCGGATTAATACTTTATAAACTTACCTGTTGAAGTCACGCCTTCTGCGTTTACATATTCAACAAAGTATGTGCCGTTGGCAAGATGCGATACATCTACTTTTCCACCAATAGCAGATAATTCAGTTTTCTGACCTCCTAATGTGTAAACATGAACGGCATTGTTTGCCGCTTTTGAGAGATTGATGTAATCAACCGTAGGGTTTGGATAAACCTTAACCTCCGTTGTAACCACTTCCTCTGTAGAAGCGATAATCTCATCCTTCATCTGTGCAATCCACACACCTCTACCGAACGTGAAAACAAAAAGCTTACGATCGGTTTCTCGAATGCGCAGCATGGAAGTGTAAACATTCGGAATCGTGGTCTCCTTGTGCCAGAAACGGCCACCTGTAGCAGATACATATACACCGTGATCGGTAGCGATCATCAGGTTGTCGGAATTCTTTGGATCAACCTCAACCCAGTTCACCGGTAAATTGCTCGGCAGGTTGCCAGTGATCGCGGTCCATTTAGGTTCGTCTGTGTCTGCAGCTTCAATCTTCCACAAACGTGGTTGTGTGCTGATATTCGAATATGCCGTATAGATGGTAGAAGGCTCAGTAGGATCAACTTTAATACAGCTGATGAAACCACCTCGTGCCTGGGCAGGAGCCAACGTAAACATTTTGAACGAGTTACCCGCAGTCGCGGTTTTAGCATCATCGATACGATAGAGAATGCCACTTTGCCCACCGAAATACAGATCCGGATTGTCTTCATTGGTCAGTCCCACAGCGTAAACACTTCCAGGGATCTGATTGGTGATACGCTGCCAGCTCGTACCGTAGTTTGTACTTCGCCCGATGTAATTCTTGGTTGGGAAATAAATCTGTTCACCATCGGCCATGTTGATCTCAAAAGGGTTGATGAACCAGAAGTCGTTCGATCCAAGAACAGATCGTAAAGAACTATAGATGCTTACCCATCGGGAACCATTCCATCTTCTTAGGTTACCAAACTGAGAGGAAGCGTATTGATATTCACCGGTTAGGTCAATACCCGTGAACGCACCATCACCGCCAAGTTGAACGCTAAATTGAGGGCTGTTGTTAATATTCTTTAAGGTGTTGTTGTCTTGATTTCCAATTAAAACGTTATCTCCAGTAGGGTAATACGAACCCGCATATACCTGTGTAGCATTAAGCAAATTATTTCGATCGGTTACAATACTGTTTGCCGTAAGCTTACTATATCGATAAACGCCACCGTCATTTAACGCGTAGAAGGTGTTTGACCCCTTCAAGAATGTGAATTTGTGATAATCTACGTGACCATCTCGCAATAGCCTCCAGTTGTTTCCACCGTCTGTACTGAACGACGCATAAACACCCGCAATAATTACGAAGTTCGGGTCGTCGGGATGCACGCCGAGTGAAAAATTAAACCAGTTCTGATCGAAATTTCTGTTTCGAAGCGTCGGGTCTGGTAACTTATCCCAGTTATCACCGCCATCCGTGGTTTTCCATACACCGTTAATGGTTGTACTCAATGTAGAAGCAAAAGCAGCATAAATAATATCGGGGTTGCTCTGAGATACTTCAACCTCACAACGACGGAATGCACCAGTATTGATGTTGAACTTTTGAACCACCGGAGTGTCTACTTCATCAAACCAGTATATACCTTTAGAATATACCGCGAAGTAGACTTTCCCATCGGGCATAACTTCAATATCATATACGTCGCTTCCAAATGTGTTGTGGATTTGTTCAAACGTCATCCCCTTGTCTTGCGTACGATACAATCCATGCGAAAGCGTACCAATGTAGAAGGTATTGCTATCGGTTCTGGAATATACTATGTCCCATGAGTTGTCAAAGGCTGGTATATAAGACGAATCCATGTATTGGAATGTCTTTCCACGGTCTGTTGAATAGAACAAACCATCTCCCGAGTACTGGGTACTACCCGATTGCTTGGGTCTTGCGCCTGTGCAGTAGTAAATCTCATCTGGATTGAAAGGGTTCTGAGTGATTGCGGCAACGGCAAGAGATGAGCCGAAGTCATTCGCAACTTCCCACGATACCCCCTGGTCGTAACTGTTCCACACACCTCCAGTTGCAGCTCCGGCAATTAGGTGCTTAGAGTCTTCCTGGTCGATGATAAAGCCAGGAATGCGACCACCGATATTCGTTGGTCCAAGTTCCTTTACTTCTTCGAAGAAGGTTTCCTTGCCATGCATTCTTGGAGTCTCTCGTTCCCACTGTCTCCAAAGCCCGCGAGGAATCTCGCCATTTTCGTTTTGTTTCATCTGGATAAACTGTTTCCAGTATCCAGGTCCTTCATGTTCTTCTCTGGTTTGGTCTTGCATCGAAATTGCCAATGATCCCACGATCATTAAGGCAACTACACTGTACGCCAGTGTTTTGTTAAATCTTAACATCTAATTTAGAGTAACTATTAATCTTTCTTTCTGTTTAGACCAAGCGCCCTTAACATCCATTCCGGTAAAGGCTTATTCGGGTCTCTCTTTTGCAAATTCAGATACCAGCCAATCTTTTTCATGATCGGAATCTTATGTGTTTCTACAAACTCAATAAGCGTTCCGTCAGGATCTTCGATGTAAGTAAAATGCCCTGCGGCTTCACCCATATCGAAAGAATTGGCGCTATCTACAGTAAACTCAAAACCAGCTTCAGCACATTTTTGTTTGAGCTGAGCCATATCAGTCACATCAAAGCAAAGATGGATAAATCCTAAATCACCCCAATAACGTCCATCGTATATTTTACGCCCTACTGACGATGTCTTTTGTACCAGTTCGATCTCGGTTGGGCCCAAGAGCGGACTGAATGCGCCTTGTCGCGGTCTGCTGTGCTTCAATAACACCCGACGGTACGTTTCTCCATCTTTACGTACACCTGACAAGTCATCAAAAGTGCCAGTCTCATCGAACACCACAGTGTCGTATCCCAGTACATCACTGTACAGTTTTCGGGCTTTATCAATATCGGTCACGCCAATGGTCGCTCCAGAAACACCACCGCTTAGTGCTTTTGTTGATTTGAAGAAATGAGTGAATTCTACCAGCTGAAATACATTGCCGTAAGGGTCTTTGACAAAGAAGTGCTTTTTGCCATTAGGGTCTTTTTGTACCCGATCGGAAATCGTTACACCCGTGCTCTTTAGATAATCAAATGCTGCATCAACATTGCCACATTTCATCTTGCAGATATTCAATCCTAAATCTCCCAGTTCCGGTGCAAATTCAGGTGCTTGTGGAGTGCGGCTGGTATACTGCCAAATTTCAAATCCACCGCCACCTTGCATGCTCAACGCCAGAATGGCGTGACGGTCTTGTGGTTGCCCTCCGGTGTAGGGGAGCATTAAACCTGCAGTAGCCGCTTCTTCGAAAATTGGTACGTCCATACCCAGGTGTTTTCTGTACCAGGTCCAGGCTTCATGAACGTTAGGTATACCAATACCCATTTGTTGAATTCCACTTATCATATTTCGCAAATTTCCGCGAATATAAGCGTTTCGAAAATGGGATGATTTTACGCCTATTTGGGGTCGATGTTCGGCGCGATTTTCCAGAAGAGGCGGGGAAGGTATTTGTGGATATACACCAACAGTAACTCTTTACGGCCTACCCATAACTCCCGTTTATTTTTTTCAATTCCCCGAACAATTTTTCGAGCACATTCATCAACCGGCATACCGCTTTGAAGACCGGCGTCCATTTCATTGGTAGGTTTGCCACTTTGGTCTAAGGCATTTTTTGAAATATTCGTCTGAATGCGACCAGGGCAAACGATTGTCGTAAAGATATTGTCTTTGATATGTTCTAAGCCAAGTGTTTCGTAAAATCCGAAAAGCGCATGTTTGGTAGCCGAGTAGGACGCACGTAGATGGAATCCAAACTTGCCTGAAATACTGCTTATGGCCGTAATGTTACCACCGCCCGTTTCTACCATCCATGGTAAAACGGCCTTTGTGAAAGCAATAGTGCCAAAGTAGTTGACTTCAAATATCTTGCGATCTACTTCTAATGGCGTTTCGATGATTGCGCTGCGTTGACTAATTCCACCATTGTTAATCAATATGTCAACGCGACTAACTTTGGATTTTACGTCGGCAACGATTCCCGAAAACGAATCGATGTTCGTTAAGTCAAGTGGGACAATTTCGATCGATTGCGCTGCGGAGTCGCACTTTTGTGCTACTTCTTCCAGCACTTCTTTACGACGCGCAGATAGAACAAGATTGTAGCCTTTACGGGCAAATGCATAAGCGAGTGCCTCCCCAATGCCCGAGTTTGCACCCGTTATCCAGACTGTTTTTTGCACCTTACTTTAATTCGAAGCTCGTAGTGCCGATTAAAACACCCTCGCAGTAGACATTGGCACTATAGGTTCCTTTGGTCATTGCCGACGTCTTGTCCCAATAGAATGTCAACGACTCGTTTGAGTTACTAAACACAAAATCCTGTTTAGCCGTGTACAGCGATTTCTCGCCATTGAACACGAACGTTCCTGAACCACGTTTGGCATCATGTAAAGTGGATTTTTCAGGAGTGATGATCTGCAGGTAACACGTTTTCGATTCTTTGTCGGCCACAGCATTGTTGTCCAAAACAAAATCTATTCGAATTTTATCT
>DIYD01000074.1 GCA_002428905.1 Bacteroidetes bacterium UBA6063 | reverse complement strand
TACCTTTTCCAACACACGCACAGATCCGATGTTTTCGCGTGCCACGCGTCCAACAATCTCGGTCATTCCCAATTGGTTAAAGCCGTAATCTACACAAGCCTGAGCAGTTTCGGTACCATACCCCTGCCCCCAGTGTTTCCGTTCAAACCGATACCCAAGATCGATATAACCTTCTTCGGGATGGTTTTTCAGCCCACACCAACCAATGGGTTCATCCGTATCCTTTAAGAGTACAGTCCACCTACCATATCCGTATTTTGAATAATGATCATAGTTTTTCACCAGGTTCTCAGCAGCCTCCAGATTCTCGAAAGCCCCTTCACCGGTATACTTCATGACCTCAAAGTCACTATTCAAACGTAGAAAGAATGGCGCATCATCGAGTAGAAACTCGCGCATGTACGTTCGCTGCGTAATGATTACCGGTTGCTTATCTTTAGGTGTCATAACGTTTTCTTATCGGTGCAAATAAAAAGACTGACTTGATTTTTGAGTAAATTGCACGTACAAAAATACGATCAACCTTGAACCGTCGCATCATTCCCTTAATTCTGTTTAGCCTGTTTGCTTCAATATCCTATTCCCAGCAGTTAAAATGGGTAATCCCCTACGCAATTCAGGAAGTAAAAGCGGTCTCTACCGATGACTCTGGTTATGTGTACGTTGTGGGTTACTTCCGCAGCACAACGGATATGGACCCGAGTACGTTGGGTACCGATTTCAAGGTGTCTAACTCGCATAAAGACGACCCGTTCTTAACGAAGTTTGACCCTTCAGGTAACTACATCTGGTCAATCACATTGAGCGGTCCGAGGTATGATGAAGGCACGGATATCTGGATCGACGACTCTTCGAACATCTTTTTAACAGGCCATTTTAGTGGCACAATGGATTTTGATCCTGGGCCAGGCACGCATAACTTAACCGTTTCAGGTAACCAGAATGGATACGTATTGAAACTAGATCGAAATGGAAAGTTCATATGGGCCCGAGATTTCGGAAATGGTGGCCTTGTGGGCATTCGCGACATGAAACTCGACGATGCCGGTAACATTTATACTACTGGATACTTCTATAACAATACGGATTTCGACCCGGGAGCAGATACGTTCGAATTACTTAATCCGTTCACCAACCGCGATGTTTTCGTATCGAAACTGGATAAGAATGGTGATTTCAAATGGGCGGTTTCTGCAGGTGCACGAAGTGCCGATTGCGAACCCGAGGCCTTAACGCTACTCGACAATGGTAACATTGCAATTGTTGGTGATTTTACCTCAACCGTTGATTTCGATCCGGACACCTCTACTGTTAACCTTTCGTCATTCATCAATACGGAGGATGGATTTCTTTGGATTCTGGACTCTACGGGTAACTATGTAAATGCACTCAACATTGCCAGGGGTACAGGGCGACCTTTTATCGCCGATGTAACACACGACACCAAAAGCAATATGTACGTAGTTGGAAGCTTTCAGGGAATCAATGATTTTGACCCTTCTACGAAGATTGCAAGAGACCTGAATGCGCGAAGAGGTAATGATGTTTTTGTTGCTAAGTACGATAGCACTGGACTTTATCAATGGGCTGTCCCATTCGGGTCCGGGACAAACAGTCAATTGGTTAGCAGTATTACTTATGGTGCCGATGGTCTTTTAAATGTGGTTGGACGATTTAAGGATACCATCGATTTCGATCCCGGACCAGATAGCTCAAAGTTAATTTCTACCTCATTTAACATGTTCCACCTCAAGTTGGATTCTGACCACGATTTTCAAAGTGTGCATTCCACAGGAACAGTTCATTCCAGCGGCGTTGTAACCCCCCATGATATCCATGTAAGTGATTCAGGTCATTTGTTTATCGTAGGGCAGTTTACCCGTACAGTGGATTTTGATATGACGTCGGATACACATGTTGTAGCGAACGCAGGAACCATGAGGTTTATTATGAAAACCGAATCCTGTGATAGTCTTACGTATGACTCACTTACGGTGGCCACCTGCAAATCCTACACATCGCCCAGTGGGAATCATACCTGGACAAAGTCAGGCATATATACGGACATATTATCCGGAGACAATCAGTACGGTTGCGATTCTGTAATTACGATTGATCTGACCGTAACCTATGATGTCGACACCTCAATTACAGACACCGTATGTGGCTTTCTTACATCGCCCAGTGGGAAATATGTTTGGGACACCTCGGGTATTTTTTACGACACCATCACAACTAAGGTAGGATGCGACACCAGTTATACGTTTCACCTTACCGTATTGCCGGTTAAAGACAGTACCTGGTCCGAAATAGTCTGCGATTCTATGTTGTCACCATCCAAAAAACGGTGGTGGACAACAAGTGGGACTTACCTGGATACCATTGACGCAGCGAACGGTTGTGACTCGATTATCACGATAAATCTTACGGTGAACCCCAGTTCTCATGTAAGCATTTTCCCGAGTACCTGCGGACCTTACAACGCACCCAGTGGTCGTTACACCTGGTCGACTTCAGGCACATATTCAGACACCCTAATCAATCAGTTTGGTTGTGACTCGATACTAACGATCCACCTGACGGCTCAGGCGTCATCCTTTGCCGTTATTGGTGTGAAGGAATGTATCTCATATACTTCACCCAGTGGTAAATACACCTGGACTTCATCCGGAATTTACCACGATACCCTAACCAATTCAGTGGGCTGTGATTCATTAATGATCATCAACCTTTCCATAACCCAATCGCCACTAACCATTGAACAGTATGGTTCATGTTCCGGAGTTCTATCGCCAAGCGGGCGGTATATCTGGACATCAAGCGGTACATATTACGACACATTAACCAATCAATTCGCCTGCGATTCGGTTATCGAAGCACATGTGAAAATTTACCCTGAAACGACCAACTTCATAAACATTTCAACCTGTGGTTGGTATACTTCACCTAGCGGTAAATACACCTGGACAAGCACCGGACTTTATATGGATACCATCCCCAATACAACAGGGTGTGATTCGGTAATTACGTTTGATCTCACACTTGGTCAACAAACTAAAAGTACAATATCACCGGTAGTGTGTGATGGGTTCCGATCGCCTAGCGGACGCTATTTCTGGACAACCTCTGGCAGTTACTCCGACACACTCGTCAACTCAACCGGTTGTGATTCAATAATTGACATTGTGTTGAGCATCCAAACCGCAAACAAAACGGTCATTAAGGAGTCCTCCTGTGGACCGTTTGAAACATCGGACGGAAGAATACTAACAACGAGCGGAGTATATAGTGACACACTGGTAAATCAGTATGGTTGTGACTCGATCCTTTCCATTGACCTCGAAGTAATTACCATCGATACATCCCTGTATCTATTGGATGATCTTTTGATCGCAAATGCGACTTCAGGGCGGTTCCAATGGCTTGATTGTGAGAATAATATGAACACCATCAATGGTGCAACCGAACGCGCCTTTGCCTACCAGAAAAGTGGAATTTATGCCGTAGAAATCTTTGATGGCTTTTGTGTAGATACGTCTTCCTGCGTTTCGGTGCACAGCAGTTCAATACAGGATCCTACGCTTCATGGAATAAAGGTATATCCAAACCCAACTTCATCCATTTTACATATAGACATAGACGCTCTGGCTAAGGGTACGAATTATGTGCTTTACACAAGTACAGGACAACGGGTATTGCAAGGTGATGTAAACGCACGTCACGTTGAAATGGCGCTACCAGATGCGTCGGGTATCTATACCCTGCAACTTACTGTAGAAGGTGAAAGGCAGTTTATACGGGTAGTTAAGGAGTAATTACCTGAGCTCAATTGATCCATTGAGCCATGCTCCATCCAATTCTGCATTGTACGATGTATAGAAACCAATGGCTGGCGTGTTCCAATCCAGCACTTGCCAATTCATTTTGGTGCAATTGTCTTCCTTGGCCTGGTTAAGTGTTGCTTCGAACAGTGCTTTCCCCAGTCCTTTACCTCGATGCGCTTCGGTGACAATCAGATCTTCAAGATAAAGGCACTTGCCTTTCCAGGTGCTGTAACGATAATAATACAGCGATATGCCAACCACCTTAGAGTCTACCTCTGCAACAAATAGTCCATACAGCGGATCGGCTCCAAATCCATCTTCGCGTAACTGGTCTTCGGTCACAATAACCGCTTCGGGTTCTTTCTCGTAAACAGCCAATTCACGAATAAGTTCCAATACTACTGTAGCGTCTTCTTCCCTGCCCTTTCGAACTATCATCTTACTGGGTTATATTTCTGTCCATCGTGGTAATGTCTTCCGGTTCAAATGCGAAATCGCCTGCCGTGTTTAAGGGATTTTGAGCAAGCAGTATGCATGTGCGGATATACAAATTGGGCATCCGCTTGTAAAATGCTTTCGGTGATTCAAAAAAGTGTTCTACACAAACCGCAAAGAACTCGTGAAAGTTGTTGCCCCCGTATTTCCGCAAGAAGGAATTGTGGCCACTTCTCAAATCGTAAAAATCGGTTAGACTTCGCTCTGACCAAATCTTAAAGTGTCTTCTAAAATACTTATTATCAACCGAATGCGAATTATTTACATGCAACGCATGCGCAAGTTCGTGAAGGCCTAAATTGTAATTGTCGTCCTCCACCTGATACCCATGCAAATAGTCGGGCCACGACACGGCAATGGTTCCATTTGGTGCGGTAAAACCTTTCATATTGGCTTTGTGAACCGGATGATAAAACACCTTTGGGAAGATCCAAATCTCGTCAAAATGGGGAATTTCAAATTCGGAATATCCATAGGTAAGCTGAGTTATACTCGCAGATAACCGAACCTTCATCTCTTTTGTCACCTTCAACCCATGAATTCCCTTAAAGTTTTTCTTGTTGTAAATAATTCGGGTGCGCTGCCTGAATCTGGTTTTCCCCGGTTCCGATAAATCCTGATAATAGGTTAAATCGACCAGGTAGTGATTGATCCAGTCATCGATTCCCGGAACATAATCGGCATGGCGCATGCGATATTCTTTGGCCATCCACGTAATGTAAATGAATATGGCAACCAGAAGAAGAGTTATTTCCATAGTACGGTTAGTTTGGTTTAGTTATCACGCTTCGAGTGCCAAAATCGTTGATTCGATAATGTCTGCACACGCATTGATTTGTTCTTCGTTAATAACCAGTGGTGGAGCGAAACGAATGGTATGCGTATGTGTTTGCTTTGCCAATAAACCATTGTCTCGTAACTTCAAACAAACGTCATAGGCCGTTTTACCATCACCAAAAGGCTTAATATCAATAGCATTTAACAGTCCTTTACCGCGTACATCTGTAATCAATGGTGAATCGATATTTCGCATGCGTTCTCTAAAAATCTGTCCCATGTTTTCCGCATTGTCTACCAGTTTTTCATCCTTAACAACGTTCAACGCTTCCATAGCAACGGCACATGAAAGTGGATTTCCACCATAGGTAGACCCATGTTGACCTGGTTTTATGCAGAGCATAATTTCATCGTTTGCAAGCACAGCTGATACAGGCAATACACCACCGGATAACGCTTTACCCAATATCAGAATATCCGGAGTCACGTCTTCATGATCACATGCCAACATACGACCGGTTCGGGCAATACCCGTTTGAACTTCGTCTGCAATAAACAGTACATTGTTTTCGGTACAGGTTTCCCGTATCATCTTTAGGTATCCATCCTGAGGCACAATAACCCCGGCTTCACCTTGAATTGGTTCAACCATAACCCCAGCCACATTTGGCTGCGCAATGGCCTTTTTCATGGAATCCATATCGTTGTATGGAACCATCTCAAACCCGGGTAAGAAAGGTCCATACCCTCCATAACTATCCGGATCATCCGAGAATGAAATCACACTCAACGTTCTTCCGTGAAAATTGTCTTTTACTACGATGATTTTTGCCTGGTTTTCGGGCAGACCTTTCACCTGGTACGCCCATTTTCTGCAAAGCTTCAATGCCGTCTCAACGGCTTCTACTCCCGTATTCATGGGCAACACCTTGTCATAACCAAAGTAGTTGGTCACAAATTTCTCGTATTCTCCAAGAACGTTGTTGTAAAAAGCTCTGCTCGTTAACGTTAATTTTTCGCCCTGATCTTTTAAGACCTGAATCAGTCTAGGGTGACAATGTCCCTGGTTTACAGCACTATACGCAGAAAGGAAGTCGTAATACTTCTTACCTTCTACATCCCATACGAACACGCCTTCCCCTTTTTCCAATACAACCGGAAGCGGGTGATAATTATGCGCCCCATATTTGTCTTCTAATTCGATGTAATAATCGTTTCCTCTATTGTTTCCCATGTTCATGCCACAAATGTATTGTTCCCTTAGTCTTTTACCAATTTTCAACAGGGTCTAACAAAACAGTTTCCATATTTTTCCGTTACTTTGAGTAAATGCGCTTATTTCCCATAATTCTTTGTTTTATTGGTCTTTACCTGGGTAAGGTACAAGCGCAATCGTACGATTTTCAACGCCAGAACAACCAAACCCGTTCATGGTGGCTTTTGGAATCGGATCATTTCAACATGTTCATGGAAGACAGTTCGTTGGATATGATGAGGTCGATCCTTCCGGCTTCTATTGAAAAACTAACTCAAATTGAAGAAAAAATCGGATATCGTCTGGGTGGTCGAATTAATATTTACATTCATAAATCGGTAGCCAGTTTAAACGAAACCTATGCTCAACAGCGCTTCAATAACGAGGGCAGCAGTGGAGGCGTCACCTATGTAAAAAACAACGATGTACATGTGTACGCCACCGGAAACGAAATTGAACTCATGTCTCAGATTTCTAAAGGCATTGCCGACAACCTGTTGGTAGAAATGCTTTACGGCGGAACCATTCAGGAGCGCATTAAATACGCAACCCTGTTACAATTACCCGAATGGTTTCATCAGGGATTAATCAATTATCTGGCAGATGGCTGGAGTACCGAATCCGACAATCTGCTTCGTGATGCTTTTAACAATGAACAGTTCACATCATTTAACACGCTACCCGCAGATAAGCAACGTTTAATTGGTCAGAGTTTATGGCTTTACATCGAACAACATGAGAAAGCGGGTGCCATGAAGGATATTTTATATCTCATCCGCCTAAGTAAAAAGATTGAGACCGCACTGATCTATGTGCTCAACAAGAGCACCAAGCAGTTGTATACCGAATGGTATTACTCCAATTCGGCTGTATACGCCCATGAGCTAAAGCGACGTATTCCATTGAACCCGGAACGCATGGTTATCAACCCGGTTTCTGCACAATTGTTTAACACAAGATTGTCGCCTAATGGCAAATTAATTGCTCAAAGTTATCGCAGAGGGCCTAACCTCTTTATTGATGTGTTGAATCGTGAGACGGATGAAAAGAGCACAGTTTACACGCGATTTAACTACTACACCGGTATCATTGAGTCGGATCTTGAAGTGTTGTTGCAATGGAAAAACGATACAGAGCTGTGGGTGGTTGAAAACCGATTGGAGCCTCGACTATTACTGATAAATACACAAGGAAAAACACTTGAAAGGTATAAAATTGAGGTGGACTTAATTAACTCTTTCGATTATTATCCACCCAAAAACGAACTGGTGTTTTCCGGAAGTCTGCGCGGAAAGTCTTCGCTATTGCTTTGGTCGAATCTCACTGAAGAACTGGTGCAACTCACGCAGGGCTCTGCACATGATGGTGAACCTCATTTCGACAGACAAGGTAACCTCTATTTCACCAGAACACTGTTTCACGATCCGGATATTGGTCTGATATCAGGCTGGCAAACCGATGTATATTATTTGTTTAGATCAGGGAAAGAAGTGATCACATTGACGAACGTGACGAACACACATGATGTTAATGAATCCAACCCAATAAAACTGAACCAGAAATACCTGAGCTTCTTGTCGGATCAAAATGGAATCAAGAATGCCTATGCATATAAACTTGACCAAAAGACGTTCGCTTTAAGTGATTATCAAACCGGTGTTTTAAGTCAGCACATAAACCAGAATAGAGAAGAGCTCTTAGAAACGGTATTGCATAATGGTTATGTGTTCACGTATGTTTCGTACATTGACAGCAGTGAAAATTTTGGCGCCATATTACATCCAGCCAAAACAAAAAGACATTTAAATACACAGTCTTTCAATAAGCGCAGAAGATTACAACAGTCTTCTCGAGACTCGGCGAACACGGTCAATACAAACAAGGTCTATTTTCAAAGCCCGTTTCCACTGCCTGAAAACGTAGATTCACTGGATCAAATAACAGATCAGCAACTTTCTGATCTCGTGTATAACTTCACAGACGTTGGCACATCATTCAAACATTTCAAACCCACCAAGGCGATTACTCAGTTTAACAATAGCAACTTCCTTACGGATGAATTTGGCAGCAGGTACTCTCCTGAAAACCAACTGATTAATACCTTAGGTGTCGTAAGCGGTGTAGAACTGACCGATCAGTTTAACAACCACGTCATTGATGCACGGGTGAGAACCACCTTCAATTTTAGCATATTCCAGTACCGCGTACATTACATCAACCGAATCGGTAAATTTCAAAAGACGTTGCGGTTTAATGCAGAACAAACCCGATTTAATCAGAACATCAGTGTGGGTAAACGCAGTATGCAATCGGTGCAGTTAGGTGTGAGTCGATATATACGACCCAGGTTGAACCTAAGATTTACACAACGGAGCAGAATAGACCGGTATACCCCCATCTTTATTGATGAGCAAAGTTTACAGCGCCGAAACCGTCAACAGTCGACCTTTGATCAGGGGCTGACATTAACCTACAACGGTGGTTATGATTTCTCGCAACTCCACTCGGATGGATTAAGGTTTAAGGTGAATACTACGTGGCGATATCATGCAGACGAGGGCAATACCTCCTGGATAAATACCTTACGCATGAACTACGGTAAAAAAATTGGCCGCCGCACGATTTGGATGAATCGCCTGCACCTTGGGAATTCGTTAGGATCAGCCAATACCATCTTTTTGCTTGGTGGTAATCGCAATCAGTTCCAAACCAATGTTCAAAACCAATCGTTCAGTCTGGCAAACAGTACATACATCCAACCTGTGTATGGCATTCGAAATCACTTGATTAATGTTCGAAGTGGTACAACCTTTGGCTTTGCCAATACAGAGCTGCACTATCCCGTGCACAGCTTCTTTGGCAAGAAACCTGTACGTGCTCCCTGGTTAAGAAATATGTGGATATTGGGTTTTGCCGATGCAGGAACCGCCTGGTTTGGAAGAACACCGAGCGACAAGAGAAACCTGAGCAATGTGCGTGTCATCGAAGATGGACGCTTCAATATTACGGTTTACCATGTGCGTAATCCTATGGTATACTCAGGTGGACTTGGTTTACGAACGAAAATCTTTGGCTATCAAATTCGATATGATTTAGCCTGGACATTCGACAACAGTAAGGTCGAACGTGCCGTGGGAAGAATTTCTCTCGGCAAGAGCTTCTAGCTGTGCACATTTTGTCAAAAAATCAGTTGCATTCACTATAATACCCGCATTCAAGGTAATACCTTTGCAAAAATTTTCGCGCATTGAAATCGATTAAGACAGCTCTGATTTCCGTTTTTTATAAAGACGGTATCGATGAACTAGCCAAGTACCTACACAGCAAAGGAACGACAATCTTAAGTACGGGTGGCACCCAAAAATATTTGGAGAATCTGGGAATTCCAGTTGTACCTGTAGAAGATAAAACCACCTTCCCTTCTATTCTTGGTGGCCGTGTAAAAACATTACATCCAGCGGTATTTGGTGGCATTCTAAATCGATCAGACAATGAGCAGGATCAGGTAGAACTTGAAGAATATCACATCGAAAACATTGATTTGGTATGGGTTGACCTGTACCCGTTTGAAGAAACCGTTGCAAACACTGATGATGAGGGTGAGATTATTGAAAAGATAGACATCGGAGGCGTTTCGCTTATTCGTGCGGCAGCAAAGAATTACAACGACAAGGTTATACTAAGCGACAAATCGCAGAGTGATGCATTGTTGAATCATCTAAAAACGAATAACGGACAAACCACTAAGGCGTTTAGAAAACAATTGGCGCTTGAAGCCTTTCAAACAACAACGCAGTACGACCGATTGATCGCTGGTTATTTTGCAGGGAATCAGGATATCGCTTTACGTTATGGGGAGAACCCGCACCAGAAAGCGAAGTATGTCGGCGACATGGATTCTATTTTCACCCAAATTCATGGTAAAGCATTATCGTACAACAACCTGTTGGACATAGACGCCGCGATTTCTTTAATCACCGATTTCAAGGATGTAGATGGAAGCGCGTTTGGTATACTTAAACACAACAATGCCTGTGGCTTTGCCATCCGAAATACCTTAGAAGAAGCCTATGCGGCGGCGTTGGAAGCTGATCCGGTAAGTGCATTTGGAGGCATTCTGGCCACACTATCCCCGATTACCAAAGATGTGGCTGAAACAATGAACAGTTTATTCTTCGAAGTATTGATTGCTCCGTCTTTTGATGCAGAAGCGCTAACTATACTGAAGTCTAAGAAAAATCGAATTTTACTTGAACTAAAAGACTTTAAGTGGGATAAAAAGACTGTGCGTTCAGTGCTTAATGGTAAGCTGATTCAGGAACGCGACACGAAAGTAGTTGGTACGAATGAATTTAGCATTGTTACCACGACACCACCATCGAATGACGAACTGTCGGATTTGTACTTTGCGAACATCCTTGTTAAACATACGAAAAGTAATGCCATTGTTCTGGCTAAAAACAATCAGTTATTGGCAAGTGGAACAGGTCAGACCTCAAGAGTAGACGCATTGAATCAAGCGATTGAAAAAGCAGGCAAATTCAACTTTGATTTAAATGGTGCGGTTATGGCGAGCGATGCCTTTTTCCCCTTCCCTGACTGTGTTGAAATTGCGCATAAGGCAGGCATTACCGCAGTGGTTCAACCTGGAGGCAGTATCAAGGATCAACTATCGGTTGACTATTGCAATGAAAACAAAATGGGTATGGTCATGACGGGCCACCGTCACTTTAAACATTAATCGGCTCAAATTGAGTTGATTCGATTCGTTTAAGCGCCTACTTTTTATCGACATTAAATTGTCATTTCACAGCATATTAGACTAATATTGCAGGAACCTACCGAATTCGGTAGAAATAAAGGTTTTTTAACAGTTTTTTTCAGCATTTAAATGGGCATCTTCAACTTTCTAACCCAAGAAGTAGCGATTGACCTTGGTACGGCCAATACATTGATCATTCATAGAGACAAAGTAGTTGTTAACGAACCGTCGATCATTGCTATGAAACGGAGTACGGGTGAGATTATCGCCATAGGTAAGGAAGCTCAAAAAATGCATGGTAAAACCCATGAGGACATCAAAACGATTCGTCCACTAAAAGACGGTGTGATTGCAGATTTCAAGGCTGCTGAACACATGATCCGAGGTTTTATCAAAATGATCAACCGCAAAGGCAACTTTTTAACACCTCAAATCCGGATGGTGATTTGTATCCCATCGGGTATTACGGAGGTCGAAAAACGAGCTGTACGTCAATCGGCTGAAAAAGCGGGAGCCAAAGAAGTGTACATGATTCCTGAGCCAATGGCAGCTGCAATTGGTATTGGTATTGACATATCCGAACCAATGGGTAACATGATCATCGATATTGGAGGTGGTACAACGGAAATTGCTGTAATTGCTTTGTCGGGTATCGTTTCTGATGAATCGATTCGGGTAGCCGGCGACAATTTTACGGAAGATATCATTGAGTATATGCGCCGCCAGCACAATCTAATGATTGGTGAGCGTACTGCAGAACAGATTAAGATTGAAGTTGGTGCAGCACTTCCTGAACTGGAGAATCCACCGGAAGATTACGCTGTAAATGGTCGGGATTTGATGACTGGTATTCCGAAACAGATTCTTGTATCGTATTCCGAAATTGCATTATCACTGGATAAATCCATCGCCAAGATTGAAGAAGCTGTGCTGAAAGCACTCGAGCATACTCCACCTGAATTAAGTGCCGATATTTACCAAACCGGACTTTACCTTACGGGCGGTGGTGCATTATTGCGCGGACTGGACAAACGTATTTCAAGTAAATCGAAATTACCGGTTTACGTTGCTGAAGATCCACTTCAAGCCGTTGTTAAAGGAACTGGAATCGCTTTAAAAAACCTACCTAGTTACAAAACCATTATGCAATAACATAAATGCAGAATCTTCTCCAATTCATACGGACGAATTTTCACATTTTTTTGTTTTTGCTGTTACAAGGAATTTCTCTTTTCGCCCTGTTTAGATTTAACCGTTACCATCAATCGGTGTTTTTTAGTACATCAAGTACGGTGAATGGTAACATTCTCAACCAACGAAAAAACGTGATCAACTACTTCTCGTTAAAGAGTGAAAATCAACGCCTTAAAGAAGAAAATATCTTGTTAAGAACCCGTGGCACCGAGAACTTCTTGTTCGTTTCGAAAGACACACAAAATGTTTTTGACAGCGCACAGGTACTACAATATTCTTACTTGCCAGCCAAGGTTATTTACAACAACATCCGCAAGCAGAAGAATTATTTTACCCTTGACCAGGGCAAGAAACACGGTGTTGAAAAAGGCATGGGGGTGATTAGTCCACTTGGTGTTGCCGGATTGATTGTAGATGTTTCTGAAAACTTCAGCGTTGCCATGTCCGTTTTGAATAGCGACTTTATATTGACCCCAAAAATTAATGGTCAGATACTATACGGCAATGTCAATTGGAATGGAAAGAATCCGAACCTCATACAGATTACCAAAATCAGCGACCATTACGATATTCGAGAAGGCCATGAAGTAACCACAACCGAATTCGGACATTACTTCCCACAGAACATCAAAATTGGTAACATTAAAACGGCAACCAGGAAAGAAAATGGTAAATACTGGGAAATTGATGTGGAACTGGCCACTGACATGGCGCAATTGGGAGAAGTGTATATTATCAAGAATGCATTCCGTCAGGAACTAGAGGAGATCGAAAAAGACTACACTAATGAACACTAGAGATTGGCTACGTTTGGTTGCTTCGGCCGTGCTAATCTTAGCCGTTCAGATTCTTATTATCAACAACCTGAATCTGAATCAGTTCATGTTCCCACAGTTGTACATCATCCTGTTGATATCACTGCCGATCAATCTGAAGCACTGGATCGGATATCTCATTGCATTTGCATTGGGGTTTGTGGTTGACAGCTTTTCCTATACACCTGGTTTGCAATCGTTTACCTGTGTATTGATCATGTTCTTACGTTACAGTTATTTCAACAACCTGGTAGACAAGGAGTGGTTATCTACGGGCATTCGACCTTCGTTTACCACAGCCGACACCGGATGGTATCTTGCATATGTTTCCATCTTCACCTTTGTATTCCATTTTGTTCTGCTTTTACTTGAAGATTTCAGTTTTGTAAACTTTGGGAATACATTGTTAAAAATCGTGTATAGTTCCAGCCTCGCGGTTTTACTAATTTTGTTATTCCAGTTTACCTTTAACCGAGAAACAGTAAATGACGAATAATCAAAATCGAAGCATCATCATCCGGCTCATCATTGGGTTATTTGCTTTGATTCTTATCGTTAAACTGTTTTACCTGCAGGTAATTAGTGATACGTATGCAAAAAAAGCGGCAAGTCTTTCGATTCGTACCGTAACCGAATTCCCCGACCGTGGATTAATCACCGATCGAAATGGTGAAATTATTGTGTTTAATGAAGATGCGCATGACCTGGTAGTGCATTATCCCTTCCGCAAAAGCAAATTCGATATGAACGCCTTCTGCGCTCTGTTGCGCATGACGGAGAAAGAAGTAAATGAAAAGCTGGATGCGGCGTACGCCTCCCGGTATAACGGCAAAGGCCTCTTCGAAAAGAACCTGTCATCCTCTGACTTTGCTCGCATTCAGGAAGGGCTTTTCCAATTCCCTCAGTTCTCTATTGAATCAAGATCTGACCGTAAATACAAACACAATATCGCTGCCCACACGCTCGGTTACGTTGCTGAAATATCCCGTCATGAATTGGAACGCGATAAAACGGAGTATTACGATATCGGAGAATACATTGGCAAAAGCGGATTGGAACGCTATTATGAGGAAGACCTGCGAGGTACAAAGGGCAAGCGGTATTTCTTAAAAGACAATACCGGTAGCCTAAAAGAATCGTATAACGATGGGCTTGACGACACAAAATCAGTTGTTGGCAAGGAACTAAACATTTCCCTGGATGTATTGATACAGGAGTATGGCGAGAGGCTCATGAAAGGAAAGACCGGCAGTATCGTGGCAATTGAACCAACAACCGGTGAGATTCTGGCAATGGTAACTTCACCGGGTTACAAACCCGACATGTTCGCTATTAAGAATCTTGGAAAGAACTATACCCGGCTCGCTACCGATAAGTCCAAACCGTTAATCAACCGTGCCACCACTTCTATGTACCCACCTGGAAGTACGTTTAAAGTTGCCATGGCCTTAATCGGACTTCAAGAAGGTGTAATAACACCAACATCTACGTTCTCGTGTAACGGAGGTTTTCATTTGGGCAGCCTTACTGTTCGGTGCCACGGCCACGCACCCCGACCCAATGCGAAATACAGCATTCAAACATCGTGTAATGCCTTTTACTGTAATCTGTACCGAGAAATTCTACACCAACCCGATAAGTTTCCTACCATTGAAAATAGTTACGACAATTGGCGTGGTTATCTGGAGCGCATGGGTATTAGCAAAAGGTTAGGTGCTGATTTAAGCCAGGAAAAAGCAGGTAACGTACCTAAAGCAGGATATTTCCATCGCATCTACGGTGAAAATAAGTGGAAGTACTCCACCATTATATCGATGTCTATAGGGCAGGGGGAAGTATTATTAACACCGCTTCAGTTGGCAAACCTTTCTGCTGGCATCGCCAACCGGGGATATTACCGCATTCCACATTTTATCCGTGGTGACAGCATTCCTGAGAAGTACCAGGAAAAATTCGAATCTGGTATTGCTGAACAACATTATAAGACGGTCATAGACGGGATGCGTGCAGTGATGACCAATGGCACCGGTGCCTATGTTCAAATTCCGGACATTACAATCTGTGGTAAAACCGGTACAGCACAAAACCCTCATGGAGAGAACCACAGTATTTTTATGGCTTTCGCACCCAAAGACAACCCCAAAATAGCAATAGCAACCGTAGTGGAAAATGCGGGATATGGTGCAACCTGGGCAGCGCCTATATGCACTTTAATGATTGAGAAATACATCAATCGCGATAGCGTTAGCCTCCGACCCGATTTGGAGCAACGTATGTTTAATCCGGTAACCTTAACTTCCTCGTCTCATGAGTGAACGGATCTACGGACAATCGAAGGTAGACAGCATCACCGTTGTGCTTTATCTCATACTGGTAACCATTGGGTTTATGAGTATCTACTCCTCGTCGCATGGCTCCGAATCGTTTGCACTGGATTTTAGCACCAAGTATGGTAAACAGATCATTTGGATTGGAGTATCCCTGGCGCTCGGTGCTACATTGTTTCTGATTGACGTACGTGTGTTTGAGGTCTTCTCCTATGGTTTTTTTGCCTTTTGGATGATCCTACTCTTACTG
>DIYD01000133.1:11543-16326 GCA_002428905.1 Bacteroidetes bacterium UBA6063 | reverse complement strand
CGAGGACTCAACGGTTTTGGCAACCCGCGGGCATGGGCAGATCAGGTCACCTGGAGCCAAGATGTAATTTCTTTCATGGCACCATTGAAATACCCTCCTTCGCTCTCTTATCTGTTGATGACACTTGGGCCTGCACTGCTTTTTCTGGGTATTGCTGAACAATGGAAAGGCAGGATTGTAGATTTCTTCAGCGTATTTGGAAAGGTTCCTTTTTTCTATTACCTCATTCACCTGTATCTGATTCATGCACTCGCGCTTATTCTTGCGCAGCTAACCGGTTATGGTTGGCAAGCTATGATCCTTAAACAGTGGGTCAATTCTAATCCAGCACTCTCAGGTTATGGTCTCAATCTCGGACTTACCTATGGTGTATGGCTGCTCGTCATTCTAATACTTTACGTGCCTTGCAAACGATATGGACAATACAAGTTGGCCAATAAAGACAAGTGGTGGTTAAGCTATCTCTGATCAGTTCAATGCTGTATTCAGAATGTTTTTTCGGCTCTGTATCTTAACTGAAGCGGCAATACGATCAAACAGGTTGTTTGGGTCGAATGGCTTGAATATAAATCCATTCATTCCTGCACTATAGATCTTATCCTTGACTTCCATGAATACCGATGCCGACAATGCCAATATTGGGATCTCCTTATTGAACTTTCGTATCTGCCTGCTGGCTTCGTAACCGTCCATCACGGGCATCTGAATATCCATAAGAATAATATCATAGTCGTTTGCCTTGGCCAGCTCAAGTGCTACCTGTCCGTTGACTGCAGAATCAACAAGTACACCTTCTTTCTCCAGTATTTGTCGTCCAACCATCTCATTAATCGCATTGTCTTCTACCAGCAGAGCCCTTACACCGGTTAAATCATGGCTGGCTTTTTGCTCAAAGCGTGCTATTTCAGCGTCGTTGACCATCTTCAACTGCAATTCAAACTGGAATGTGGAGCCCTTACCCACTTCACTTCGCAACTCGATTTCGCTGTCCATTTCTTCAATGATTTCCTTCACAATTGAAAGGCCCAAACCCGTTCCACCGTATAAACGCTGTGTAGAAGATTCCTCTTGCTTAAATGCTTCAAAAACACTGCCTTGTTTATCTGGAGCAATACCAATTCCGGTATCCATAACGGCCACACTTAAATGGGTGTATCCGTCATCTTCACCCAGGGTTCTCAGGCGTACCGTAACCCCTCCTCTTTCGGTGAACTTGATGGCATTGTTGATTAAGTTGTTTAGTACCTGATTAAATCGCACGATGTCTAACCATACCATCGGTATGTCTTCATCGATTTCCACACTCAAGTAAATACTCTTGCGAATACAATTGGGCTCATGGATTTTGTTGAGCTGGCGCAATGCCAAATTTAAGTCGGTTGGTATAGGATCCAATTGGAACTCATTCGCCTCCATCTTGCTGTAGTCCAGTACATTGTTCAACAGTTGTAACAACAGCTTACCCGAATAATTCAAGGCGTCTACATTCTCCTTTTGATCTTCCCTGGGGTTATTATCTCTCAAGATGTGTGACAAACCAATTACAGCATTAAGTGGCGTTCGAATCTCATGACTCATAGTAGACAGAAATCGAGATTTTGCCGTTGAGGCTTCTTCCGCCTCCTGCCGCTTATCATGCACACGTGAGTAATATCCTGCATTCAGGAAGGCAAAATAACAGGTTTGAAAACCCACCAGTAAAAAGGTGCTCGCCAAGGAAAAAGGATATATTGTTTTGGCTGCGATACGAGGATCTATCTTACTGCTTGTAACCAGATTAAAGTCTGTATTAAACAATAACAGCCATGCAAGTATTGGAATAAAGGCAAAAACGGCCATCAGCACGCGTTCCGAACGAAACGAAAACATAAGGAACGGCAATCCAAGTCCGAATAACAAGATGAACTCCACATTTCCGGGCTGACCGATGTAGGAAGCCGTAATTGTTACGCCGGTATTGAGGATAATCATGTACAGTATTCTTGCCGGTGTAAACCAGTTTTGTCGCATCATAAAATAGACTGCAAGAAACAGTACGGATGAACCTAATATCCAGAGTGACAATTCCTTTTGACCTAAAAAATTAGATAGCAAAAACCAACCAAAGGACAAAAAACATGTAAATAAGCTGAGTAAACGAACCTGTTTAAGGCGTCTTGGACTAGTCATAAGTAGCAGTAGTTGTTCACTCAAAGATAGTGAAATACATTGGTATTGCCATGTAAATCAACCGCTTATTTCGCTCATCAACCCAACTACAATCCAAACCGCCTTGTGTTAAACAGCAGAAAAAAGAACGACTACGGTGTTCGTGTTACACGTTCAACGTTTAGAATGAAATCACTACCTAATGCTCCTGCAGGTGTTTGGAAACCGGGCTGCACATGACCGTTTAAAATGGCTTCGGCACATAAAACCGCTGTAATTGCAGTAAGCTTGTACGACTCAGGGGTTTCAAGTTCTGCCACCACTTCATTGCCTTGTGCATCTGATGCCCTGCCCCATACGTAAGTTCTTAAGTTCTCTCTTTTTTCTTCGCTTGGCCCTTTGACTTTTTCACCAATGATTCGATAGGCAATATGTTGTGCGAGTCTGGTTTTAAGGATTGGGCGCAATTTGCTGACCATACGAATTGTTCGTACGTCTTTTTCCGTCATGGCTGTGCTTACTTCAATATTGGGGATACCCGTGGTTTCGTATGCGGTGAACACGTCGCCCCATGCAATGCCACCGCAGTGTCGATCCTTCCCTCCAAAATGGATGTCTTTCGCTGGTGTGGCCGCTGGTCGTGGTTCAATAACGCCATTTACCCGTACCGCATTCACAGCACTTTCCTGCCTAAACCGATTCACAAACGACAGTGCGGTACCTCGTGACAGTCCGGAAGCCGAATCAAATGCAAGTTCTAAATGCGTTGCCGTTGGCAACTGTTCATGGAGGTGCTTAGACAAGCAATCGGTCGGTACCACATCAAAACCTGTACCCGGCATCAAAACCAATCCTTCCGTAACTGCATCCGCATTGAACCGTTTGATGTATTCGAACACCCCTATCTCTCCGGTTATATCGGTATAATGACATTTATTGCGGATACAAGCCGGTAAAATCTTATGAATCGTCAGTGAAAAAGGCCCGGCGCAGTTCAACAGGAGTTCTTTGTCGTTAAGGGCTTCATCCCAGGCAGGCTGGTCGTCAAAATTGAAACATGCAAAAGGCAAATCGTACATTTTCGCCAGGTTTTCAACCTTGGTTTTGTCCCTTCCGGCAACGGTTGGTTTCCACCCCTTCCTCACTGCCTCAGCTACAATAAGTTTACCTGTATATCCATACGCTCCGTATATTATGACATTCTCCATTTAAGGCCTTTACGTTTTGGCACGCAAGGTATACAAACTTGCCGAATACCGCTTCAATACTCGAATTTCACCCGTAGGCCAGTTCGCTAAAATTGGCCGATTTCCTTTAACCGCGAAAATGAACAGTTCACGTAGATATTTTATCGCTTCGCCAAGTAACACGTTATTTAAAAGTAGATGTATTCAACATTTGTTCCGTAGAAATTCGAAAAATCTGTTATGAAACATCTATTCGTTAAACACATTGGCACCTTCGTCTTTTTGATAACCTGTTTAATTCAGGCCAATGCCCAAATCAAAATCGGCGACAATCCGGAGACCATAAACGACAACATTTTACTCGAAATGGAGAGTACGACCAAAGGTGTCCTGTTCCCGAGAATGACAAACACGGAGGCCCTGGCTATTTCAAACCCACCAAATGGAATGATCCTCTACAGCACTACCGATAGTGGATTTTACTACTACCATAACAGTCAGTGGTATAGTCTAATTCAGGATTTAAGCTTATCGAACGACACTGTGTATCTCGAGCATGGTGGATACATCGTATTGTCTGATCAAGACAGCACCAATGAGCTTCAGGACTTAAGTTTGGCAAACGATACTTTATGGCTATCCGGCTCCAATAAATACGCAGACTTCTCCATTTATGCCAAACGAATAAACAACCTGGAAGACGCTATTGCAGATTCTACCAGTGTGTTTCTAGGTGACAGTTCTGGAATGAACAATTCGGGAAATGAAAACCTGAACACAGGAATAGGAATTGCTGCACTCAAATCAAATACTTCGGGCGTTGAAAATACGGCAATCGGACATCGTGCGCTAACGAAAAACACCACTGGAATTAGCAATACCGGTGTGGGGTTTGAAGTGTTGGAGAACAATACCACCGGTGCGAACAATGCTGCAATGGGCAACCAATCGATGCGAAACAACACCACAGGTTCTCATAATGCCGGATGTGGGTTTCAGACGTTGTATCAGAACACTACGGGTTCGAACAACACGGCGTCGGGTGCGTATGCGCTGTATAGCAACACTACCGGGTACAGTAACACTTCATCTGGATCTTCGAGTCTTTTCAATAACACCACCGGATACAACAACACCGCTTCGGGTCATCAATCTATGGGATTCAACACTACCGGAAACAACAATACGGCTCAAGGCAAGAACGCGATGTATCGGAATACGACGGGTTCCAACAACACGGGTGTAGGATCGTATGCATTAAGTGAGAATACATCCGGTTATCAAAACACCGCCGTGGGTGGTGATGCTCTGGAGGAAAACACCACTGGGTATTGGAATACAGCAATTGGATACGAATCACAAATGAGCAATGAGACAGGAACATCGAACACCACTGTTGGACAAACTTCACTTCGTTCGAACACTGTGGGTGGATCGAACACCGCCGT
>DIYD01000133.1:0-11461 GCA_002428905.1 Bacteroidetes bacterium UBA6063 | reverse complement strand
CGTTGGAAGAGCAGCCATGTACTCAAACGATTCAGGATCGTACAACACTGCAATCGGACGCTCGGCACTATACTCCAACACTTCAGGGATATCCAATACAGCCCTGGGTCAATTAGCGCTTTATGCGAATACCACAGGCGATTACAATACTGGGCTTGGCCAATACTCTATGTTCTCAAACACCACCGGTTCCGATAATACTTCGGTGGGACGATATAGTATGTATACCAATACCACAGGTTATGAAAACGCCGTTGTGGGTCGAAGCGCTTTATCGCTTAATACCTCCGGTTATCAGAATGCTGTGGTCGGTTTTGAAGCTTCCCGATCCAATACTTCTGGGGTACGGAACGTATCGATGGGATACCGTGCAGCCTACTCCAACACTTCTGGGTTTTGGAATACAGCCATTGGTTATGAAGCCTTGTATTCAAACACAACGGCTGGTGGGATAACCGCAGTAGGATATCAGGCATTGCGATCGAATACTACGGGAACGGCCAATACCGCTTTGGGTAAGGAAGCCTTAAACTCAAACACCACTGGAATCCGAAATACGGCAGTTGGTTATGAGTCAGGCGAAGCCAATACAACGGGTGAAAACAATGTTAGTCTTGGATACAAAGCATTGGAATCAAATATAGAAGGTGATGAAAACGTAGCCATTGGTAGTGAAGCCATGCAAGTGAGCACGGGTAACTTCAATGTGGCTGTAGGCAGACAGTCGTTGCACGACAACACCACTGGAGCCTATAATGTGGCACTTGGTCTGGTGGCTATGTCAGATAACACAACCGGTTACGACAACACGGCTGTAGGAACACTTGCCGGCTCAAATGGCAAGTTCCACACCCAATGTACATTTATCGGCCGATCTGCGATGAGCAGTGGTGCCAGTATATTGAGCAACAGTATGGCGTTGGGGTATTTGTCATCGGTAAACGCAAGCAACCAGGTTCGAGTTGGGAACATATCGGTGACGTCTATTGGGGGCTATGTGGGATGGTCTAATCTGAGTGATGCCCGTTTTAAATCAAACATCAGAGAAGATGTTGCCGGACTTGATTTCATTCTGTCCCTTCGTCCGGTAACATACACATTGAATGTTGATTCACTAAACCGTTTCCTGGGCACAGAGGATGAACATCTATCGAGTGATGCCGATGTACAGGTAAGATCCGGATTCCTTGCACAGGAGGTAGAGCAAGCTGCTCATCAGGTTGGATACGACTTTAGTGGTATTGATAAACCCGAGAATGACAATGATCATTATGCACTGCGTTATGCCGAATTTGTTGTACCTCTGGTAAAGGCTATGCAGGAGCAGCAAGATGAAATTGAGGCACTAAAGCAGCAGATAGCGACATTGCAAAATACGATTGTTACGCAGAGCAATCCTTAAGGACCATATTCATAAGGCGTTGATAGCCAGCTGCGTTGTGGTACTTGCCGATGGTATGAATCAAAATCAAGTGTGTCGTGTGGAAGTAACAATTTAAGGCTATCCTGCATGGTGTATGGTATAGCCGAGTTCATGGGATGATGAATTAGGTTAAACGCCGAATAATGCAAACCAAGGTTTCGAAGTACATTAAAATAATGCATCGTAGACGCTATAGTATGTCCTTCATTGTGATTGTAATTGGCTTTGATCAACTCAATCATCACTGTATCTGCGTGCATTGTCGGGTCAATGGGTGAAGAACCATCTGAATAGAACGCCTCGATGTCACGTAATATCTCAAATACTGCCCTGGCATTACCTTCCGTTTTCCGGCGAAGCCAGAATTTGGATTCATACGATGAGTCTTCCTCCTGGATCTGATCATACGATGTGATTAGCTTCTCTACAATGCTTTGAGGCGACTCTCCATTCCAATCCTGTCCCAGGTAATAAGAATTTAATGGAGACAAATACGTGTCTTTACTCACCCATTTCTCAAGTCCGATGGTCTTGTACGCCGTATACGTTTTCTTCAGATTTACTGGATTACGCAGCCACTTATAGCGTACGGCTTCTGTGTTGCAGCAGTACTTTACACCGCAGATATACTCTAGCATATTGTTGTCTCTCTGATGATTTACATCACTCAGAAATGCATATGGGTGCTCACTTAGATTTCCCAAATAAAGGGTGTCGTCACTTTGGTAAACCAATGAACACGAGACCAGTACCAGGCCCGCTACAAACGAAAGGAAGTATTTCGATTTAAACTTCATAATTGCAAGGTATACACAAGGCTTTGCAATATCGATTATCTATACTGATGTTTAAGGTATATAATCGTATTAATAAGATCTCTGGAATAGGTAAATCAAGGCACTGGTTTGAAAACATGTATCGCCTGTGGTAAGTCCATACGCTGATTCAAATCCGCCTAAAACCTAAACTTCAAGTAACAAGTAGTTATCCAGAGCTCTTAATTACAAAAGAAACCTTAAGTTCGTTGCTGATAGCAAACGCCTCATTCAGATGTTGTGTCTCAATCTGTTCAGCGTGGTGGCAACACTTAAATCTCACATGGAATGTGCGAACCGATGTAACCAGTCTCCGATGCGATATGATTTATGTGGTGGGAAAAATAGAAGATAAATGGCATTGTTTAACAACCTGTTCGGCGGCAAGAAAAAGCCGATTGAAGAAAAGAAAGAGTTGCGTATTCTAACGCGGGACATCAAACCCAATGAGGTTAAAGCGGGACATCTGATTGTTGCAAAACCTTTCTTTCCTAATCCGCATTTCGACAAATCGGTGGTATTGGTTTGCCACATCAGCCCAACCCATATTCTGGGAACCATCCTGAACAAAACCACAGGTGAACCTCTTTCTAAATTGTCCTCGGCTTATCCCAAAAGTTCCACTGAAGTATATTGGGGTGGACCGGCAGAAAGTCAACGCATTTTCACGCTTCACCGATTTGGTGATATGATTAAAGGCAATGTAGCTGTTGAACCCAAAACCTGGTTCAATGCGAATTTCGCTCAGGTAGCTTCTATGTTGGATGTGAACAAACTTGACCCAACCAGGGTAAAACTCTTTGTTGGTGGAACGGGTTGGCAACACGATCAGTTTCAAGGTGAATTTAACCAGGATTTATGGGAGATCATAGAGGTTGAAGGACTTGATTATTTTGGCGACACAGCTTCCCTGTGGAATGCGTTCCATCCTGCCTTTAGCACCCTGCCTTCGAAGCCCATTTACCCCCGCTTAAAAGCAAACATGAGCCACTCCATGTATGCGGATGTTGTCCAGACGGAAAGCATGGACATCCCTCAAGAACTACAACCGATTCATACGGAATACACCGAAGACTTGATTCTACACTATGTTTCCGATGAAGACGTTGCATTTAAATACATAGATGCATCTATGTATAAGGAATTTCCTCATCTGAACGACAACGCGTTACACAAGCTCGCAATTAGTACACTTACGACAAATATTAGCCAACAGGTTGAACTACGGGGAGATGTAAATGAGCTCGTTATGATGGTTGCCGGTGGTGAATTCGAATCTTCTTTGGTTTTACTCACTCCGTTTTTAGACTATTTGCATCAGGTTATGGAAGGTAATTACTATGTAGCCCTGCCGACCCGAGACCTTTTTGTAATCTGTAAAGAAGGCAATACAGCTGGTCTGGAACAACTGAAAGAGCGCGTTCAGCATTACTTCAACAACAATGCACCCGGATTATTGTCTAAAGGCATCTACTTAAAAAAAGCCGACAACCCTAAAATACAACTTGCGGAACCCGCTTTTTGAGCTTGTACGCTGACAGACTCCATGAAAGACTCTGATTACCGTTTAGACGGTTTTACTTGATACAACGTGGCTCTAGTCTGCAATCGACGTAATAATGTACTCGGATAATTGTTCCGACGAAATCCGATCCAGCGGATGTTTCACGCCTTCCAGAACAACCAGTTCTGCATTCGGCAGGGACGCAGCCGCATTTTCCGATTCGGTGATGGTAACCATTCTATCCTTATCTCCAATACCCACAACCACTTTATTCTGTATCTGTTGTAAATCTTCTGCCTTAAGCCGCTCCCCTTCAGAGAGTTTGGTCATCATGATGGCGGTCTGTCTTACCACCACTTTCCAATCGAATGGGGCGTGGACCTGTTTCAACTGCTCGGCATATTGTGGCACCTTAGCTTCTATGCCTTCGGGATTAAGCATCATCACCTCCTTTTGGGTTGATGCAATGCTCCAATCGAACTTGGTTGCCAGAGTTACAATTTTTCCGATCCTGGAGGTTCTAAGTGCCGCCTTAAGGGCCACATATCCACCCATACTATACCCAAAGATTGCGACATCCTTCAGGTCCTTTTCTTCAAGACAATCCAGTAGGTTTTGCACAAAGTTATTTATGGAGAAGTCTCGATCGGTGGGTCGCCCACCGTGCCCCTCAAAGTTGAGTGATCGAACATCAAAACGGGCATTTAATACGTCGATTACATCGTCAAATTGCCGCTCACTGGCTAAAGCGCCATGAAGCAATATAAGAACAGGTTTTGGTGTACTCATCAATCCAGAATTAATCTCATTAAACATGGCCTTCCCACCTTATAAATGTATACCGGGTAGTATCGCATACGTTGGTCTTGCGTTAGGCTTGGATTACGCAAATTATTCGCCAACTCAAACCCACCATGCGGCACAAAGACGGTATTACTCCACGCTCCACTTACAGTCAATTGGTTCAACTCCATTTGATTCACCCGTGACATTACCTGCGCTTTCTTTTTTATGGGGTTGTTCTTGCACAGAATATGCAAGGTAAATTCATCGTCTACCCAAATATCCGGTTGCAAAGCGAACGAAGCCTTATTCGAACTGTACCGTCCTTCCAACGGCTGGGTTTTCTCGGCCCGCATATTAATAACCCTGGCCCAGTCTAGCTTCTTTCCTGTTACGTGAACCACCAACAATCGATACATTCTGTCGTGGTGAGCATAGGACTTAGACATGCCTGACAATCCTTCGGATGGTCCGCCTTCAAAACGTGTGGACCCACTTGTAAAGTATTCCAAATAGCTGAAGACCACATAGTAACTGCTATCTGTTGCTGATCTGTACCTTCCCAGTGCATTTACATACGGCTTGGCATCTTCACTTACCCGTGTGGTAAATCCTTTTATCATGGCATCCGAAAATGGTTCGAAGCTATAGTCCTGAGCAATTAACTTCTCGATATCCATGAACATGTAACCCTGACATCCTTGTTCTTCATGAATGCTTAAACCAAACATATTTCCTTTCACATCCAACACCATGGTTGGATTACTCACCTGCTTATCCTTCATATTCACGACCCCGCGACTGGAATACTGATACCGATCGATTGACATGATTCCCTGGTCAATATCATCAAAAGTAAAGTCGGCCATATGATAACCTGTGCTGGGATGCGTCACCAGAAAACCCTCGTCTGTGGCAACTACCTCCAGCTCTTTGAGTTCTTTGTTGATTTCTTCAAAGATGTTGTGTTGTACACCCTGAAATTCAAGGTTTGTGTTCAGCCTGACGGCCGAATAGTGGTATTCGCGATCAAAGCCTTTCAGGTAAACCTTTTCTTCATAAACCAGAATGATTTCATCGTCTTCCAGGTGGCCACTCATTATGCGGTAACTCGATTTTTTATTCAATTTCATGAGATCTTTAAGCTGTACAAAGGCCTCCTCTTTAAGCGTTCCCACATTGTACTTAATGATGTAATCATCTTCATCGTAACTATACGCATAGCTCTGGCCGAGGTAAAAAAGATGCGCATTATATCCGCGGTAATCCTTGAACTTGATCGCTGGCAAGGTGTGTTCCTCACCAAATTCAACGGTTTGGGCAAGTGAGATACTGGTACTCATTAAAATTACCGCAATGAGTTTTAGAAGTTTCATAAGCTTGTGTATTGGGTTACGAAATATAACTCAATCCGATCAAAGGAAATACACGAATTCCAGCACTTCGGGTAAAGAATTGTTCTACAGGATTTTCTAGTTTCCGATAGACGAAATAAATTCACGTTATGAAAAAATATATGATGACCGCCGTTGTTTTGGTTTCTCTGTTGAGTTTGTTGAATTGTACGAACTCTTCTTCACATACGGATGAATCGAAAGGAGTACAAACAGATGCAATCCCGTTAGTGATTAACAGTTTGCACTCACAAATGCATGGAGACAAACAGGTATACCGCATTAAGTCTTCGGATACCGTCACGTTTGATTTCACCGACTATGATTTCCAATTCAACGGAGAACATTATACCTTTATTCGCGAGGCTATTGCGGAATCGTACAAGGTTACGTTTCCAGGCTCGTTCTCAAATGCGGATATTTATTACAACGATTCAATACGATTCCCACTTACGCCTGTTGAAATCGTCGATGAAAAAATCTACAGCTTCCCTACTGTTATGGATAGCCTCAAACAGAGAGGATTAACCCGGTTTGATCTGGTTTTCACCTTTTACCTCGACAATGGTTTTGGTGAAGATATCATAGATCGGTTTGCGATAGAAATCGTGGAATAGGTTCACTTGATCACGGAAACATGCAGTGTTTGACCTCATCTCCCTTTCGGTTCCAGCACGTCTTCCCTGGTTAGGTAAACAAAGGGTAACAGAACGCGCTCATTACGCAGATCGAGCATACCGTATTTTCCTGTCGCGTCATGAGTCACGAACCGATCCATTCGTAGTTCTGGGTGAGTAGACCATTTGCTCACATTATAATTGAACGTACTTCCAACGAATTTCAGACGTCTGTCCAGCACATCATAAAGGTGAAGGGTATCGTCATCTTGAAACTGAAGTATCAAGTAGCGGTCATTGTTGTTCTTTTCATCGAAATCAAGGCTAAATACGCTAATGATGTGTCTGGTCGCGAGTAATCTGTTCCCAGCGATATCGAATAAATGAACCGATTTACTCGAAGTATCCTGAAAGCAAAAAACACCGTATCTCGAATACAATTGAGTCCTCCATTCTCCATTTGACATCGCAGCAGAGTGATATCTAACCGGAACAATGACCTTACCCGTTTCATCAATTACACCATGAACCGACCAATTCGATGCACTTGTTACGATTAAATAACCATCAACGGACATACGTATATTATGATACTTAAAATCGCATAGTGTATTCCCGTCGAAGTCTACAATACCGTAGCCCGGAGAGCCTAAAATGGTATCACCTGATTCATATCGCCACCCCATGCATACATATCCGGTGCCCACCTCAAATAGATGACGCTGAGGAGTGGGTGCGGTAATGTGTTTGCCCTGTGCATCCATGATTATGGAAACCCAACCGTAACTATCTAAATAAGAACATCTTAATCTGTCGCGTAAGCGATTGTAATGGGTTACCACGTTCTGTTGCTGTAGAGTGCTAATCTCAAAATTTCGAAGGTTGATATATGCCGTGATTAATCCTGTATTCAACTGCACCAGATGCATTTCACTCTGGTCATCCTGAACATCTGGCAACACCTGTATCTGACTTATTGAAAATGTGTTCTTGCAATAAAATGTCTGTAAAGGACTCGCGCCATTCTGACGATTAAACACATACAGTGTATTGCCTTTACGAGCAAGAAGAATCTCTTTGTAGTTTGGGTGGAGGTATTGGCCGTTCGGAATTATGGAGTCAACAGCATCACACCGCTTTAAAACCGTTTTACCTGTTTCTACGTCAACTATGTTATATACATGCTCCTTTACGCTTAGAATATGCAATTTAGTCGACTGTGCAACGGCTACAGATGCAATCAACGACAGCAAAAAGAACAATTTGATCCCTTTTTTCACGGTCAACAAATAGAGTGATGGTGCAAATTAGAACCTGCCCAGGAAGTATGCCTGTCCAACATAAACATCGGCCTCAACGTTGTCTTCCTCTTCTGAATCCAGGTGAATGTTATACGTTGGATTAAAGCTTAAACCAAGTGTCCGTTCGTGATGTGAATCGAAATGTATTCCAGCTTGAATCGTGTGTCTGGCCTGTTTTGTCGGATCCCAGTTCTCGCTCCATAGCAAAGGTTTGTACGACAGTCGAACTCCTGTTGTACCATACAGGCCATCGTTAAGACTGGCTGCGTATACATACGATGGAATTGCAGTAACCAATCCACTTAAGCTATTGGCTGAACCACTTTTGGTGTTGTGATCCCAAACCACATGAACACCGGTTCCAATAAAGGTTCGTTTAAGTCGTGACGGGCGGTAAAATCCTGAAATAAGTTGAAACTCATCGCGACTAAAACCATTATCGATCGGCATACGCACCTCTGCCTGAATATCGGCAAAACTGGTTCCAAAGTCTCTCCAGGCATAGGAGAACCCTATGTAGGGCTTCCCACTCCATATCAAACTAAAGGAAACCGTATTTCGACCAATCGTTTGATATCCATTAAAGCTTTGTGCTGTTACATCTGTAATCAAAGTAAGCATCAATGCGATGCTGCACATTAAGGGTAAAACAAACTTACGCATCACTACCTCCTTTCGTTGAAGCCCAAACAAAACGCATACTGAACGATCGCATATTGGGAAGTCGCCTTCCGCTCAAGATATAGGGTGGTTGAGCCAGGCTTGTAAAATCCACGAATACGTCGAACGGTAATGTCAATTTTTGCCATTTACTGGAAGGGATTTTTGTTCCAAACCCGTAGGTGAAATTCGAAATGGTGGAGAGGTTATTGGCAGCACCCATGTCGTTTTGATTCCAACTTAAATACCCGCACCTGAAGCTAAGCAACTCGTAAACAACGACTTCCACGCCTACCTTTTTCATGGTGCGAAAATCAAACTGGCGTACGGCTTCAATTTCTCCTGTGCACGTGAGTTCAAGACTTCCTGGTTTTGCACCTTTGATATTCAATGGTGTTTTCTGGTGAAACGCCACTCCACTCCGGAATATGGAGGGTGGCCACACTTCTGAAGTTGCTCCGGAAGGGCTCTCCAGTGTAACTGTTGGCTGATTGATGTTCATAAGGCTCGCTCCTATTTGCAGGTAACGTTTCTTCTCTTCATTCAAATCATGTCTGTACAACGCCCCCCCATCGACATACACCGCTGTAAAATGGTCTACATCATCAAAATACTTCAGCCTGAACTGATTTACATTAACCCCTACAAACAGACCATTCAATACTTCGTAACTGGCATTTAGACTGAGCTTTGTGGTTTTAGGCCGATCTAGTGGTATCCTTAGATCCGAGCCTATGTCCGTTCGAAACGTGGTTGGTCCAATGGCCAATTGATCGAAGTTAGCGCCGACAGATAGTTTCGAATTGATCTTTTCTACCAGTCCAACAAAATAGAAATCCGACGCTCCTAATAAGTAATATGGGCCAGATGTGGAAAGCCCGATTTCGCGGTGCTCTACCGTTCCCGATCCGGCTGGATTAAAACGTGTGGAGAATGCTTTGCCACCTATCGCCGCATCTGCTCTACCCATGGCTTCTGTAGCGGCATTGTTTAAATGGCCGAAGAAATACTCTTCTTGAAATCGCTCGGTGTACTGCGCCTGTGCAAATAGAAACACATGCAGGAATAAGGCAAGAAATAGTGGCTTCATGTGACCAAATATACATAGTAGACGGTGTATACTGCAACCTAAAAAGCCGTAACCCGGATCAACCTGCTGAACTTCATGGCGTTATTCTTCTGGCCAGTGTAACAAAAAACAGTTTGATTATATGCTTAGGACAATATTACAACCGTATTTAAAACAGCTTCACTGTATCTCAATGGTAATTTTAACCCCTTCAACCAATGGGCTGGCGTTAAATCGCCCGGGAGTCCAGTTCTTACCTGCTTTCAATAACCTCACGATGTTCTTCACAGGTGCACTCTTGCTTTTAGCTCCTAAGCCATAGGCCTCGATGACTTCTCCTTGTTCATTTATTTTCACAAAAACCTCATATTCTCCCGGGTAGCTTTTCTTCAACTCGTGCTGTTCATTCAGATACGCTTCTAACTCCTCTAAACCGCCAGGGTATGACGACCTAACATCTGCGTAGAATAATTCTCCAGTCTCAAAGGGCTCTTCCTCTTCTATAAATACGATGGTATCAGCACTGATTAACGTTGTACCTTTAAAATGATATGTGACACTCTGTTGTTGTGTACGACCTTCATCGAGATAGGTATGAAACACTTTCTGTACGAGTATTTTTTTTTCAAAATACTCATAATACCAATCCACATTTAGTGTATCCTTTTTGGCCCTTAAAACAAGTTGGTTGTTCTTCCACTGCTTTAATACGCCTGATCCGGAATACTGGGTCATGTTCCCCACAGAATCGTAACGGGTAGAGATTCCATCTTCACTTTTACTCTTGAGCTGCCCGTTTTCATACCAGGTCTTGTAAATGTTGTTCTGGCGATCCGAAACCTCCTTTTTTTCACCGGTTTCATACCATTCCCTCGAGCTATAACTGCGTAGATCCAGTTCCGAAGCCAGTATTCCATTTGTGTACCATTGTCGTTCATATTGGCTGGTCATTAACCTTTGTGGAATGTATAATTCGGGATGATACGTCATGTAACTATACCGCCTTCCACTACTATACATTTCCCAAAATACTGGTCTTTCATATTGATCGAAAGATGTACACATACCATCTAGCTGGCCATATTTAAATCTACAGCGCAGCTTTGTTTTACCGTTGTTGTGATAGGTAAGGTGTGTGCCGTTGAACGGTTTAAAGCTTAAATGAGGCACATAGTTTATCGCTGGGTTTCTTCGAAAAAAATCGGGACGCAATTGGTTTTCAACCAGGGTGAATGTATCGCATATTGCCAGATAATAAGGTATTGACAGGGAGTCCTCTCCTTTTTTGATCTTTAGGTATACTGAATCTAGTTTCTCAAAGACTACGTTATTGAGTTCCACATAAACACGCTCGATCTTCAGCTTATGCTGTGCATCGGCTTGTTCAATGGTTAGACATGAAAGTAGTAACGCCAGGACAATATGCTTCATTTACCCGAAGATAGTACGAAATACCTGTCGGTCAAGCTGCACTATACCATGGGGCGATATGCTTTAACCACTGGTCTGTAAGGCATAAAAAACTCTTTTAGGATGCGCTCTGCATCCCGCATTCAAGTTGCGATCTGTGCCTTAGAATGCCAGGTCCATTCTTCGGATGAACCCACCCAAATGCGCCGTGTAAAACAACACACACGTGTTTACAATGAGTAATACAATTAACACGGTGGATATTCTGCGGTCAGGCGTCTCTTCCTGTGCGATACTCGCCCAACCCATGATTCCAAGCAATCCCGCTATTCCCTGAATTACCATGCCAATTCTTCCCCAGAGTGCATGATCTTCAACATGATCCTGTGGAAACGAAGCCAACACTTGTTTCGTCCAATCAGCGGCTTCTGGTCCTGTGAAGTAAGAAACTATTGTGATCACTGCTAATACGATCGACGCAACGA
>DIYD01000297.1 GCA_002428905.1 Bacteroidetes bacterium UBA6063 | reverse complement strand
TCGTGATCGTGTGTTGATTTCCAGTTCTTCGGAGTTGGCGGTTATGGGTTTGCGGGTTATGAGTTTGAAGGGTTTGTTGCTTCGGCCGAAGGCGTCTACTTCTACATCGCCGGTAAAGTTTCCAGATTGCATAAACGTCTTGACAAGCCGGTCTTCAAGGCTGTGGTAAGACATTACTACCAAACGACCTCCGGGTTTAAGGATGTCCAAACTTTGCGCAAGGAATTGCTTCAAGACACCCAGTTCGTCATTAACCTCTATTCGAATTGCCTGAAACAACTGTGCGAGTTCTCGGTTTCGTTGCTTTGGAATGGTGAATTCGTCAACAATGCTTGCCAGTTCACCGGTTGTTTTTATTGGAGATGCCTTGCGAACTGCTACGATTTTGTTGGCCAGTTTCCAGGCGTATTTGATTTCACCATAGAGCTTGAATATCTGACTTAGCTGCTCGGCGTCGTAGGTGTTGATTACGTCTTGTGCGCTGAAGTCCTGTTGCTGGTTCATGCGCATGTCTAAATCCGCATCAAACCGAAATGAGAATCCGCGCTGGCCTTCATCAATTTGGTGGGATGAGATGCCCAGATCAGCCAGAATGCCATCAACTTTCGAAACTTCATAGTATTTCAGAAAGTTTTTGATAAACTGAAAGTTATGATTAATAAAAATCAGGTTTTCGTTATCCGGAACAGCTTTGGCAGCGTCATCATCCTGGTCGAAAGCAAACAATTTACCCGAACTGAGTTGGTTGAGTATCGCGCGAGAATGGCCACCGCCACCGTAAGTAACATCGATATAAAGACCTACAGGGTTGATATTCAGCCCCTCCAGGCATTCCGATAGCATAACCGGAACATGGTATTTATTCTTGTCCGTCACTGTCATCTCCCATTACTTCTTCAGCTAAATCGGCATACTCATCCGGATCGATATCCATCTGTTCATCGTAGACCTTTTTAGACCATATCTCAATTTTATTTTCATAAGCATAGAACACCACTTCGGATTCTATCTCAGCGTATGTGCAAAGTTTTTTGGGTAATAAGATTCGGGAGGCGGAATCGATTTTTATCTCGGTGGCTCCGCTGTTGAACAATCGCTTGAATCGACGATCACTTCGTTTGAAGTCGCTCAGCTTGCTCAATTTCTGGGTTTCTACGTCCCAGTCTTTTCGCGTGAACAGGGTTAAACACTTGTCGAACCCGCGATTAATGACCATACGAGAGAGCGCATCTTTTGGGATCTGGCGCTTTAGGCCAGCAGGTACAATGGCCCGACCCTTGTCGTCCACCTTAACCTCATATTCACCAATGTAACCAGACATGCTTTACTCTACTCTGTATAAAATCAGATGTAAAAGTATTACAGATTCTCCCACTTTTTACCACTTTCTCCCACTTTTTTACAAAAAATGTTTCCACAGATGGCATAGTTGATTGAAAATCAGATAGTAAGGAAGTGGGTGTTCAGCCCATATATTTAGCGATTGGCCGATGGAATTGTGCTGTTTAGTCGTTTATATGACTCTATTTGGGTGGGAGTGGAGTAAAGTGGAGGAGTTCTGTCAATGAATAAAAAGGCTATGTTTGTGCCTCTGGTTTACACACGAAATCGATGCGAAATAATCCCTGGAATGTGGTCTATGTAATGTCTCGACAAGAGAAAAAAGTTGCGCAGCGACTTACAACCAGCGGTATCGAAAACTACCTGCCTATTGCAAAGCGACTTAGTCAGTGGAGCGACCGGAAGAAGTGGGTCGATTTTCCCATGTTTAATGGTTATGTATTTGTTCGGCCAGAAGCGCATCAGGGCGATGAAGTACTTCAGGTACAAGGGGTATTAAGTTACCTGACATTTGAGCGGGAACGAGCCGTCGTAAAAGACCGCGAGATTGAAATCATAAAAACCATCGAACGCGAGGGCTATTTCGCGGAGACCATTCTTGAACCCGATGATTTTGAAATAGGAGAGCGCGTACAGGTAGTAGAAGGTCCGTTAAAGGGGAATCCTGTACATGTGGTGCGAAAGAATAATGAACGCATCTTTCTTGTGTCATTTGATACTCTTGGTCAAAGCATCAAAATCAATATGCCGTTCGAATTTTTGGGTAAGCTAAAAGATCAGGCTTAGGATGTTGAAATGGCAAATCATCCTGGTCCGCGCAAGAGAAGTGAGGCGCTTATCAAACTAAGAATAAAAAGGGGTCGTATTGGTTATAATCCAACCAATTCAAGCACGGAATAGTGTTCGAAGTATAAACGCGGTAGGTCTAAACCGCGAAGCTTTCACCACAGCCGCAGGTACGCGTTGCATTCGGGTTAACAAAGTTAAACCCTTTGCCGTTTAGTCCGTCGGTGAAATCCAATTCAGTTCCGCACAGATATAAGAAGCTCTTCATATCGCAAACGATTTTAGCTCCTTCTGATTCAAACACCTGGTCGCCTTCTTTGTCTTCATTGTCGAAGTCAAGATTATAGCTCAGTCCACTGCATCCACCTCCAACAACTGAAACACGAATGAAGTACGACGCATCCAGGCTTTCCTCCGATTTGAGGACGTTGATCTTTTCTAATGCGTTAGGTGTTATGGTAATCATTATTGTCGCTTATTAAGCTATTTCTTCTAAACCTTGTTTGGTTCTGTAATCGTTAATCGCTGTTTTGATCGCATCTTCCGCCAATACAGAACAGTGAATTTTTACAGGAGGCAGAGCAAGTTCTTCAACGATGTCCATGTTGTCGATTTCCATCGCTTCGTTAATGGTCTTACCTTTTAACCACTCGGTAGCCAGGGAAGATGAAGCGATAGCAGATCCGCAACCAAAGGTTTTGAATTTTGCATCTTCGATAATGCCATTTTCCTCGTTAACCTGAATCTGTAAACGCATAACGTCTCCACACTCCGGTGCTCCAACTAATCCCGTACCAACATTTTTCTCTTCTTTATCAAGGGTGCCAATGTTTCTCGGGTTATTGTAATGATCGATTACTTTTTCTGAATATGCCATTTTCTGTTTATTTTACTATTAGTGTTCTTGCCACTCAACCGTGGTCAAATCAATTCCTTCTTTATACATTTCCCAAAGTGGACTCATGTCACGTAATTTCTCCACTGCAGTGCGAACATGCCCAATTGCGAAATCAATCTCTTCGTCTGTGGTAAATCGGCCCAGACCGAAACGAAGTGATGAATGCGCCAGGTCATCATCCAGGCCAAGATTTTTTAGTACGTAACTTGGCTCAAGCGAAGCCGATGTACAGGCAGAACCAGATGATACCGCAAGGTCTTTAATGCCCATCATCAGGCCTTCACCTTCAACGTGTTTAAATGAGATGTTCGCCACATGTGGTAGTCTGTGTTCAACATTTCCGTTTACATACGCTTCTTCGATTTTCAGCAATTCCGACTCTAAACGGTCACGCATTGCCGATAAACGCTTTGCCTCCTCGTCCATTTCATTCATGCAAATCTCACATGCTTTGCCGAATCCAACGATTCCAGGAACATTTAATGTGCCACTTCGCATTCCGCGTTCATGTCCGCCACCGTCAATCTGAGAAGTAACTTTTACACGCGGGCTTTTACGTCGCACATACAGAGCTCCTACACCTTTAGGGCCATACATTTTGTGTGCCGTAAACGACATGAGGTCAATGTTCTGAGCCATTACATCCACAGGAATCTTACCTACAGCCTGCGTTGCATCGGTGTGGAACAATATGTTGTGTTTTCGGGCAATTGCCGAGATTTCTTCTATGGGTTGAACTACACCAATTTCGTTATTACCATACATGATGGAGATTAGAATGGTTTTTGGTGTAATTGCTGCCTCAAGATTTTCAATGTCAATCAAGCCATCTTCATTAGGCTCTAGGTAGGTAACCTCTCCACCCATTTTTTCAATGTGTTTACACGAATCTAAGATTGCCTTGTGCTCCGTGTTTACAGTGATGATGTGGTTGCCTTTTTGGGCATACATCTCAAATACACCTTTCACAGCCAGATTGTCCGATTCGGTTGCACCAGAAGTGAAAATGATTTCCTTTGATGATGCATTTATTAGATTTGCTACCTGCTCACGCGCATAGTCTACAGCCTCTTCAGCTGTCCAGCCAAAGGAGTGGTTACGACTAGCCGCGTTGCCAAATTTCGAATTGAAAAAAGGCAGCATTGCTTCTAAAACCCGCGGATCCATTGGGGTCGTTGCGTTGTTGTCCAGATAAATTGGGAATGATAACATCCTTATTTTTATTTAGATTAATTCTATCCTGCAAATATAACCACAAACCACCGAATAAAGTTTGTTCTGAATTATTGGTTTTTCGAGGGGCTGGTATAAGAAAAATTTATGACGCTATGGTTGGAGATTATTAGATGAGGAGATTACTGGATTTTTAGACTGGAAAAAGCGCGTTTAAGGGCTGTGTCTAGGTGAAGATTCAATCGAATTTATGGATAAACGCAACCCTAGATGTCGTGTCCATGATAAACACAAACCCTCTGATTTTTCGTGCTACACTGAACACTGCTCCTGGCATATCCAGACCCAACTATCATTGCGTAACAGGTACAAATCTTTCCATCTAAAAATCGAAGTATCCAAACATCTTTCATCAGGAACACCCATCTTTGAAAAAAAATACATTGTGATTCGAAAAATAGAACACCTCGGAATTGCTGTTAAATCCATCGCAAGGTCGGATGATATCATATCAAAATTGTTAGGTTCTGAGGCTTACAAACACGAAGCAGTTGGCTCAGAAAATGTGTTGACGTCTTTTTTTAAGCTTGGAGAGACCAAGATTGAATTGCTAGAAGCGACTTCAGACGATAGCGCAATTGCCCGTTTTATTGAAAAGCGAGGAGAAGGTATTCACCATATTGCTCTTGACGTAGTTGGGATTGAAGAGGAGTTGGCGCGATTGAAAGACCTTGGCTTTCAATTAATTCATGATAAACCAAAAGCCGGTGCAGACGGCAAGAAAATTGCATTCCTTCACCCAAAGAGTACAAATGGAATTTTGGTTGAGCTTTGCGAAGACGCTTAACGAACGGTATAAACTAGCGAAGCACAGTTACCGTGCCAGCACGCTGGTCGCGTGTAGCCCCAGGTTGATCGAGCACGAATGTAGCGATATACAAATACGCCGTCATTGGTACTTTTTTGTCCATGACGTAACCATCCCAGCCAGCGTTTGGGTCTTCTGTCTGGTAGATAAGCGCCCCCCACCTGTTGTATATTCTTAACTGATAATACTTGAATGTACAGGAGCTAACCTGTTTGAATTCCTCGTTTAGATCATCGCCATTTATGGAAATTGCGTTGGGGAAGTAAATCGAGCACAATGGGCAGTCTTTTACAATCATGTAGCGCTTTACCGCGCTATCGCATTGAAATTGATTTTGATATATGTAGTCAAATACATGCGAAGATTGGAGTCGCTGCACTTGTCCGTTAGGCAGTGTTACGGTGTCATATCTACAAATCGTGTCGATTTGAATGATCGACGAAGAGGGTGAGATAAGGAGATTCAAATGTTGGACTGAATCGCAGCCATTTAAGCTTTGATATGTATTGGAAATTAATTCGGATGCATAATATGTGGTCGCCTGGTGGGTGAACGAGTCGCAAGCAGTCACGTCAGTGGTGTCTAGATAAGATGAGTGAATGCCAATGTCGTATCGTACAATAGAATCGCACATAGATGCTGTGGTTAGTGTATCGATATAATTCGATGATTGTTTAAACCAGGTATCGTTGTGATAAACAGAATCGCAACCATCTATGCTTACCACATTGTGTTGGGTGATGCCAAGCTGAAAGGACCAGTGAATAATAGAGTCGCACCCATGAGTACTCGATAGTGTGTCGATTCGTTCATCTCCATTTTTGTACCACGATGAAGAATGGTAAACCGAGTCACAACCATAAATAGTGTCAAAGCCTTCGTACCCTTGATAAACCATCAATTGAGTTGAAAGAATGGAGTCACAACCACTTTGAGCGATCAGGGTGTCAGAAATCAACGTATCGCTATAGAACCAATTCCCCAGATGTGAAATGGAATCACAACTGGTATACTCCTCAAGTGTGTGTTTTCGCTCCTTTACCTTTAGGTCCAGTTGCCAGGTTGTGTCGCACGACATCGTCTTGCTGGTGAGTAAAATGTCATCGATGAAATAGGGCTGAAATCCTCCAGACGGCTGGTATGCTTCCTGCACAATGCGCAGTGTTACATTGTTTAAATGAGCAATCGGACTAAGGTTGATCGCAATATGTTTGAACGTATCGCTTGAGTGCTCGATGGATGTTAGATCAACCCATGGCCCTGTGGATTTGTATTGAATTTTTAGCCTGGGATATCCCTTCTTCGGATCACTTGTTCGATAATAGTAGTGAAGCTCATTCGGCAGGTCTACAGCGGGTAGTTCAAGTGCGTCCGATTTTGTATCAAATTCTACACTTGAAGAACCCGATCGGGCACTTTTAGAAACAACAGTACTTCCATTGAATGCATAGTTAGAGGTACTGCCTTCAAAATTCGTATTTAAAAGAGTGTCGATCAGCAATCCGACACCTTTCACACTATCGAAGTAAATCCCAGTAGACGAGTACCATTTGTTTCTGAAGTGCATCGAGTCGCACACAGATGTGTCAAGCGTGATGTGTTGGGGTTGGCCAATGTACACCGAATTCACTACTACCGAGTCGCACCCATTGGCAGATACAAACGTGTCTCGGTATTCGCCCGAAGATGTTATCCAGGTTCCGTCGTGCGATTGAGCAGAATCGCATTGCGATAGATTATTGTACAAGTATTTGTAGCGATCACCCAGGTAGATTTCGACCGTGGTGTCATTACAGACCTTTCCACCTGTGGG
>DIYD01000025.1 GCA_002428905.1 Bacteroidetes bacterium UBA6063 | reverse complement strand
AAGGCCGGGGATCAAGGCGAATATATTGGGGGAAGTATTCCCGAAATTACACTAACGGATGCCAAGCATGGCAAAGTGGTTTGGGTGCATCCCGATTCGCTTGTTCGTCAGGATAGTTGGATCAAACAAGCCGAATCTGAGCTCAAGGATTACTGGCAGGGCGAATAAAATCGCAAAAAATAACTAGTCAATCTGCGTTGTACAGTTCTGCTAGAAAACGTAGTTTCCCCACATGAAATTCGGACGCGTTGATAACCCCGGTGAGTTGGATCTGAGTCTGCCTGCTGACCACGCCGATACCAAATTGGTGCTGAAGCGGTTGGGTGATAAATCGGAACAAACACGTATTCACGTTGGCTGTGCCAAGTGGAATAAAGCGGACCTTAAAAATTTCTATCCAAAAGGCACAGGAAACCGCGAACTGGAATACTATTCCACTCAATTCAATGCCATTGAACTTAACGCATTCTTCTATCGTATTTTCCCGCATACCACCGTTGAGAAGTGGTACGAACGCAGCTCCGACGACTTCGTCTTTTACCCAAAAGTTCCGCAGCTCATAAGTCAGTTTAGGCGGTTAAAGAATTGTCAGGCCGAAGTAGATGACTACCTGTATTCCATCTCTCATTTTAAAGAGAAACTTGGAATGTGTTTCCTTCAAATGCATCCAAACTTTAAACCAGACAAAATGGAAGACCTGGTTCACTTTGTGGAACAATGGCCTAAAGACGTCAAACTAAGCGTTGAATTGCGCGATACCGACTGGTATAACGACGAAGCGATCGCCAAAGATTTATACGCCTTATTGGAAGAAAATGGTATGAGCAATACGATTACCGATACTGCCGGCCGGCGAGATCTGATTCACATGCGATTAACCACTCCGAGTTGTTTTGTACGCTATACCGGAGCAAATCATTCTTCAGATTATACCCGATTGGATGACTGGTTCGAACGCTTGAAAAAATGGGTTGAAATGGGCATCAAAGACATTCATTTCTTTGTACACCAGAACATGGAACTGGAATCACCCTTATTGACTGCTCACCTCATCAAGCGGCTTAACAACGAACTGGGGTACTCCCTAACCATACCACAGGTTCAAAACCGATTGCTTTAGTTCAATTCTAATCCAACCGGACAATGATCCGAGCCAAATACTTCATTGTGTATGGTAGCATCCTTCACCCGATCCATTAACACATCCGACACCAGGAAATAGTCAATACGCCAACCAGCGTTTGTCTTACGTGCGTTAAACCGCTGACTCCAGAAACTGTATTTTACTTCCTCGGGATACAGTGTTCTGAACGTATCTTTTAAACCAATACTTAAAATGTTGTCCAATCCATCGATCTCTACCTGGGTATACCCACTGGTTTTGTTGTAGTTCGACTTATCGTTCTTTAAATCGATGGCCTCGTGTGCAACGTTCAAATCACCCGTTACTATTATCGGTTTTTTATCCTGTAAACCCGCTAAGTAATCTTTAAACGCGGCATCCCAGGTGCTTCTGTAATCAAGACGTTTTAGTCCCGAACCACTGTTTGGCACATAAACATTGATGAGGTAAAAGTCATCGTATTCAGCACAGATGATTCGCCCTTCCATATCGTGTTCTGCTACACCCATATCGACGCTAACCGAGATTGGTTCTTTCTTACTAAAGATGGCAACACCCGAGTATCCCTTCTTTTCAGCAGAATTCATGTATATGTGATATCCGCTTAAATCGGCCATTGCCGTTCTCACCTGATCGTCTTGCGCTTTGGTCTCCTGAACACAGAAGATATCCGCGTCAAAATTCTGAATGGTTTCTAACAAGCCCTTGCCAACCGATGCTCGTATACCGTTTACGTTAAAGGAGATGATTTTCATGCTATAAAATTAAAGTATCTTGAGTATTTGCTCTTGTTTATTGCCAATTGACACCTGTTCGCCCGAAGTCTTGCCCAACATCGTTTGACCAATGGGTGATGACAACGACAGCGGAAAAACTGTTTCGCCTTCAACCGTCATCTTTGAACCAGCCGTAACAAAATACAACCAACGCGAACTGGTTTGAACCAATGCTCCGAGCTCCACTTCTGTGCATGGTTTAGCTTCCCTAAACCGAACCAGCATAGCCCTTGACTGTTTTAAAGTCGCGTGCTGCTTCTTAAGCCTGGACAACTCATTCTGGCTCATAGCACGTGCTGTTTCATACTTATCCCCCGCCGAGCTTTTCTCTTCACCTTCGATGGATTCCTGCACTTTGTCCATAGACGCTTGTAGCGCCGATAGTTTATCAGAAAGTTGGGCTTCCAACATTTCCCACACGGTGTGTTTTGTTAATGCCATAGGTCATTCTAAAAGAATTTGCTTATACATGCATTATTTCTTTCGATGGCAAACTTGGCCTAAAATTGGGAAATAACAAGTTGTTTTGCGGCATGTTTGGAATTTTTAAAAATCTAATGGGTGGCAAGGCCGACCTAAGTGAAGTTGTTGAACGAGGTGCAATTGTATTGGATGTTCGAACCGTGGCAGAATACAATGACGGACATGGTAACTCCTCTAAAAATATTCCTCTTGACCAGGTTGCCAGTAACATCGCTACAATTAAGTCATGGAACAAACCGATCATCACCTGCTGTGCAAGTGGCATGCGAAGTGGTACAGCCGCCACAATTTTAAACAACCACGGTATTGAAGCCTATAATGGCGGTCCATGGCACAAAGCCGATGGCTTAGTCAACGGCTAGTCTGTCAAAACGACTGATTTTCGAATTGGTACTGCTTTTGATTCTTTGCTAACAATTATGGCAAGTTTTAAAGACATACTCAACACCAGCCAACCGGTTTTGGTTGACTTTTTTGCAGAATGGTGTGGACCATGTAAAATGATGCCCCCCATTCTAAAAGAAGTGAAAGACAAACTTGGCGACGACGTTAAAGTGGTCAAAATTGATGTAGACAAAAACCGGCAACTGGCACAGCAATTTGCTGTGCGTGGTGTGCCTACGTTAATGATCTTCAAGGAAGGAAAACAGGTTTGGCGTCAAAGCGGTGTGATACCTGCGCATCAACTTGTGCAAACAATACAGTCGGTTTAAATTAGCCTTCGTAGGCTGGGTAATATTTTCTAAATTTACCAACCTATGTCGGATTACATTGCAAGCAGTCTTGCTCAGTATAATGAGCTATATAAAAGAAGTGTAGATTCACCTGAAGCATTTTGGGGAAGTTTTGCCCGTGAAGAGTTTGTATGGAGAACGTCCTGGGACAACGTCCTGTCCTACGACCTTCATAAACCACACATTGAGTGGTTTACAGGTGGCAAGCTCAATATTACAGAAAACTGCATCGACCGACATCTGGCTGAAAAAGCGCATGAAACGGCAATATTGTTCGAACCCAACAATCCAGATGAAGAACATCTCGCTATCAGCTACAAGGAGCTTTCTGAGCATGTAAACCGCACGGCGAATATGCTCAAGTCGATCGGGGTCAATAAAGGCGACCGTGTTTGCATATACATGCCCATGATTCCAGAATTGGCTTATGCCGTGTTAGCCTGTGCTCGTATCGGTGCCATTCATTCGGTGGTCTTCGCCGGTTTTAGTGCACAAAGTTTAGCGGATCGAATTAACGATGCCAGTTGTGCCTTCGTGCTAACCGCAGATGGAGGCTATCGGGGCTCTAAGATTACAGCGTTAAAAGATATTGTGGATGAAGCGCTTCAGAAATGTGACTGCGTTACCCGTGTTGTAGTGAACCGACGGACTGGTTCTAAAATAGCAATGCACGATGGGCTGGATGTATGGTGGCACGAAGCCATTGAAGGTCAGTCTACCGTTTGTGCACCCGAAGTAATGGACGCAGAAGATGTACTATTTATATTATACACCTCCGGCAGTACCGGGAAACCCAAAGGTATGGTTCATACGTGCGGGGGATATATGGTGTACGCCAATTATACGTTCAGGAGTGTATTCCAGTATCAACCCGGTGACGTTTATTGGTGTACTGCAGACATCGGTTGGATCACCGGTCATAGCTACATCGTTTACGGCCCGTTGAGTGCCGGAGCTACCACGTTAATGTTTGAAGGCATCCCAAGCTATCCCAATGCCGATCGCTTTTGGCAGGTAGTGGAAAAACACAGCGTTAATATTTTTTATACCGCTCCTACGGCAATTCGTTCTCTAGCACTGTGCGACATCAACCTCGTGAATAAATGCGATTTAACCAGCTTGAAGACCCTGGGAACAGTTGGCGAACCCATAAATGAAGAAGCATGGGAATGGTACAATGACCACATTGGTAAGAACAACTGCCCCATTGTAGACACCTGGTGGCAGACCGAAACCGGGGGCATTATGATTTCACCACTCTCTGGAATAACTGAAACCATTCCAACGTTTGCAACACTTCCCTTGCCAGGTATTCAACCTGTGCTTATGGACGAGGCGGGCAATGAAATAGCTGAACTTGAGGCCGAAGGACGATTGTGTATAGGGCATCCGTGGCCTGGTATGGCTAGAACCATTTATGGTGATCATCAGCGATTTAAAGACACCTATTACTCGAGTTTCCCTGGAAAGTATTTTACCGGTGATGGCGCTAAACGCGACTCCAATGGAAATTATAGAATCACTGGTCGGGTGGATGATATTGTCATTGTAAGCGGTCATAACCTAGGTACGGCGGAAATCGAAAATGCGATTAACCAGCACCCGTTGGTATCGGAGAGTGCCGTTGTAGGTTATCCGCATGCCATAAAAGGAAACGCCATTTGCGCGTTTGTTAACCTAACCGTTCCTTCCAAAGATGCGGAAAAACTTACGAATGAAATTATGAACCTCGTCGCAACAATCGTAGGCCCTATTGCCAAACCCGAGCGGATTCAGGTTTGTTCAGCACTACCCAAAACCCGAAGTGGTAAAATAATGCGCCGGATCTTACGGAAAATTGCTGCAGGTGAGCGATCGGACTTTGGGGATATCTCTACACTGCTCAATCCAGAATGTGTTGCCGATATTGTTGCCCAAACGGCGACAATGTAGTTGAATATCGTGCGCTTCCCTGAAATACGAGAAGTACCTTTCTTGCGACACTCACTATCTAGACTAATTCTAAATAGTTTCTTTTATTTCAGTTTTCTCCCGTTTTAGGACATTTATGTCTAATTTTGAAACACTTGAATAACAGGAAACTGTATTTAGGTGATTAAAATTACTACTACTACTTAATAATTGATGAAATGGAAATCAAGAATTCACCTGTTCTAGGTCTTGAACTATCGCTGCAGCAAAAAATTGTTATTGCAGCATCCTTTGCCCTCCTTATCACCCTTGGTCTGTTCTTCTATTTTTCGGTTGGATTTTCACCGGATTCAAAAGCAGGTTCACAAGGCGAAAATGATCAAACGTGTTACACGATTTCGGATTCAGAAAACAAAATCTACAAGTTTAGATTGTCTGACGGAACTGTGTTAAGCTCCAAATCGTTGAGCAGCTTGTCTTCTCCAGAAGCTTCTACGCTAAACGTAGCAGGCGACACATTATGGATTCTGAACGCGGATGAACTCCACTATGTAGCTCTTGGTAACTCCTTACAGAACTACAAGGTTTCTGGTTCTAACATTAGTGGCCAGACGTTGAGTGGTTCACTCGGCAACCGCACCATTTCAGATTTTGACGCAATGACCGTAGATGCCAATGGTAACTTATGGGCAGGTTCGTCGGACAACGACCCGTGTTTAATGGTCGTTATCGATCCATCTACAGGTAATGTGAAAGAAGACTTCTTTGGTTCGAATAAGGACTACCTTCAGGTAGATAACAGCATGTATTCTTCGTTGCGTTTTGACGCCATGGCCTTCGATCCGCTTACAAACGAGTTGTATGCCAACATGAATGGTACCAGTCAGAATTACGACTACCTCTTTAAGATTAATACAACCACCGGGGCGATGGAACTGATTCGTCAGTTTAACACCATTGATGACGTGGAAGGTATGGGCTTTGATGCCGTTGGTGATTTATATGTAACCACCGGATCGAATGCAAGCTCTTCTGCTCTAAGGAATCGTTTGTGGCGTGTGGATCTTCACAACGGTGAAGTGACAGAAAAATATAGCCTATCCGGCGGTGATATGGAAACATGTGACTGTGTATTTGGTGACCCAATCAGTACGGTTGAAGCCTCAGGTTACGTGTTCTACGACGAGAATAAAGACACTACGTTCAATCCTTCGGAATTGGGCAAATCAGGTTACCTGGTTTCGATTTACGAAGATGTTAATGGGAATGGAATTTATGATGGAAGCGACGTTTTCGTAGACAGTATGAGAACATACGCCGACGGTTTCTACGCTTTCCGTTTGCAATACGATGGTGGAACCGACAACTACGTTCTGGTTTCAAATACAGGTGACCTTCCTACCGATTTCTATTATACAACCGATAACATTGAAACCGCCAGCTTTACAGCGGGTAGACAAACCGACGAAAACAACAACTTCGGTTATGTAATCGACTCTACTCAACTCG
>DIYD01000038.1 GCA_002428905.1 Bacteroidetes bacterium UBA6063 | reverse complement strand
TAGGCTATGTTCCTACTGATCAAACCGAGACCAACTGGTACAGAACACAACTAAACGCGGTCTTCAAGTTGGATAAAATGAACCGTCAGTTTGAAGCGAAACCCGATGGTATCTTCGACCTTATTGAAGGTGTAACCATTCAGGCCGCCCAGGGTAGGATCATCTTCCCGATGAGGGAACCCTTCGGGGATTATGCACGAAGTCAGTTTAACGATCCTGAGGGCAGGACAGCCGACTACTATGCTTTTGACGCGCTCTATGATTCCACCAAATGGGACGCGCAGCAAGATGTTGCGCACGACAAATTCTTCCTAAGGGGGAGTTACAAAGGTTCGTCGAGTAATCAAATTCGACTGCAGTGTTTTAACGTTCCAAAAGGTTCGGTTCGGGTTACTGCAAACGGGTCGATGCTGAATGAAGGCACAGACTACATCGTAGATTATACCATTGGTATGGTGACCATCATAAATGAAGGTATTCTGGGCTCCGGTGCCGTAATCAAAGCATCGTGTGAGAGCAACTCGTTGTTCAACCTGCAACAGAAATCGTTGGTAGGTACACGACTCGATTATAAGTTCTCGGATAAGTTACTTTTAGGAGGTACCGTTCTTCACCTGACCGAACGACCATTAACTCCTAAAACCAATATTGGAGAAGAGCCGTTATTGAACACCATCTATGGTTTTGATGGTGCGTACAACACGAAGTCAAGAACATTAACCCGTTGGGTAGATAAGCTTCCATTTATCGAGACCAAAGAAGAGTCTACTTTAGCGCTGACCTGGGAGTTCGCGCAAATCATTCCGCACAAGCCCCGAAGTATTGGAGACGCAGAACGTGGTACGTCGTTTATCGATGATTTTGAAGGTGCAGAAACGCCATATGACATCCGTAATGTGAGTCGATGGCGCATTGCCAGTGTACCACAGCACCAGCCAGACCTTTTCCCGAACGGTGCCGGTGGTGACTTGAAGCTTGAAAACAACCGAAGAGCACTGTTCTCGTGGTATACCATCGACCCAATTTTTCAAAATGCCAGTGACCTGCGTATACCGGATCACTTAAAAAGCGACCCCGGGCAGTTGTCGAGTCACTTTGTTCGAAGTATTCCATTTGACGAACCCTTTCCGAAAAAGAATATCCAGCAGCAACAAGTACGAACAATTCCAACCTTCGACCTTGCGTTCTATCCAAACCGAAGAGGGCCATACAACTTTGGCGTTGATAACCTGAACGAAGATGGAACGTTACAGGACCCGGAACGAAACTGGGCAGGTATTAGTCGGCGTATCGAAAACACAGATTTTGAAGCTGCGAACTACGATTACATAGAGATCTGGATGATGGATCCGTTTGTGTATGAAAAAGAAGCAGGTTATACCGGTCAGCAGAACTCAGGGCAACTATACATTAACCTGGGTAGTGTTTCGGAGGACGTATTACCCGATAAACGTCGTTCGATGGAGAATGCCCTGCCTACAGCAAATTCAACCAATTCACCAGTCGAGCAGACCGATCTTGCATTGGTAGGTAAAATACAACCAATTGTAGATGGGTTCGATAACGATCCGGATGCACGACCTTATCAAGACGTTGGTTTGGATGGTTTAAGCGACGAATTGGAGCGAAATTTCTATGATACCAGCTACATACAATTGGTAGAATCGAAATATGGATCTACTTCTCGCGCGTATCAAAACGCCATTGATGACCCTGCAGGTGATAATTTCCAGCACCATCGTGATGAATCGTATGATATTGCACAAACCTCTATCCTAAACCGTTACTTGTTTTATAAGCAACCTGAAGGAAACTCCAACCTGGACCGACTTCCTGACGGCACACCAAGAGCCAATACAACCATACCAGACGACGAGGATATCAACTCAGACAACACGCTTGACCAAATTGAAGAATATTTCCAGTACAAGATTGATCTAAGTCAAAACGACTTACAGGTAGGCAAGGGTTATGTTGCTGATTCAATCCGTGTATTTGCCAATCGAATTGATGAGGGACATACACCGGATAGTGTTACCTATTATCAACTTAAAATACCAATTCGTGAATACCAAAAACGCGTAGGTGGTATCAGTAACTTTAAGTCGATTCGTTTTATGCGAATGTTCTTAACAGGTTTTGAAGACAGTGTAATCATTCGCCTTCTTGAAATGCGCATGATTCGTGCCGATTGGAGACGTTATTTAAACAGCCTGAAGTATCCACCAACCATTGGCCTTCCACCAGATCCTAACGATCCGGTTGAGTTTGTGGTGAGTACGGTGAACATTGAAGAGAACAGCTCCAGAGTTCCTGTAAAATACGTGGAACCTCCAGGGATAGCGCGTGAGCTTGACCCAACACAACCCACACAGGTTTTACAAAATGAGCAATCGCTTTCGTTGCGTGTCTGCGGACTTGAAAAAGGCGATGCACGAGGTGCTTTTCGAGTAACGGAGATCGATATTCGAAACTATGAAGAGTTTAAAATGTTCCTGCACGCCGAAGGAGACAATCTACAGAACGGCGATGTTTGGGCTTTCCTTCGAATTGGAACCGACCTCGAGAACAACTATTACGAGTACCAGATGCCTCTTCAAATCACACCAAACGGTGCTGTATTACAAGATGAAATCTGGCCTACCACCAACTATATGGACTTCAAGCTTCAGGACTTATACGACCTGAAACTTGCCCGTGAAAACGCGACCGGCTCTAAAACAGCAACGTACGAAATAACCAATGAAAAAGGCCACATACTTAAAGTGGTTGGCTTGCCCGATTTAAGTCAGGTACGGAGTATGATGCTGGGTGTATTGAACCCAAATACAAGTACCAATGCAGAGCCACTTTGTACCGAGGTGTGGTTTAATGAAATGCGTGTAACTGGTATCGCTAACCGGGGCGGTTGGGCCGCTACCGCACGTATGGTTACCAAACTTGCCGACTTTGCACGGTTGAACGTTTCTGGTAATTATACCACCATTGGATTTGGCGGCATCGATAAAACACTAAATGAACGTAGCCTGGATCAAACCTTCCAGTACGACATATCTTCAAACATTGAGCTCGGTAAATTCTTCCCACAGAAGTCCGGTATTGCAATACCTATGTTTATCGGCTGGAATGAGAACTTTGTCAACCCGAAGTATTATCCACTGAACCCTGACATCCTCTACAAACAGGTGTTGAATAACGCCCAAACGGCTGAAGAACGAACCACGATTAAGGAAACAAGTCAGGATTACACCAGCCGGTACAGTTTAAACTTCACCAACGTGAAGAAAAACCGTGTTGGAGGGGGCAAAACAAGACTCTGGGATATTGAAAATCTGAATGCAAGTTATTCGTTCCAACGTATTTATCGTCGTAACCAGATCATTGAAGAAAACTTTATTAATACGCATCGTGCGAGCCTGGCATATACCTACGCAGGCAGACCTAAACCGTGGACACCACTCAAGAAGGTTATTCGAAATAAAAAGCTTGCCATCATTCGTGATTTTAACTTCACATTGATGCCAACAAGCTTGAATGCCCAATTTGACGTTGACCGAAGGTATGGTGAATTGCAGAACCGAAGCAATGACGACTTTGATGCCATTGTACCGCGTTTCTACGACAAATCGTTCACAATGAAGCGAACTTACGGTGGCCGCTGGAACTTCACAAAAACATTGAAATTCAACTACAACAGTGTGGTTGATGCCTGGGTACAAGAGCCCTTTGGAGCCATCGACACGGAAGAAAAACGCGATACCATACGTGACAATCTGTTCAATCTGGGAACCATGCGTAACTTCAATCAGGTAATGGATATCAACTATACGTTGCCATTTTCTAAAATCAGAAGTTTGAGCTGGATTACAGCATCTGGTAAATATGCTGCAAATTACAGTTGGACATTGGCCCCACCTACCTTCCCGGAGTTGGGTAATACCATTCAAAATAGCCAGACCATTACGTTAAACGGTCGACTAAACTTTACGTCGTTCTACAACCGTAATAAATTCCTGCGCAAGTTTGTATCGCGGTCAAGACCTTCCAACCGTAGAAATGACAGCAAGCGGTCTTCAAGTACGTCAAAACCAGACGACAAGGATGATCCCGATGAGAAAAAGAAGAAACGAAAAAAAGGTGAACTTTCTCCAGTAGTTAAAGGCATTGGTGGGTTTATTCTTATGGTAAAACAAGTACAGTTGACCTACACCGGTACCAACGGTACCACATTACCAGGTTTCAACCAAAATGTACAATACCTGGGTCGTAACTTTGATTTGAACACGCCTTCATGGCCATTCATATTAGGCATCCAGGACCCTAACTTACGTTTTGACCTGGCGCGAGAGGGTTTCTTAACCAGCGACACCTTGCAGAACAATAGCTTTATGCAGTTGGCGGGAGAGAATAT
>DIYD01000127.1:3260-8480 GCA_002428905.1 Bacteroidetes bacterium UBA6063 | reverse complement strand
AATGTTCGTACCTGGCAAACCTTCGGGCTGGTTGTAGACATGATTAATGAAATCGAGGCAGAAACTCCAATTTTCCTGATCATCATGGGAACGAAAGGAGCAACCAACCCAATCGACCGGTGGATTGGTACTACCTCAACCGATGTTATGGGGCGTTGCGAAATCCCAATGATTATCGTACCAGCTGGGGCCACTTTTGAAGGTCTAAGTAAGGTGGGATATGCAACGGATTTTTCACAGGAAACAGACAACGGAATCTTGGATTTTCAGGAGTTCGTTAAGCCGTTCAATGCCGATTTAAACATAGTGCATGTTTCGAGCAAACGTGTCAATGCAGATGAGTTGCTGGCTGTAGTAAAGCATTTCGAACCTCATGCCAATGTTGATACAATAGCTGGTGATAACATAGCTGTTGAGCTAAACGATTACGTATGGGCTAATGACCTACAATTGATTGCGTTAAAACGTCAAAAGCGAAACGTATTTGCCAACTTGTTTCACAAAAGCGTGTCTCGCGAACTGGCAATCAGCAGCGACATGCCGGTACTCATTTTTTAAGAACATATAAAACATATAAATAATAGAATTATGCCACAGAAATATCTAAAAGACCTACACAACGAGCACACTACCTGGATCAAGAACCTGGAGTTCTGCAGAGATGAGATGAAAACCTATACGCACAGGTTGGAAGAAATCATCACACGGAATACAAAAGTGGATATTACCGCTCAGGTGGAGCATTTTCAGAATCAGTTTATTCGTCAAAATGAAGTGATTGATGAACTTAAGCATGACATAAATGCTGAGGAACATAAGATTGCTGAAAATGCCAAAGCAAACAACGTTGCAACGGACCATCGCAAGTTTGACGAAAACGAAGAACTGGTTGACCGTATGCAAATGTTCGATAAGATTTTTGATGAATTAAAAACCGACTTTACACGGTTTGCAGCGAACGCACTTTAATTTAGTACGCATGGAATTGACGATTAATCCAGGGGATACCGTATTAGACCTAAAGCAACAATTCGTTGAGAAGTACAGCGGGCTAAAGATTGAGCTTTTTCAGTCCGCTCATGACGAAAGTGAATCTTCTCAGGCGAAAAACAGAGTGTTGGGAACAGCACTGATGTCCGATTTGATCGATAATCTGCCGGCCGAAATTGAGATTCACCGGGACATGACGGTTGCAGAAGTAGAACAGGCGTTCGAAGAAACTGCGGGTTTACATGTGCAGGTATTTCGAAAAATGAGAGGTGTATGGATCGAAACAGTTCAGACCGATGGCTATACACTCGAAAAACAAATGGAACTTTCTAAAAACAGTACTAAGGTATGATCAATATTCTCCTACCAACCGACTTTTCTGATAATGCCATGTCAGCTGCTGACTTTGCGTTATCACTTTTTAATCCAGCCGAGGTTCGACTTGTGCTGTTTAACTCTGTTGTGTCGCCTAGAACCACTCCAGGTATGATGATCAACATCACGAACTTGATTTTGAAGGACGCAGAGAAAGATCTGAGAAACGAAAAGTACCGAATTGAATCCAAATTCCCGGATATCCAAGAAGTGACTACGGTTGCCCGGCAGGGGTACCTTCAGGATCAGGTACCCATTATGTGTAATGCGCATCGGATTGATCTTATCGTAATGGGAACCAAAGGTGAAACCAACCTGGCAACAAAAGTAATGGGCTCGAATACAGAGCACATCTTACGCAGAGGATTCGCACCTTTATTGGCCGTACCTGAGATGGAATTGAGTAAGGAAAGACTTGAAGTTGTAATTGCAACAGGCAAGGAAGCTATTCCGCACGAAGAAGATATATGGTCTCTTTTCCAGTCGCTGAAAGACAAAACGAATGCTCATTTTCAAGTGTTGCAGGTACAATTAGACCCTGCAGACAAGGCACCTAAGAGTATGAAGTTTGGCAATATGCAAATAGCCGTTAAGGTTGAATCTGCGGAGACCCCACCAGAAGGTATTTATCAGTATCTCGACAAGAATAAAACAGATTTGCTGGTATTGTGCCATCGCAATTCTACACGAATTGACTACTTGTTAAGTAGAAGTACAACCAAGAAGCTTACAAGCAATATCGATACGCCGTTGTTGATCTTCCCTAATTCAGAAACTGCTTAAGCCAGGTGTGTTTTAAGGGCTGTTGAAAAGACGATCTTAGGTCGCCAACAGTTGAGGTTAATGTGTTGACTACCATACTGTTTTCGGTTATTCTGTTCTCCATAAGACGGGTCTTCGTTTCATGTGACATGAAATCGAAAACTTCGTTGTCTTTGATTTCATAACACCGTAAACGATTGAAGAGATCCAGATTGAATCGCCCGTCAATTTGCTGAAATACATGAACCGACGAGTCTATGCTGCACCCACTTGCCGCTGCGCTTTTTTCGTCTACGCCCAGCAATATAAATCGGTTATGTAATATGGTGAAGCCACAATCGAGTTTTGCGCCGTGTGCTGCCCAGTTTGCACAGAAATCAGCTAAAATGCCGGAGATTTCCTGTTGCTCTTCTTGCGCTAGCTTGCGATTTGTTCCATAGAACCAAATCCGGGCATCCGTATCCAAGTTGTCCCAGTTATTCTTCATTTACAGGTCATTTGCATTGGCTACTAATTCGGCCAAATCAAGTACTTCCACCTCGTCTTCTTTGTTGAAGTGTTTAACTCCATCGCGCAACATGGTCATGCAAAAGGGACAATTCGCAGCAAATACCGATGCTTTAGTCTCTAATGCTTCCTCAGCGCGTTCTACATTGATCTCTTTCGAGCCATTTTCAGCCTCTTTGAAAATCTGAGCCCCACCAGCACCACAGCATAAACCTTTAGCTTTACACCGTTTCAATTCAACCAATTCAGCGTCGAGTTTTTCTAAAATTCGTCTGGGAGCATCATAAATGCCATTGGCTCTACCCAAATAACAGCTATCGTGATAGGTGATCTTTTTTCCTTTATAATCTCCTTTCCCAAAGGTAAGCTTACCCTGGTCTATTAATTCCTGTATGTAGGTGGTGTGATGTATAACATCGTAGTTGCCCCCTAGTTCAGGATATTCATTTTTAATCGTATTGAAACAGTGTGGACAGGTGGTAATGATCTTTGTGATGCCGTATCCATTCATAATCGCAATATTATTCATGGCCTGCATCTGAAAAAGAAACTCGTTTCCAGCTCTTTTTGCCGGGTCACCTGTACACGTTTCCTCCTTACCCAGGATGGCAAATTTTACACCAATGTGGGCCAGGATTTTAGCCATAGCCTTGGTTATCTTTTGCGCTCGTTCGTCAAAACTGCCTGCGCATCCAACCCAAAACAAAACTTCTGGGGTTTCACCCTTGTTGTTTAATTCGGCTACCGTGGGTACATGTATGTTCTCGCTCATAATTCCGCTGTCTTAATCTTCAAATTGCTCTATTTTACCATCAACCTGCTTGAAGTTTTCACTAAAGCTGCCTTCAAATTTTGTTGCCTTGACCACATGGTTGTCAATCCAATGGTAATTGCCTCCTCGCGGTTTATTCATGAGGAGGGCGTGGTACTTAAACCCACTGCGGTTCAACCAGTCCTCCGTAATTTTACGCGTTTCCTCGGTTCTGGAGGTGAAAAACGTGATGATATGCCCCTGATCGTACCAGGCATTGCAGGCCTGCAGCGCATCGGGAAAAGGCTCTACAGTTTTCATGCGTTCCGGGTCTTCATTCGGTACATCTTCTGTGACCGTACCGTCAATGTCGATCAGATAATTTTTTGTGTTTTCGTCAAGTATCGGACTAATCTCTTTTCCGTCTACTGAGGCGTTCTTTAGCTCTTTCATTTTTATAACTCAGTGATCCACTTATCTCTGTCGCTGGCAGGGAATTGCCATGGGGCGCCATTGTTTTCTACATTCGTAAACATCATGTTTAACTCATTCGGAGCCTCCGCTTTTTCCATAACCAGATACTGACGCATCTGAACAATAATGTCAAGTGGATTGATGTTAACCGGACAGGCTTCAGTACATGCGTTGCAGCTGGTGCATGCCCATAGTTCTTCTTTACTGATGTAATCCAACAGGTTTTTACCATCATTGAGATCTTCTCCAGCATCAAGTCTTTTCCCTAATTCTTCTGCTCGGTCACGGGTGTCCATCATAATCTTTCGAGGAGATAGGAGCTTACCGGTTTGGTTCGCCGGACATTCAGACGTGCAACGTCCGCACTCGGTGCAGGTATACGAATCCATGATGTTCTTCCAGGTCAGGTCGGTGATATCTTTTGCTCCAAAACTCACCGGAGGTTCTGCATTCGGATCGGCATCCGGCATACCCATCATCATCTTAACCTCGTTGGTAATCGATCCAATATTTCCGAGTTGACCTTTTGGTTTTAAATCGGAATAGTAGGTGTTCGGGAATGCAAGTATGATGTGGAAATGCTTTGAATAAGGTAGAAAATTGAGGAATAACAATATACCGATGATGTGAAACCACCAGAATACGCGTTCAAACACGATCAATGTTGATGTAGAAAAACTATCGAAAAAGGGAACAAGGTACTGACTGACCGGAAAGCTACCAGCTTGTGCGTAATGTTCTGCTCCCCGCGCTTGTAGAATTTGATCGGTAGCATTCATCTTAAGGATGGCTGCCATCAATACGATTTCAGTGATTAAAATGATGGTGGCGTCTTTGGTTGGCCAGCCTTTCATTTCTGGATTGTGAAATCGTGGAATTCGGTTAATGAATCGCCGGGTTAAGAAGAGAACACAGCCGATAAGAACCAGAACCGCAAGTATTTCAAAGAAGCTAATGGCTACGTTGTACAACTTGCCCAACGGAGCAAATACCCGGTGTGTGCCAAATATACCATCAATAATAATTTCAAGTACTTCGATGTTGATCAGGATAAAGCCAACGTAGACAAAGCCATGGAGGATGGCCGGAATAGGTCTGGCTGCCATTTTTGATTGACCAAAGGCGACTTTAAGCATGGTTTTCCAACGCTCAGGCTTGTTGTCTGTGCGATCCTCATCTCGACCAAGCAAGATGTTACGTCGGATTTTAGATACGTTTCGGTAAAAGAAATAGACGGCAACGGCCAGTACGATTACAAAAATGATTTGCTGTACGATTTGCATATAGCGAAAATAGACAATGCTGGTAAAACCTAGGAGCATTGAGGGTGGAAGTTTTGCCCATTCCGATCCAATTTAGAG
>DIYD01000127.1:3050-3182 GCA_002428905.1 Bacteroidetes bacterium UBA6063 | reverse complement strand
CATTCCGATCCAATTTAGACCATAAAAAAATCACAAAAAAAAATTAGATGCAGTATGGAGATTTACAAAATCCATTTACTTTTGCAGTCCTCTTAAACAAGGGGTGAATGGTGCGGTAGCTCAGTTGGTAGA
>DIYD01000127.1:0-2967 GCA_002428905.1 Bacteroidetes bacterium UBA6063 | reverse complement strand
GGACTGAAAATCCTTGTGTCGGCGGTTCGATCCCGCCCCACACCACGAAAAGCCTGGGTAAATAGCCTGGGCTTTTTTGTTGCCAAACGAAACACGTATACCTTAAATTGTTGTTTCCAGACGTTCATCTATCCTTTTCAATAATTTTGCCTTGAAACTCGATTTGTCTGGAACAGTCAACATATTAAACGTGGAGTACCAATTAAACCTGGTAAAACTTGCAGCACTTATTGATAATAGGCTCGATACCCGCAGCTTCAATGTAGGCAGAATGTTTAACCATGAAGTCTATTCCAATTCTCCGCTTGGGCAGCGTTTACAGACACAGATCGAAGATCAACGAGATATAACGAATGACACGGTCATGGATTTGGTAAAAATGAAGTGGCCGCAGCATGAACACGATATAAATCTGCTCGGCTTTCCCAAAGACATTGAAAGTTATTTTTTGCTCAAGAATTTTATCGAACCGAAAGGCTATGCATTAGGGACTATCTGGTACGTACAACATGCCAATATTCAGAAAGCCGCACAATGGATGTATGATAAACTCAGTCCGGAAGAAATTAAGAAATACGAAACGTCTCCAGAGCGTATCGAAGACGTGTTAAAACAAAACGTCGATTCAAAACGCTCCGCAATGAAGTTGCTGGCGAAACACATACCCGTTCGCTTCGTAGAGGTAGACTTGTCCACCGAATACAAGGCGTATGAAAGAACGGTAAATCGTATACTTGTAAGCGCATGAACCAGGGAATAGATAACAATACCATATATCAGGTCGACGCCTTTACCGACGAAATATTCAAAGGAAATCCAGCTGCCGTGATGATCTTGGATGAGTTGCCATCTGAGACGTATATGCAGAACATCGCCATGGAAATGAACCTCTCGGAAACGGCGTTCGTTGCGCCTAAGAAAGATCGATTTACAATTCGGTTTTACACGCCTGCCGCAGAAATACTGGTTGCCGGACATCCAACGTTGGCAAGTGCGCATATCCTCTACGAATTGGGCCTGGTTGAATCCAATGAAGAAATCATTTTCGAAGCGAAGGAGGCTGAGATGCGGGTCAAACGAGAAGGTGGTCAGATTGTAATGAACTTTCCTGCATTTAGTCTACAGCAAATTGCCGTGACTCCATCGTTTTTTGATCTGGTTGGCTTTAATCCTCTTGAAATGTATCAAAGCGATTACAATTGGAAGGTTGCGGTCGCTAAAACCAAGGATGATATTGTTCACGCGAAGCCGCAGTTCTCACAATTGAAAGAAAATGGGTTAGGCCATTTGATGATTACGTCCAAAAGCCAATCAGGGAAAGAAGATTTTGTCGTGCGATGCTTTGCACCAGATTTAGGCGTTGATGAAGATCCGGTTACCGGTTCTGCACATTGCGCGCTCACACCACTTTGGGCCAGGAAACTTGGAAAAGCACAAATGGTTTCCCGACAACTGTCCAGGCGCGGTGGAGAAATAACAGTGAGCCTTGAAGATGACCGGGTGCTATTAAAGGGTACGGCCGTCACCGTGTTTATAGCCAAACTCAGCCACGTTTAACCGGCACCCATATCTCTTCTTCCGATTCCAGATCATCATTGCGATAATTATCTCCCAATACTTCAAAATGTGGTCTGTGATCTAGTTGATATTCCGAACCAGGTAGCCATTCGGAATAGATATACTGGAATATACTCGAATCAGCGCTTGAACCCCTGTAATCAAATACAGCATATAAGCCACCCTCGAGTTGAAATGATTCAAGGCCATCTGGTATCGTGGCGACATCTGTGACTTCAACCAAAGCCCACTTTTCAAACGTATTCGACGGATTGAAACGCTGAAAATGATTTTCACCATATACCTGTAGCGATATTTTATCGCTGGATACTCGATTTGGAATGGTCTGTATCCTGGGGCCAAATTGTCGCCACAGCTCACCTGTTTTGTTGTTGATCAAACTCATGGACAGGTGCATACCCAAGAGTAGTTTTGGTTTGGATTCAACGATTCTTGGAACTGGTTTCATGGCGGTTAAGTTAGGTATTTGTCCAGAAATGCGGTAAAAAAAAGAGCCGGAAACATGTCCGGCTCTCCATTTTTATCTATCCTAAAATTACTCCAACAATAAAGGTGTTTTACCATCTGTGATGATCACCTTGGTATTGTCTGAGGTGCTTAATTTTTCGAAGGCTTCAATTCCCTTTAAACGCAATACCTCTTCGGTCAAACCTTTGGCAACAATGGTTTGGGCATCACTGGTTCCTTGAGCCTCAATAATCTTCCGTTCTGCTTCGAGTTTCTCTTGTTCGAGCACAAACTTCATTCGCATGGCGTCTTGCTCGGCTTTTAGTTTCTCCTCAATAGACTGTGCTAAGCCCGGAGGCAATTGAATACTCTTCATTAAAACAGATTCTATAACAATGCCACTGCCTTTCAATAGCTCGTCCATTTTTGATTTAATACTTTGTTCGATATTCGCTCGCATGCCCGAATGCATGTCCTTTGCAAAATACTTGGCACATACATCGGATGAAGCCGATCGGAAGATGCTTCCAATAATGGCTTCGTAGTCCTCCCCATATTGAGTGAGGATGGTTTGAATGCTATCCGCTTCTATTCGGTATAATATTGAAATCTCTGATTTAACACTAAGTCCTTCTTTGCTTGGTAGATTTAAGTTTAACTTGAGATTGTTGGTTTGTGTTGATGTCTTAATCACCTTGGTAACAAACGGATTGTAAAAGACAACTCCCTGGTCAATCGTTTTTTCGTTAAGCTTACCAAGTTGTTGTTTAACCCCAACTTCCCCAGGACGAACTACCGAACAAGATGTTTGCACAACGGCCAGTGCAATGAACAATGCTATATAATATGTTTTCATAATTAATACCTTTACTAGATATAACACAAAGCATGTTCCAAGAGTTTGTGCCTTGTGTGCAAAGGCTTTGTCAACGATGAGCTTCT
>DIYD01000338.1 GCA_002428905.1 Bacteroidetes bacterium UBA6063 | reverse complement strand
ATGAAACCAGGATTGAAGACAACTATAAAATGCAAGTTACGACCGGTGGTATAATGGCATGCGGTGAACTTATTCATTTGACCGAAACAAGATTTCTGATCTTTGACAAGGGCATACATAATGAAAATGGGTTGTGTTTGAGAGGAATAGACCGAATTGAAACAATTAGATTTGATAAAGATTCGGCTGAATTTCTCATCCATCACAATGGAGAACTAGACAATCAAAATCCATATCGATATAAGATTATAAATGCAGGTACCTGGTGATATAGTGTATGCACGCAAACGGAAGACAAGGTCAAAATCCTCCCATGAATTGTATGACCCTAGTTTTGTGAGCGGGATTTTTGACAGAATGTCAAAAACCTATGGATTGACCAATTTAATTGCTTCATTTGGGTTCACTTCGCGTTGGCGTAGACAGTGCATCAACGATTTGCCTCAATTCAACACCTCTGGAACGGGTTACGATTTTATGTCTGGTATGGGCGAAGCCTGGCCTGAAATTCAAAAGAGGGTCAATGCAGATGGGCGAATAATAGCCATAGACATTTCAACGGAAATGAATCGCAAAGCTGCAGAACACATTGATCGGTTAAAAACCAAAAACATCGAATTAAAGCAGGTCAATGTCCTTGACAATGACATTCCATCAGAATCAGCGGATTTTGTGATTTCAACATTCGGTATAAAAACATTCAACCATGAACAACAGCAGGTATTGGCGAACGAAGTAAGACGCATATTAAAACCTGGAGGAGTATTTGCATTCATTGAGATTTCATCACCCAAAGCATCCGTACTGCATTGGGCCTATATGATTTACCTGAACACATTTATCCCTCTCATCGGCCGGGCATTCACAGGTGATTCTGAAACCTACCGTATGCTCGGCAGGTACTGTGAACGTTTTGAAAACAGCCGTTTCTTTCACAAGTGTTTGATTCGCAATGAGTTGGAATCAACATACAAAGATTACTTCTTCGGTTGTGCATCTGGTGTTTACGGGCGGAAGTAGCGCTTAACTCGGTTCCCACAGCAAAGGCTGAACCTAAGAATCTATCTTGTAATCACCTGAGGGAATTACTATATTGCTCGAATAAATCAACTCGAACTGAATCATGGCAAGACTATTAAGCATCTTCATTGTACTAATGGCCGTTGCGATACAGTCAAAGGCAACACACCTAACAGGTGGTGTAATAACCTATGAGTATGTGTCTGACAGCGTTTATGATGTAACCTTACTCTATTATAGGAACTGCAACGGTGTTGCCTTAACCAACCCAAGCTCCAAAACTTATTTGCATTGCATCACTACCGGTAGCAAGATTGCCCTCACGCTTAAACGGGAATCTATTCAAGAGGTCACATACATCTGTGACAATGCTTCGAGACGATGCTACCCTTCAAACACACGTGGCACTGGCAAAGGCCTGGAAGAGCATAAATACACGGTGCGCATAGATTTTAGAACATCTGCATTCAAACCGTATTATACCTGTGGTCAACTTGTGGTGCAAACGGAACAGTGCTGCAGAACCAGTAGCATGACGACCGGTCTTGGGAACACCCGATACTTTAACTACAGTGCTTTCAATGTGACGGACAGTTTAAAAAATTCGAGTCCGAATTTCAACAACCCTCCTCAAGGACTATTTGGATGTAACTATGCGTCGTACCTCGATGTTTCTGCAACCGACAAAGACGGAGACTCGTTAAGCTACCACCTGACCAATCCGCTTGAGGGATGGAATAACACAGCTGCGTATTCATCGGGATACAGCGCACGACGCCCTTTACAGGTCTTTGGCACTACCATCAACCCGAATACCATACCGCCTTCAGGATTCTATTTCGACTCTACTATAGGGCACGTAATTTTCACCCCAACTCGATGTAACGAAGTTTCAGCAATGGTTGTTACAGTGAAGGAATGGAGAAAAAACAGTAAAGGCGTTTACGAACATATTGGTTCAATCAATCGGGAAATACAATTGGAGACTGCGGTTTGGTCAGGTAATAACATACCCACTATTCGATCTGCAAGCAATTACTCGGTTTGCGAAGGAGAAAAACTTGCGTTCAACATTACCACGGATGATGCACGGGTCTGGCCCGCTCCAGCTGATTCGGTCAAACTAAGTTGGAACAACCCAATAAAGGGAGCGACGTATAAAATCCTTAACACAAAGGCCCTGCACCAAAGCCTTCGCGTGGAGTGGACGCCGCCAACCGGGAGCGCAACCACGGTGCCCTATACGTTTATCGTGACCGCTACTGACGACCATTGTCCTTACCCAGGGAGGTCTTCACGGGCGATCAGCGTTACCGTCAACAAACCACTCGGAACAAGCACCTCGATATCTTCACCTTACTGCGGAAAATACATTGTTGAAGGCACCTATGACACCAGTGAAGTTAAGAGCCCCTCTTATCTGTGGTATCTGCTCGACACGTCAGGATCCGTCGTTACCGATACCAATGTAGTTCTATTTGGCGCTGATACAAGTACTGGTTTTGGTCAAACAGATACATTTACGATAAAGAAAACGGGCACCTATGTAGTTGTCTCGCAAATAGAGAAAACCGATCGTTGCACAGGATACGCCTACGATACCATATATTCCATAGGTGAAACCAACCTGATCCTCCCTACCGACACACTACTCTGTCAAAATGATTCCTTTACGTTTGAATTTCGGGACACATTAAAAGATCTTGTTTCGTCGCAGAATTGGAAATTGAATACTCATACCGACACCTCGTCACGCTATACCAATACAATAGCTTCCGGAACCTCTGTGTTGAAGGTTACAGCTCATGGGGTCGATGGGTGTATTCAGCACGACTCTGTAGAACTTACTACAATTTATAAACCCGTATTAGAAAAACTGGAAGACACAGTCTATTGTAAACCAACTGGGCGCCCCATTTTTGTTGCCTTCGACAATTTGGATTCCGGGAAAGTAGTGAATGCATTTATGTGGAGCACAGGTGCTACAAAAGACTCCGTGTCTATCGACTCCACAGGCGCCTATTGGGTGAAAGCCTCGAATCGGTGTGGATATGATTCTGTCTCGTTCAAGGTGCTTTTCGACCTACCTTATGTCATTGATTTAGGTGTAAACAAACAAGTGTGCGATTCGGATTCAGTATTCATCGGCGACAGTATTGCACATCCGCTTGTCCGTTACCAGTGGAATACAGGAGATACATCGTCTTCTATATACGTGAAACAAAATGGCACGTACTCGGTTCGAGTTACGAATGGATGTAGCTCTGTACAGGATTCAATTGACATTCAATTTGATGTATCACCTTCTTCGATACAATGGACGGATACGTTGCATTTTTGTGATACGATAAACACATTGTTGGATGCATTAAATCCAGGTGCGAGTTACAAATGGCACGATGGGAGTACAACTCAAACCAAGACCATTACGTCAAGTGGATTAAAATGGGTTGAAGTGATCTCCAAACATTGTGGCAAGTTTCGAGATAGTTCGGTTATGGTAATGCATTACTCCCCTCGAATTGATTTCACCGAAGACAGCATTGTATACTGCGATAGTATAAATGATTTGTACGATGCAAAAAATGAGGGTGCGACCTATGTGTGGGACGATGGAAGCACAAATCAAACAAAGCGCATTACCGCTCTCGGGTGGCATTCGGTTCGCGTGATTTCCGCACGTTGCGGGTCAGCACAAGATAGCATCTTTGCCGACTTAGTGCGTACACCAGTAGTTTATCTCGGTAACGACACAACGGTTAAACCACCCATCAGCATTGTCTTGGATGCGGAGAATACAGGCTCCACATACTTCTGGAACACAGGCGAAACCAGTCAGACTATTTCAATTGATACTGCTGGCACCTATTGGGTACAGGTTACCAATGTGTGTGGTACAGATACCGATAGTATTACCATAGCCTCCACAATCGGTCTGCAAACTTTGGTGCGATTGGCCAACGTACATATCATACCAAATCCCAGCAATGGTGTCTTTCAGCTTAGTGGAGATATTTATGATATCCAACACTTAAGCATTTTTGATGTACTTGGCAGAGAAATGGATTTCAGTGCTACATCCAACGTGCGATACACGTTGCACGATCCGAAACCAGGGGTTTACCTGGTATATATTCAGAAAGAAAGTGCTACGGTTTTGAGGCGCCTGGTTATTGAATGATTAAAGGCATAAAAGTACAGACCCTTTAGGCTGGTTTCACGAGCTCTGGCACCTTCAGGTGATTGAATTTTCTGGAGCACTAAAGGCGCAACAACCCTTTCTTCGCCATAGATATAATGCCATGCTACGCCTGGCGAAAAATACGCTACGCTAAGCACAATTTAGTAGCGTGGAAAGACCATATTATAGGAACATTTATGTTTATTGTAAGAAATTGTATCGAGTTGCCGATTTTCTTTTCATGTACTGCATGGCATTGAAGAGGCAACCAAAATACTTAAACGAACGCCTTAAAATAAAGGTGTATCGATAAACGGATCATTTTCATCTCAAGGTTGGAACACCCGTTTAACACCCATTCGGTATTGCCTAAATAACTCAGGGTAATCTGATTAGAATAAAAGTGAACAAGGATGGCTAATTACAAGACAAAACGCTGTTGGCTCGAGAGACACGTTTATACCGTCCGGTTTTCTCACATCTGTTGTGTGCTTTTCGTACTGGTCAGTTTGAACACTAACCAAATAGCCAGGTGTCAGAATCATATGGTCGGCGATGGTTTTGGTGGACGATTATGGTATCAGCCTTATGGTTACGGACTAGGATCACACAGTGCGTTTGCCATCTGTGGAGACGCACAGCAATTGTACTCCTGGGGAAGTAATATAGATGAGCAACTTGGCAATTCGGATCAGACGGGTACACCCAGCTGCGGCAGAAGGCAACCCATGAAGGTTAATGGAATGAGCAATGTGATCTACCATTCCAGTTCCAATGGCACGTCGTGTGCCATAAAAAAGGATCGTTCACTGTGGGTTTGGGGAGGCAGTTATGGTGATGTCCCTCAACAGATCGACACGGATGTTAAACACGCTTATACAACACAACACCGCTGTATTTGGGTAAAACTCGATGGCACCACACGATATGTGGGCGGCTACACAAGTACAAATCCCAGGGGGTTCGGCAAGAACCCTACTGTATCTCAGATCAACTATATGAAGAATGGAGTTCGTGTGGCTTGCACATTTGAGTCGGACTTTGTTCTAACCTCCGATGGTGACGTTTATTCACGAGGGTTCAACGCGCGTTCGACATTAGGCTTTGTGACAACCAGAAACTTCTCACCCAATTGGACAAAACTGGATCTTAAGAACATTGTCGACATCCAGGCCAATGCCTTTGGGTGCTACGCCCTGGACAAAGATGGGAACGTATACGCCTGGGGCATTTGGTATACCGCAGATAGCACACCAAATCACAGCATCTATACCACACCTGTTAGAGTGCCGGATTTATGGAACATCGTGTGCCTGAGTGCAACGTATACAGGATATCTCTATACAATTGACAACGTAGGAAATTGCAGGTTAAAAAAAGGGTTAAATGTTCCCCCCATTACGGTCGCTCAAAAGGCGGTGGATGTGTTAACGGGATATAGCATCAACTCCTTTGTTATTCTTGAAGACCAACGTATACTGGGTTCTGGAAAGACAGTCGTAAAACCTCCGCCATGTGCACCATATGGATCGAGTATTTGGTTGGATGTTCCACCTGGAGAGGTGCGTCGTGATTCATTTACAGAGCTCAACCCCAGTGACCCTTCGATAGGATTATGTAAACCCAGCCCGGTCTTACTGCCGAATGATTTCTCCTATTTGTCTGGTGGTTGCATTCACGACTTGGTGGAATTCAGGGCCGGCAATACAACCCACTTTTCAAACTTTTCTTGGGATTTTGGTGATGGCACAGACTTGGTGTACGGGCCTTTCGTAACACACCAATATAGGGATACTGGAGTGTATGAGGTTGAAATGCACAGCAAATCCGCCAATACAGGTCAATGGGATACCGTGCGCAAAACGGTTTACGTGCGCAAAGCACATTTCGTACCTCAACTGGCTGAAGAAGCTGTTTTGTGCTCCGGAGGTAATGTGCGATTGGAGCCCCTCAATCATAGAGTGTTTAACTCGTACGAGTGGTGGGATGGACGCGATTCGTTCAATCGCACCGTTACTTCACCCGGCACCTATGTTCTAAACGTACGCGATTACACGGGATGTTTTTATTCCGACACGATTCACGTAATCGCAAAGAACAAACCTCAGGTTACCGTCCTGTCTAACGATCGTATTTTCTGTAATCGTGGCGACTCCATGCTATTCTGGTTCAAGAATACACACACAAATGATAGCATAACCTCCATTCGATGGAAGTTTAATTCGTACACATATGCACAGGACTCCGTGCACCTGGAAAACCTAAACGTAGGCAAGCATCAGATAGAACTCGTACTTGCCACCAAATTTGAATGCCTGGATAGCGCAACATATGATTTTGAGGTTTTACCCATACCAAAGGCAGCCATCTGGATTGAAGACGATACACAGTGTTCGATCGGGAACCTATTCCGTTTCAGAGACACAAGCCAAACTATGCAAGGGTACTCCTTTGACTACATCTGGGATCTTGGAGATGGCACGAAGACTGTCTTGAACCACCCCACCCCACATTCATACAAGGTTTTCGGCAAATTCGGTGTGACGCTGAACGTCTCAAACCAACGGTGTTCAGATTCAGCTAAAGCGCACGTAATGGTACATCCAAATCCAATTGCTCGTATTGATGCAGTAGACTCTGCTTGCCTGGGTGAGGCAATTGCTTTTTCACATTCTTCCGAGCTATCGCAAGGGACCATCGCACATCATACCTGGGATTTCGGAGATGATCATTTCTCAGATCAAACTGCTCCTTTGCACACTTATCAAAACCCAGGGGTTTATTACGTTTCTCTGTATGTTGCGAGTGACCAGCAGTGCACCGACACCCATGCATTTGACCAACCTGTTGTTGTTTACCCAAGACCCACAGCCGGGTATACTCACGCACCCGAATATGTTAATATTGACGACCCTACTGTTGCCTTTTCCAACACGTCAACAGGAGCGGAGCACTTTCAGTGGTTCTTTGATGATGGGAACCAGTCCGTTGCCAGGAACCCCGAGCACACCTACCTCGATACTGGTATTTTTGACGTTTGGTTGTATGCAAAGAATACGTTTGGCTGTAAGGACTCTGTACAACACCGGGTTCGAATTCACCCTCCTTTCTCGTTATTCATGCCTTCTGCATTCTCACCAAATGGAGACGGACTAAATGATGTTATTAAACCGGTTACCGGGGAATTGCAAGAGGTTCATTTTCATGTATACGATCGGTGGGGAGCAAAAGTCTTTGAAACCAACACAGAGCACCACGGCTGGGATGGAACCAATCACAACGGGGAGCCGGTGCCTATTGGAGTGTATTTATATGTAATCAATGCTTCTTCGAAAAAAGACAACTGGTTTCAATATGCGGGCACTATTGTATTGACACGATAAGCATCTAACACCGGTTTTAACAATGGATCAAAATGAGGATATTCCTGAGCTGGATCACAACTTAGTTTACTTCCGAAACGGATTGAGATATTTGCGTAAAAAGTGCTTTGTTTTTTTCAAATTCATTCGCACGATCCAAAGCCATTCCGGTTACTACATGTACCTTTCCATCCATTTCTATGAGCGTAGAAACTCCGCCTATTCGTACGCTGTCATGAGCGGTTAAAAAGGAGATTTGGAATGCTGGAAATCTTCCAATGTAAGTCTTACGTTCATCCGTAATTTCACAATGTTTAAGTTGACGAATCAGCATGGTTTTACTTTCCATTACATAGTCTAAAAACGTCATACCGTCAGGTATAATTTCCATCGAAACCGTAAGTCTAGGGCAGAACTCCTTGGCGGGTGGGCACCTTTTCTGCCCGATCAGTACAACCTTTCCTCGAACACTGCTATCGAAAACCCAGCTCTTC
>DIYD01000337.1:23547-31050 GCA_002428905.1 Bacteroidetes bacterium UBA6063 | reverse complement strand
GGGTAGACCTACGTTCTCACCAAACGTTTTTAAGGTGGTGGTTGGCTCATTGTTTATGAGATGATCCATGTACGGTGTTTGGGCATTATGGATGGCATCTGAATGGTCTTTTTTACCAATACCCCAGCCATCCAATATGAGCAGAATTGCCTTATCGTTGTTCATGGTGCAAAGGTGGTGATTTCCCAGAAAAAAGCAGGTGGTAATGGGAGGGAAATCAATGGCACTGTTCCAGTGTGCAAACCGAAACTGATAAAAATCATATTGCCAACAGACATTTGCAAGTGCAGTCGAAATAGTCGACATATACTTTTGCCTGATATGGTCAAATTAGGTAATACGATATACTTCCATCTAGAGGAAGAAATTGAAGTGCGCATCAAGCGCCGTCCGGCCTGAATCTCCATGTATTAACCAAACTCTCCAACTCAATCACAACAGTATAAGTAATAGTTATGCCCAGATACCACAGTCTAGGTGAAATACCAAGAAAAAGACATATCACATTTGAAAATCCCAATGGTGGATTGTACCAGGAAGAGTTGTTCGGCACATCAGGTTTTGCCGGCATGTCTTCGTTGATTTACCACTTATATCCACCTACAGTTGTTTCGGAAGTAAAGCATTTAGGTGACGTAAGCCCGAAAGTGGCCATTGAGAAGAACATGAAGGCCTTGAGTTTTCAGGGTTTTTCCCTTAAGCCGGAGGACGATTATATCGAAAGCAGAAAGACCCTATTCGTAAACGGTGATTTGCATATTGGCCTGGCTGCTCCAAAATCGTTTTCTGTCGATTACTTCTACAGAAATTCTGATGCGGATGAAATGTTGTTTATTCATCAGGGATCAGGAACACTGCGTACCATGTACGGGAATCTCGAATTTGGTTACGGCGATTATCTGATTATCCCTCGCGGAACCACCTACCAAATAGACTTCAACGATGAAAACAATAGACTGTTATTCATCGAATCGTTTAGCGAGATAACAACACCCAAGCGTTACCGAAACCACTACGGTCAGTTTTTGGAACATTCTCCATTTTGTGAGCGTGACTTCAGATTGCCAAAAGACCTGAAAACGCACGATGAAAAAGGAGCATTTCGCGTGATATCGAAAAAACAAGGTGTGCTTTGGGAGTATACCCACCAGTACCATCCCTTTGACGTGGTGGGTTGGGATGGATTTAATTATCCGTACGCGTTCTCGATTCACGACTTCGAGCCTATAACGGGTCGAATTCACTTACCACCTCCGATTCATCAGCAATGGGAGTCGGCCGGATTTGTGGTATGTTCATTTGTCCCAAGACTATACGATTACCATCCGAAAGCGATCCCGGCACCATATCACCACAGTAATATCGATTCAGAAGAAATTCTGTATTACGTAGATGGCGATTTCATGAGCAGAAATAACATCCAAAAAGGGCAAATAACTTTACATCCGGGAGGAATTCCACACGGACCTCATCCTGGAGCCATAGAGCGAAGCGTTGGTAAAAAAGCCACTGAAGAATTAGCGGTTATGATCGATCCGTTCAGACCGCTTTCCATTACAGAGGAAGCACTAAATCTGGAGGTTGACGATTACTATAAATCGTGGATAATAGACTGATTAATAGGTTTTTAATAGTAAAAATTAGAAAAGACAAAAGGCATGAATGATTTAACAGAAGTAGCAAATTTCAATTACGGTATCGAAAAAATATTCGATGAAGCGGAGGACTTTTTACCGCTTTTAGGTACCGATTATGTCGAGTACTACGTGGGTAATGCCAAACAGGCAGCACACTTTTATAAAACGGCTTTAGGTTTTCAATCCCTGGCTTACGCAGGACTCGAAACAGGTGTTCGCGATAGAACAAGTTATGTGGTTGTTCAAGATAAAATACGCCTTGTATTCACCACGCCAATGCCTGGGACAGATAACACCGAAATTTTCGATCATATAACGAAACACGGTGACGGAGTTAAGGTAATCGCACTTTGGGTAGATGACGCCCGTAAGGCCTGGGAAGAAACGACAAAGCGGGGCGCTAAGTCATACTTTGAACCACGTGTGGAGACCGACGCAGATGGTGAAGTTGTGCGTGCAGGTATTCACACCTACGGAGATACGGTACACATTTTTGTGGAGCGCAAAAACTACAACGGTGTATTCATGCCAGGCTTCGAGAAATGGGAGTCGCATTACAACCCAACACCAGTTGGTTTGCGATACATAGACCATATGGTCGGTAACGTGGATTGGGGGCAGATGAACGTATGGGCTAAATTCTATAATGAAGTTATGGGTTTTGCTAACCTCATTACATTCGACGATAAGGACATTTCTACAGAGTACACGGCCTTGATGAGTAAGGTAATGACTAATGGCAATGGTCGGATCAAATTCCCCATCAACGAACCGGCCGAAGGCAAGAAAAAGTCACAGGTTGAGGAATACATAGATTTCTATAATGGTCCAGGATGCCAGCATATTGCGGTAGCCACCAATGATATTGTATTTACAGTGAGTGAGATGAAAAAACGTGGTGTAGAGTTCTTATATGTTCCGGGTACCTACTACGATACAGTAGCTGATCGCGTAGGAGATATTGCGGAGGATCTGGAGATATTAAAAGAACATGGCATCATGGTGGATCGTGATGACGAAGGGTATTTGTTGCAAATCTTTACCAAACCGGTAACCGATCGCCCAACATTGTTCTTTGAGATTATTCAGCGAAAAGGAGCACAGTCATTCGGTAAAGGCAACTTCCAGGCGTTGTTCGAATCTATTGAGGCAGAGCAAGAACGCCGCGGTACGCTATAATTGTAGCCTTGAAAACAGACAAATGAACAGAGAAGAACTTTTAGCAGCAATAGACGAAAAATATAAAGGTATGGGGCAAAATCCAGACGTGCATCTGTCTGGATTGCTCTACGCCGAATCGATGACGTACTGGGATTTTGCGAATGTGGATGCCTTACTGTCGTTGCAAATTAAACGGACTACGTTGCCGGATGAAATGGTGTTTATCATGTATCATCAGATCAACGAATTGCTCTTTAAAATGATTCTTTGGGAAATTGCTCAGGTGTCTGAACAAGACGATATTACACCGGAGAAGTTCAGTATGCATTTGGCGCGCGTTAGTCGGTATTTCGATATGCTCTCCAACTCGTTCGACATTATGTCGGAAGGTATGGAAGTAGAGCAGTATATGAAGTTCCGCGATACCTTGACACCCGCAAGTGGATTCCAGAGTGCACAGTATCGAAAGATTGAAATCGCTTCTACCGAATTGATTAATTTGATCGATTATCGATTCCGAAAAACGATAGACCGTGATACGCCATACTCACATGCTTTTGAACATATGTACTGGCAGGCTGCTGGCAAGGATTACTCTAAGGGTGAGAAGAGTAAACTGATGCAGAATTTCGAAAAGAAGTACCGTGTGGAACTAATCTCATTCATGGAGGAGTACAACCTGATCAATCTCTGGACGAAGTTTAAACAATTGCCACAGGAGTACCAACATAATGTGGAGTTAGTGAACGAAATGCGTCATTACGATCATACGGTAAATATTTCGTGGGTTATGCACCACTATAATACTGCAGCCAAATACCTGGATAGTGGCCAGGGGAGCTCGAAGGCTACGGGTGGGAGCGATTGGCACAAATACATGCATCCAAGGTATCAACGACGCATTTTCTTCCCTGAATTGTGGAGCGAGGAGGAGTTGGAGAACTGGGGTGTAACCAATTTAGAAGGACATCAGGTATTGACTGAAATACCACAACGATTAACCAACAAATGATAAATTTTGAAGCGCTTGAAGCGAAAAAAGACGAATTAAGAGAACAATTCTTAAATGCCAGACCATTCCCACATATTGGGATTGACGACTTCTGTGATACAGAAAAGCTAGGTCAACTGGTAGCCGAAATACCAGTGGTTCAAACCAGAAGCGCTGATTATGCATTTTCGAAGAATAAATTTGAAAAGTCGAAAATTAAGGAAATAAGCCCCAGGTTTACAGAGTTTTACGATGCAATAACGTCTGAGCGGTTCCAGAAATTGGTCCAGTATATAACCAATGAGGATGTGTTTATCGATGCGGATTTGTATGGTGGAGGAATTCACCTCGGAGGGGAAGGTAGTTTCCTTGATATGCATGCAGATTTCAATTACCACCCGTTGAAACCCACCTGGTTTCGAAACCTGAATTTGTTGTTGTACTTAAACAAAGACTGGAAAAAGGAATACGGAGGAGAGCTGCGACTTGAAGATCCAAGATCGGGTGAGAAAACAGAAGTGGATGTGCCATTTAACCTGCTGGCAATCATGCACTGCAGGGAATACACCTTGCACGGTTACGACCCGATTTCTTTCCCTCCAGGAACTTATAGAACTTCCATTGCTATGTATGCGTATACCATTCATGAAAAACAATTGGAAGCCGCTCGTACGACCAAGTGGAAGGTGGAGAAGGACAAACCTCTAAAGTACTTGTTGTCGAAGGTATGGGTGCCAGCAGTGCGTCTAAAATCTATGATTAGTAAGAGTAGTACTAAAGATCATTAATCGTATTTTTGAGGTTATGAAGTCACTCATAACCGTTTTTTCAGTAGTTCTTTTTTTCGGTTGCCAAAGTCTTGAGCATCAGGTTAAGAAGGGAAGCTTGAGCTCGGCTAAACCTCCGGGTTGCTTCCAAATTGATGATACTCTATTCATGGATCGCAATGAACTGACGAACCTGGACTGGAGAGAGTATTTGTATTGGATAGAGCAAGTGCATGGTAAGAACAGCACGGAGTATTCTAACGCCTTGCCGGATAGTTCTCAGTGGGATGTGTTCTTTAAACGAGGTTTTAAAATCCGAGAATACATGATGACCTGGGAAACCTATGCTTCCTTTCCCCTTGTTGGTGTTTCTATTCAACAAGCGCAGGAATATGCTGAATGGAGATCAGACCGGGTGGCTCAAAAAATGTTGATCGAAGCCGGATATCTTGAACCGAACACAGACGGTGAGTCAAATTATTTTTCGATTGACCGGTTGAGGTCTGGGAAAGTTCAATTGTTAAAACCTTTGCCCAAACAGATTAAATACCCCAAATACCGATTGGCCACTCTGGCAGAGTTTGACAGGGCCGTTTCTGGATATTCGGGTGTGTTTAACAAGAGAAAGTTTGTGTGTATGAATGAAACACAGGTGAAGCGTAGTCCTGCCACAAGAAAGCATGGGTGTATAACCGGACAAACCGAGTTGAAGTGGTCGGTGTATAGGTATGTAAAAGACTATTACGTTGAATGGATCAATGCCGATCAGGTGGTGCACCGAAGTTGGTTTAATGAAGGACAAAAGGACATTAAATCTGCCGTACGCAAGCCAGGGGGGAAAGGGTTATACGGATTCAGGAATGCATGCCAATGGGAATACGTCTTCGCACAGACTTAATCCTGCCACAAAAACTTAAACACGACAGAAGCCAATACGGCAATCATAACATCAATAAGTGCCATAATGCCAACATTTTGTAGGTGAAAACTGGTGTCACCCATAACCAGGTAAACACCGCCGGTTACCGCCACAATAATCATAGGGATAATGAGTGGAAAGCTCAACAGCGGCATAATAATCCCTCCGGATTTCGTTTTTGAGGCGATCGCTGAAATAGCGGTAAACAGAAAGCCCAGTCCGATGGAAAATAGGGCTACGAGTTGGGCATATCGGAGTATATCCCAATCCGGATATTCCAATAAAATAGCGAAAACAATAAAGCCGACGGTGGCAATGACGAGACTTAGTAAGGCATTAAACAACATTTTGCTGTACAATACCGCCAATGGGTCAACCATGGAATGAAAATAGAGTAGGCGACCCTGACGCTCCTGAATAAAGCTTCGCGCGATTGCATTCACCGCAGAGAATAACAAAATAATCCAGTAGAGGGCATTCCAGGTGGCTGGTTTTAGTCCCTGAAAACAAAGGCTGGCAATGAAGACACTGGAAATGAGTTGAACCACAATTCCATTAATGGCATAGCGGTTTTTCCACTCCGTTTTGATCTCCCGTAAAAAAAGGATTTTTGCCTGCCTAATTAGCCCTGTTTCCATATTTTTGCACGCAAAATTACATTAAATGCTATTTCAACTTAGAGATTTGAACGAAAGAGAGCAACAAACAATGAAAGATGCTCCAATTTGGGTAGGTATTTTGATTGGATGTGCGGATGGTGCTATGGTGCCACAAGAACTTGCACGAATCGAGGAAGTGATCAAGACAAAGACCTTCTCAGAGCACAATGATGTACATTACCTGTACACGGAATTAGCAAATAATGACCTGAATAACAAGATCAATACACTTTTTGGTCAACTCACCGGAACAGCAGAGGAGAAAGGCAAACTCGCTTCAGATAAGTTGTCTGAGTTGAACGCGATATTTGAGAAAATGAATCCAACATATGCCAAGCAGTTCAGAGAGTCTTTACACAGTTTAGCTGTAGAGGTGGCAAAAGCTGCAGGAGGTGTATTCGGTATAGGTCGAATTAACCACGAAGAGCGTGAGTTGATCGACTTACCTATGATCAACGAACTTTAATTCATCCGTTTTGGCTAGCATACGCAAGATCTTAATCGCGAATCGTGGAGAAATTGCCATTCGTGTAATTCGTACCTGTAAAAAACTGGGTATTCAAACGGTGGCGGTTTATTCAGAAGCCGATCGTTTCTCCAAGCACATTCGCTTAGCAGACCAGGCATTTTGTCTTGGCGCTGGTCCAAGCAACGAAAGTTACTTGCAGGCCGATAAGATCATTGCCATTTGTAAAGAAGAAAACGTAGACGCCATTCATCCAGGCTACGGATTCCTTTCTGAGAATGCAACTTTTGCTCGCAAACTAGCTGAGAACAACATCATATTAATTGGTCCTTCGGCAGAAGCCATGGAAGTTATGGGCAGCAAGCTCGCTTCCAAAGATGCTGTTGCGAAGTACGACGTTCCGATGGTGCCGGGAATTAATGAAGCAGTTGAAGACCCGCAAAAAGCGATTGAAGTGGCGCGTGAAATAGGCTTCCCAGTACTTATCAAAGCCAGCGCCGGTGGTGGAGGTAAGGGAATGCGCATCGTTGAACATGAAGATGAGCTGGAGAGCCAAATGAACATGGCCATCAGTGAGGCGATTTCTGCCTTCGGTGACGGAGCTGTTTTTATAGAACGGTTTGTTCAAAATCCACGACATATTGAGATTCAGGTACTGGGCGATAACCACGGAAACATTGTTCATCTTTTCGAAAGAGAGTGTAGCATTCAACGTCGACATCAAAAACTGGTCGAAGAAGCACCATCTTCTATTCTAACAGATGACCTGCGTCAACGTATGGGAGAGGCGGCGGTTAACGTGGCCAAAGCGTGTGATTATTCAGGTGCTGGAACAGTGGAATTTCTGGTAGATAAGGACTTAAATTTCTACTTCCTTGAAATGAATACACGATTACAGGTAGA
>DIYD01000337.1:0-23467 GCA_002428905.1 Bacteroidetes bacterium UBA6063 | reverse complement strand
ACACGATTACAGGTAGAACATCCGGTTACCGAGATGATTACTGGCCTGGACCTCGTAGAACAACAAATCAAGGTAGCTCAAAACGAAAAACTCGAATTTCAGCAATCGGATTTATCGATCAATGGTCATGCACTGGAATTGCGCGTATGCGCAGAAGACCCAATGAACGATTTCTTGCCTACAATTGGTAGAATAAATACATACACCCCGCCCGTTGGAGATAACATTCGTGTGGATGATTTCGTAGAAACCGGATACGATATTCCGATCTTCTACGATAACATGATCTCGAAACTCATTGTGTGGGCAGAGACTAGAATCGAAGCCATTGAATTGATGAAAAAGGCCATTCAAAACTATACGGTGAAAGGTTTGGCCACAACACTTGAATTTGGTGAATTTGTGATGAATCACCCGAACTTCATTTCAGGTGATTTTGATACGCAATTCATCAAGAAACACTTTAGCGTGGACAAAATGAATGCGGCGAGCGAGCAAGAAGCTAAAGCAGCTGCGTTGTTAGCGCTAAAGCTTCTAAACGACAATAGTACCCCTGTTGTCGCCAATTCTACTCGTGACTCCGACTGGTATACGAATCGAAAATAGACACCGATTTTATTTGGTTTAATAATAAGGTAGTACATTGTGCGTTATTGACATAATCGTATTACCACATGATCTTTCAAGCTTCCAATCTTTACAAGAAGTTTCCGCGATCACGTTTTGAACTTAAGGTACCCGAAGTTAACCTCGGGGAGGGCACCATTACCGGTGTGGTTGGTGAAAACGGAAACGGAAAGACAACATTACTCAATATAATAGCTGGCGAACTTGCCGCCGATGGCCAGATGGCTTACTTCGGAGAGTCGAAGACAGGTGACCTGGACTGGCCAGATATTAAGCTGAAAATTGCATTCATTCCTCAACGTATCCCACGTTGGTATGGCAGCTTAATTCAAAACCTCAAGCTGAAAGCAGGAATGGAGAATATCGAAGCAAACAGCATCGATACGTATGTAGATGAGATATTGGAGTTTCTGGGTTTAATGGATTACAAACATCTGAAATGGACCGAAATATCAACGGGTTACCGGTTGCGCTTTGAACTGGCCCGAGTGCTCATCGGAAAGCCAAACCTATTGGTTCTAGACGAACCCCTGGCGAACCTCGATATCAATACACAGCAAAAGTTCCTGAGCGATTTAAAAAATATTCTTCGAGATAAGAGTTACCCCACCGCCGTGATTTTGAGCAGTCAGCAGCTACACGAAATCGAAACCGTTTCGGATCATATGATCTTTCTGCAACAGGGTAAGACAATTTTCAGTGGGTCAGTGAATGATTTAAAAGACGATAATGGGAGCCATGTGTTTGAGATTCAAGTAGAACCCGGCGACAAAGAGCGATTGGTCTCCTATCTGCAGGCCAGTGAATTGCATCATGGTTTTAATGGTGAATATGTACAGGTTCATATGGATGATATTGAAAGCGATAATGATCTCCTCAAAGCTTTGATTGCTGAAGACATTTCCATTAAATACTACCGAAACATTAGTAAATCAACCAAACGATTATTTGCCTCATGAAACTTTTAGATGCATTCCGTCGCTTCGACGATAAACTGTTGCGTTCCAGACCGGTTTTATGGGTGCTTGGCGTACATATCTACATTCCGCTTGTGGTAGTAATTTCCATTATTCTCACGCTGATTGGTGCGACCTACTCGTTGAGTCCGTTGCCTCGTTGGAGTGACTACCGAGATTTCTATGCAAGTACCAATCTGATTATGGTGTTGCCCACCATTACGTTGGCTATTCTGTTTATTATCAGGCAGGTAAAGTTTAATTCGAAACGAATACATACGTCGTTACCGTATACGTACAGCTTTAGAACCTTCCTGTACTATATTGCTGTATTTGCCTTTATTACGGCTATGCCAATGGCAGCAAATGTTGGGGCTTTTTTACGAGCAGAGCTCGAACTTAACGATGAAACCTATAGTCAGGACCGAGAGATTCTAGACAACGGCTACGCTCATATGTACCGCTTAAAAAACGCGGTTGATAACGGTGAAGTTTATGAGTATGACTACGATCGATACAATGATCCCAGGAGGTACACGATGTATAAATACAATCTCACGCGTGACAGCATCATTTTTTTCAGAAGTTCAATGAGCAGTTATTATGGCAACGGACAATTGGATACCATATCACTGGAGCAAGCGCGACAAGAGATTAGAGACTTTAGAGCGATCGCAATAAAATATGGTGCCCGGTTTGAGCACAAATCGGAAGACGAAATCATTCGAACGAATTGTTTTGCCCCTAAAGTGTATCTGCGAAACAGCAAAGATGATCACGTAGCCTATAACCATATTGGATTTAATGACGACTTTCAACGAGCCATCAATTACAACGAGCATTACGAAGTATATAATGGGCCATTTTTTGTCGGAGATATTTACTTCTGGAAATACTACCTGCTAATAGCTTTGGGTATTGCAGTCTTGTTGATTGTTTTGTGTTCTGTACGTATAGCCCATTTTGGGTGGGCGATGTTGATTTCAGCATTGCAGCCGACCGTGTTTGGTATATTGTTCGCCTTACTGGAGTTTGCACTGCCGAACTTCCACAACGACGAAGAGACATTCATCCTCATTTTGCTCATCTTATTTACTTCCCTGGCCATATTTGTTGCCTTCTTTAGCAACTTTAAATCGACATTCAGAAAGGCATATGCCATCAGTTTACACATTTATGTGCCGTTTATTGTGCCGATGTTTATGGCCCTGATTCGCGATTTGCGTGACTGCTGTTCTCGCCGTTATGCCGAGGTACATTGTGAGTGTGTTGAATTACTGACTAATGAAGCATTCCGGGAGGTTGTCGTTATCGCATCTGTGGCATCGGCCTTACTTGCAACGTGGGTGTTCGGGAGATTTTACCGAAAGATTTACATCAATCCGCAGTCGAGGTAGTGACCTGATTTCGATAACTTTTATGCCACTGATACAAACCTAGGACACTGAATAGTGCAAAGCCCACCATCATAAATGACATGACCTTTAGGTCTCTTGCTTGATATAGCCAAATACTGAAGCCGTTCAGGATAATCCAGTACACCCAGGAGCGCAGGATTTTTCTAGCCTCCAGGTATGTTGCTACAAATGCAAATGCCGTCGAGAATGCATCTGCCCACGGCATTTCAGAATCTGTAAAACGACCAAAGAATAAGGCCAGCATTACCCAGCTGGCAATACCAATACCGATGTATTTTACATGCGCCTGAAAAGACCAGGTTTGAATGGGCATTTTCCCTGTTTCGCTGGATTTGTGCCAGTGAATCCAGGCATAAACACCCAGAACAACGTAAACCGAATAAAGTAAAGCCTCTGAATACAGTTTTACATTTGGGCTGAGAAACACCAAAACCGAGAGGGTAGATGCAATAATGCCGAACAACCAACACCGAATATCTTCCTTAATCAGTAGAATGAGGAAGATCAGGTTAAGCCCTAATACGATCCATTCGGTATAAGGGTGTTGAACAAGTTGCCAGAACGTCTCTTTCATGCGGGACAAAAGTACCTTTTTGCGAGAAGCGATACGAATAAAAAAAGGGCTGAACTCAGCCCCTTTTGATAACATGCGATTTTGACTATTGTCAAACTGTGCCGGAGGTAACATTGCGATAGGTATTCCTCCAGAACTTGTTGTAGAAATTCAAACCACGTGCCATTTGTAATCTATTGATAAACAGTCGATTGTGCTTCGCAATCTTCCAATCCCGTTTCAATTTGAATTCGGTGATCCAGAAATTAGAAATGCACAATAAACAAGACCTCCTTACATTTGTCTCAAATTAGTTGAATATGCTCCTCTATCTGGCCATATTTCTGGGAAGTTTAACGTTGCTCATTTTTGCATCGAAGTACTTCACTGAAGCTGCTGAACGAATCGGTTTATCGCTTAAACTGTCGCCGTTCATGGTAGGCGTTGTCATTGTTGCTGTAGGGACATCACTTCCAGAATTAATTTCTGGAATAATTGCCTCGGTCGATGGTCATTCTGAGATTGTCATTGGTAACGTACTTGGGGCCAACATTTCGAATATCTTCTTGATTCTTGGTGTGACAACTGTTGTGGCAAAGCGCAGCATTCAGCTGGGTAAAGAATACATTTTTATTGACCTCCATTTTATGCTGGGTGCCGCAGCTTTTCTTATCCTGTTTTTACTCGATGGTCAGGTTACCTTGCAAGAGGGCATAATACTAATTGCCGGTTTTTTGGTGTATCAATTCTATCTGGTGAGCTCTGAAAAGCCCGAAGATATGCCAACACTAAATGATGAAAAAACAGTAAGTAAACTTAAGTCGCTCGATTGGAAAGACATCGTGATTGTTTTGATTTCGGCACTAGGGATCTTTGTAGGTGCAAAGTACACCGTACAATCTGTAGTGGACATGGCGAATGCCTGGAATGTTGATCAGGGGCTGATCAGTTTAACGGTATTGTCACTGGGTACGACCTTACCCGAACTGGCAGTAAGTGTGTCAGCAGCGCGGGCAGGAAACCCGGAAATTGCCGTCGGGAACATTCTGGGATCTTCAATTTTCAACTCGTTTATGGTTACGGGAGTATGTTCCATTATTAAGCCTATTGACATGGATATGAGCCTGACCCAAACATCGATGATCTTTTTAGGTGTCGCAGCGGTGTTCTTTTATCTGTTGAGTCAGGATAAAAAGGTGTCGAGGTGGGAAGGAATGCTCTTTTTGTTGTTTTATGTGGTATTCATTTTAAAGATTAGCGGTATCGGTTAGTATGGCTGAAGAGATAACGCCTGGACAACTTATATACGCTTACTCAAACGGTTACTTCCCCATGGCACATGAGGAAGACGACCAACAGGTCTATTGGCATCGACCGCAAAACAGAGGGGTACTGCCCCTAGATCAATTTCACGTAAGCAAAAATCTTAAGCGTTTGTGGCGTAAAAACACGTATTCTTTTAAACGAAATACAGCCTTTGAGTCGGTTATACGTTCGTGTGCCGACAGAGATATCACCTGGATTAGTGAAGAGATTGTGGAAGCGTATGTAGAGCTGCATCATCTTGGTTATGCATCAAGCTTTGAGGTATGGAAAGGAGGTGAGTTGGTTGGGGGACTCTATGGAGTACATCTTGGTAAGGCGTTTTTCGGTGAAAGCATGTTTAGCAGAGAAAGCAATACGAGTAAGTTAGCCCTGGTTTATTTGGTTGAATACCTGAAATCCGAGCGGTACATACTCCTTGATACCCAATATTTAAATGAACATCTCACGCAATTTGGAGCAATCGAAATTCCTGACGAAATTTATATGAAGCAATTATCCATCGCACTTGGTAATTAGCTATAATTGTGAGTGAGTAAATTTTATTATGCATCAGCGTTATGTTTGCTGATCGCCCTTGGACTAACCTTGAAGCCACTGACCTCCATCGCCCAAACCGAGGACTTTGTTGTTGATTTCAGCGATACAATCCGACTGAAGAAGAATAAGAAATTTAAGGGGTATACCGTGTTCGATTCCGCCGACTGGAAGAAGAAAGTCTTTATGGCCGGAGAGAATCATACTTACCTGGAAAGCAATAGTCGGCTTTGGGTTCAAAACATTAAATACCTCCATAAATATGCAGGTGTGCGTAATGTAATCATGGAACACGGCAGGTCAAGCTCTTGGCTGATTAATAAGTACATAACTACAGGTGATTCGCAGTACTATCACGTCATTAAAAAATACATGTTTGAGGAGTATGCTACGGCTGCCAATAAACTCATGAAGTTTAACCGCAAACTCGATAGTTCTGAAATGGTTCAGGTGGTTGGTATTGATCTTGAACGCGGCGGATATGGTGCAATTAAGGTGTTGAGTATGTTGATTCCTGAGGACGATGTGGCACACGATAGCATTGATCTGCACATCGAGAGTATTGTGGGCATGGCCATGTATCAGGATAAGAAAGTGTTTAATAAGGATCGGGAAGATGATGAGGATGAAATTGAGAAGATTTTCGAACGCATCTTAGGTACGAATTACTCCTTAATGGGAACGATCAAACCCATCGTTGATAATTTTGCCGTACATGAGCAACATTATCAGGATTTTCTGGGTGAGAACTTTCCGTTGTTCAAAGAGATCATTATTGGCTTAAGAGAAACGATACGCTGGCGAAACTACGATGCGTCCAAAGCTGTACAGGACTATGTTTTCCGTGAAAAATATATGTACAAACGTTTCCTTCAGGAGTACGGTGCAAGAAAGGGTGGCTTTTATGGCCAGTTTGGCCGCTGTCATTCGTCAAAACGAAAAGTAGATGGTAATTCATGTGAATGGTATGTTTTTAAAAGCCTTGCACATCGCATAAAGAATTCAAGAAAGTTTGATTTAGATAGTGCCGTGGTAACAATGGGTATCATGTATAAACGCGAAGACCTTTATCGGAAAGAAGACTGGGCTGATGCACATAGCCTTATAGAGGAGTTGTTTGATAGTTTGGATGATAGACGGGTACTTCTGTATGATTTGAAAGGCGATACGGTATTGAGCGAGTACCTTGGGGAAGATTACGACTATCTGTTCTTAAATTCAAATTATCCAGATAAGGAACATCCGTACTATCGTGAGGATTTCGATTACAACGATTACGATGCTGAAGTAAGTGGTAAAATTGTCTACTCCCATGGCATGTACGACATCGATTTTTCATCGGTAAGTGCAGTGCATAGTCCGGAGAATCATGCGTTGTTTGATAGTCCATTGACCATTTTTGGATTGGCATTTACAACGGGTAGTCCGGAGATGAACGGACTCACCAGCACCACTTATTTTGGGATTTCACCAACCTTATCTGCCGTTGAAACCGATACCACTGGTTCTGTAACTTCCAACCTGAGAGCGTTTATATACAAAAGTATTCTGACCTATGATTTATTGGCCGGAGTTAAATTTCTGGACGTTGAAATTGGAGGCTCGGTAGGATATTCACAGCTGACCTGGAAGGTTGTTAAGGAAAATCCCAATGCGCCAAATCCGGTTAGTTCTGGATTTGTAGGTGATCGAAGTGTGGCTGTCTACCGAAACCCTGCAATCACTGCCGGTCTTGTTGGCAATGTAGATATTAACCTTGGTCCGCTTACGATAGGCGGTTCGCTGATGTCTGTTTATGACCTAAGCAAGAAAGATTGGCGAATTGATGGAGAAATAACACAGCAAGGGCCGCAAACATCGTTTCGAGGATTTCTGACCAGCGCCAGAGTCGGGTTTAACTTTGAATTCTAAGACGCGAACCTAGGTAAGAATAGACCGAATGATCTCCAGTTTGTGGTTGGTCTCTTCCCATTCTTTTTCTGGGTCGGATTGGTTGTTGAGCCCAGCACCTGCATACAATTGGTAAACATTTTGGTGTAATCGTGCGCATCGAATATTTACAAATAAGTCGATTTGATTACCGTCTACAACACCCATATAACCTCCAAATAAACTCCGATCAAAATCTTCGGTGTGCTGGATAAACCACATTGCCTCGTTTTTGGGGTAACCCGCTAAAGCGGGTGTTGGATGCAAACTGTGAAAGACCATTGACCAATCGATGGTATCGGGGCAAGAGGCATAAACAGGACTACATATATGTTCTAAATTACCCTGTCTCTTGGTAAAGGATTTACCGAGCTCTACATCGATGAATCCGTGCTTTTTTAACTGGTCGGTTATAAACTCACCAACAATGGCTTGCTCCATAACTTCTTTTTCACCCCATTGGTCGAGTGAACTCGGTTTTCGGGTGCCAGCCAAAGCCATAGTCTCCAAACGGTTGTTCTCGCACTTGAGGAAAAGCTCGGGGCTTGCACCCATCCAGGTAGTTTCACCTTCAATGTGGAAGAAATATCTGTACGAATCAGTGTTGTCTAAAAGAGAAGTGTATTGCTCCAGCGGTTTAGGGTTGGAAACCGGCACATGATGCCTTTGCGCAAGTACAACTTTGTCCATAAAACCAGTGCGGAACGCATGCAAGGCCTTGATTACATGCTCGATGTAATGCTCTTTGCTTGTGTCGTTTTCCTGCGTCACATGTTCCAATTGAATCTCGATACCGGTAACAAGCGCTCCAAAGTCATCCAGCTTAATTTCTATATGCTCAATAATGGCATATGCATTTGGGGTGTCGTTGGTAAACGGACAAATGCATATATACCCTCCTTCACTTGCCTCGTCGTATATCACCTTTTTACGGTCGATAATATATACGTCGATGATAGCGGAATTTGGCTTACACAGAAAGTATAAACCGTGTAGTTCAGACCGGTATGTATTGGAAAGCTGTTGCATATTTATTGTGGATCAATAACAGCCAGTGTCATTCGGCCTTTACAAACCAATTGGTCATTATCGTTCGTAATGTGCACGTCCCATACATGAGTTCTGGAGCCTGTGTGCAACGGAGTAGCTTTTCCATAAACCCAACCATCTTTAACGGATCGGATGTGGTTCCCATTGATCTCCAATCCAACGCATTGTTTACCATCATTCCTCACCCACAGATTTCCGGCAAAACTAGCTACAGACTCAACCAGAGCCATTGAAGCTCCACCGTCTAGTATACCAAAGGGTTGTTTGGTGCGATGATCCACTGGCATTCGCATGGTTAAATGTGCCTCGCCAAGCTCAACCACTTCCATACCCAAATTGGAAGAGAGGGTATTTGAAAGGATCGTTTGTAGCTGGTCAATTTTGATATTTTTGTGGTCAATCATAAAGCACGAAGTTGGCTACAAATAAAACGATTTATCTCATCCGACATGGACAAACCGATTACAATCTGAGAGGAATTGTCCAGGGAAGCGGAATAGACAGCGATTTGAACGCGTATGGCCGCGATCAGGCAAAAGCATTTTACAATGCGTACAAGCATATAGAATTCAACTACATTTTTACGTCGCAATTAAAACGGACCTGGCAGAGTGTGGATCCATTTGTACAACAGGGCTATAGCCTAACAAAATTACCAGCCCTTAATGAGATAAATTGGGGTGTTTTTGAGGGCAGAGTTGCAACGCCCGAATCTAAAGTCGAATTTAGAAAGGTAGTACAATCATGGCGAGATGGTCAGGTGCACATACCTATAGAGGGTGGAGAGAGTCCGCTAGATATGTACGAGCGTCAGAAGCCTGGCTGGGACATTATACGATCTTCTGAATTTACCAATGCTCTGATTTGCATGCATGGCAGGGCAATGCGCAGTTTTTTGTCGCTCATGTTGGATACACCATTAACTGAAATGGATCAGTACAATCACAGTAATCTGTGTTTATACGTAATACGTTTAGAAGGGGAGATCGCACGCCTGGTGCGTAAGAACGATGTAGCACATCTGGCTACACTGTCATAATTTCTTTCTCTTTTTCGGCAAACAAATTGTCAATCTTAACTGAGTAGTTATCTGTTGCTTTCTGTACATCCGCTTCGGCGTCCTTGGCCATGTCTTCAGATAACCCGTCTTTCTGAAGTTTTTTGATTTGATCGTTTGCATCTCTTCGGATGTTGCGGATACTTACTTTACCGTTTTCCGCCTCTTTCTTCGCTGCACGCACAAGCTCCTTGCGACGTTCTTCGGTTAATGGAGGTATGTTGATGATAATAACGTCCCCGTCATTTTGCGGATTATAACCCAGGTTGCTATTGATGATCGCTCGTTCAATATCGGGTACTAATGTTTTTTCCCAGGGCTGAACAACCAACGTTCTTGCATCTGGCGTATTTACGTTTGCTACCTGATTTAGTGGAGTTGGAGAACCATAGTATTCTACCATTACGCCATCTAAAACAGAAGGTGATGCTTTACCAGCGCGTAGCTTTAACAGTTCCTTGTTTAAATGGTCTATGGCTTTATCCATACCAGAATTAACAAAATCAAAAACGGGTTTCAACGATTCATCCATGAGGCAAACACTTTTTGCAAACTTAATGAATATGGGATAATGACAAACCGAAGTTATCCTCGTTTTTACCACATATATTCAACCTGAATCAATACAAATGTGAACAAGAACAGTAAAACAACGATATTGCCCAACCACCTACTTTTCACGTGATATGCGCCAAAGCTGATAATGAATGTGAGCGGAAGACTCGCCAACAGCATAACCTCATAGGCATTTTTACCTGAGAACAACGCCAGTGCCAATACAAAAATCAATTGGAGGTAGAGCATGTTTATGACCAGCCGGTTTTGCGTTTGCATAAATGTTAGCCTGTTGTAAACAACCGGAGTTAATAAAAGCAATACACCAATAATGGCAATATAAGAGTACATAAGTCCCGGCTCTAAAAGTGCATTCAAATCGAATTGGAAGTGGAGCGATATCCATAATTGTGAAACCCATTCCGGGGATACAAAGATGTAGCCGATCACCAACGCAGATAAGGCCACCATGAGAAACGATACCACCACCAGGTAAATTCGGTTTAAATCGTTTGCCGAGAATTGGTTTAAGAGGATTATCAGGAAAGGAAGTAGGCAGATAAATTTTGGATAAAACAAACTTCCTATGCACGACAAAACACCGGCTTCAAGGAAGATCTGGTAGTTCGTCAATTCACGGTCCTGGTGATAAAAGAGTTTCTGGTAGAAAATAAGTAAAATGAAGTTTGGAGCAAGTATACGCAGTGAAACGAATTGGTCTGGTGTGAGCACACCAATCGAAATGAAAATTACCCAGGGTAAAATGCTCCAGTGTTCAAAGAAACGAGCGCCATGTATGACACGTTGAAACCAGAAAGATTGAATTAGAAAGAAGACAATAAACACAATTCTGTTCACCCAAACACCTTGCAGCACATTCGTGGTTTTAACGAGCTCAAAGGATCGATAAAATGGAATGAAATTCAAACCTATTGCAAAGACGATTGCAATAATTAAACTGATTATGCCACCACTTTTTACGGATTTTATCAATTTGGGTAATCCAACTTTAAGAGCGAAAATCTTCGATCTTTGGTTACCGGCAATATTACCCGATTGTATCCAATTTGTCGGGCTTCTGAAGGAATTATTGATACAAAATGTTTGTCGGAACGAATGAGAATTTTGTTCGAAGCCTTGCCATCCATATCAATGGTGTATTGCATGACGTCACCATTGGTTCGCAACCGATCGTTGTAGAGAATGTAAATATGTGACCGTGTACTCGATATAACGATTGAGCTATAATATCCGTTGTCATTCAATGAGCTTTGACTCTTATGAATGACATGCTTCCATCGCACACTTAGGTTGGCGGTTAAACTCAACACCAATACATCATCGAAGTTGTAAATGTTGCGCGACATGGTCGTGGGAATACCGTTGATATAAGTGATATCGGTTTCGTTTGAGACCGAAGATCGTTCTGCAATAATGGTTAGGCCACCGTCGGTGTTTGGGATGACGCGTTTAATGTCGAAGTCGTCAATACCACTAAACAAAGAACCTTCATTACCGCCAAAGATTTCCGCTTTGAACTCTTCCGTAAATTCCTGATAGGTCTTTTTAGCGGAGTGCGTATTTAGCTGGTATTCAAAATTGAATAAACCCTGCATCTCCTGTTTTTTTCGATCGGTGTAAAATGCGGTTAGATTCACTTTGTTTTTTGACCTATCCCACGTGAATTGGGCTTTTTTAAGATAAACACCCGTGTCGAGGATATCATAGTCTGAAAGTTCATCGCGATCGTGCATATAGGTGTAAACCGTAGCCGTAGATTTGCTTACCTGATCTTTTCGGGTGCCCAATGGGTGCTGTGAAATCAGGAAATAGGCATTTAATGAATTATCGAGCAGGATATTGGTGAGAAAGAAATTGGTGTAGGCGAGTGATAAGGCATATTTGCGTTGCAATATGCTGTTCAAATCCTGATCGAACTGATTAATACAGAGCACACGTGTATTGCTATCCGATCGCTCGGTATGAACGATCATCAGGTTCTTGCGATTGTTCGACATCCGAATCCGAAAATCACCTTTGTCATAGAAATCTGCCAAAGGCGATGATACCAGCAGGATAGGTTTGCTTATTGGATTGATGTTTTCGTCATACCATTGGCCGTATACGTCGTTTTTCAATCCCTTACGATCGTAACTTGCTGTCACCAGCAATAAACCCTTGTCTTGCAATTCGGCATACAGCAGTCGAGATTTCTTGAGGGTGATGTTTTTAGAAAGGGCAAACCCCATTTGGTTGCGGTAACGCTCGATAACAATACTTCGTGTTAGGAATTTGTTTCTATATCGAAGCATGTACAGCCCGGTTTCATTTTGGCCGATAATGCTGGTGAACACTGCTGCCCCCTTTAACTTACGGGCATTTGACCACTCCAATTCCTGGGCTGAAACGGTAAATCCACCGATCAAAATGAAAATCACCATGATTCGGAACAATATTTTACCCAATTTTGCGGTCATTCTGTGTTTTGTATAACAAAGAACGCAATAAATAGTATTCTTAGCATTGAAGAAAACCTCTTATCAAGTAAAAACCGAAAAAGTTGTTGAAAAGGCCGTTTTGATTGCCGTAGAGACTCAGCAACAGAGCCGTGAACAGACAGATGACTACTTAACAGAGTTGGCATTTTTGACAACTACGGCAGGAGCTGAAGTACAGAAAAACTTCATTCAACGACTGCCAATGCCGAATCCAAAAACCTATGTTGGATCAGGAAAGCTTGATGAGGTTGCAACCTTTATTGAAAAGAAAGAGATCGATACAGCCATTTTTGATGACGAGTTAACACCGTCGCAAATACGTAACCTGGAAAAGGAACTTAAGTGTAAGATCATCGATCGAAGCACACTAATCCTGGATATTTTCGCTAAGAATGCGAAAACGAATCGTGCGAAAACACAGGTGGAGCTGGCCCAGAGTGAATACCTGTTGCCGCGATTAACTCGAATGTGGACACACCTTGAAAAACAACGAGGCGGTATTGGTATGAAAGGACCAGGGGAGAAGGAGATTGAAACAGATCGTCGGATTATTCGAGACAAAATATCCCTCTTAAGAAAGAAGCTCGAACACATCGATAAGCAAGGGCTTACCCAGCGTAAAAATCGCTCAGGAGAGCTTCGTTTGGCATTAGTTGGTTACACTAATGTAGGGAAGTCCACCATTATGAATGCGCTTACAGATGCAAAAATTTTGGCCGAGAATAAGTTGTTTGCAACACTAGATTCAACAGTGCGAAAACTCGTACTTACGCGAGATTCGACGGAGGTGTACGTGCCACCCATAATTACATTAATCTCTGACACCGTTGGTTTTATACGAAAATTGCCGCACCAGTTGGTAGAGAGTTTCAAATCTACCTTAGACGAAATAAAGGAAGCAGACTTATTACTTCATGTGGTTGATGTATCGCATCCCATATTTGAAAGTCACATGGAAATTGTTCGGGAGACGTTGGACGAAATCGGAGCAACCGACAAACCAGTGCTTACCATATTCAATAAAATCGACCAGTATAACCCGAGAGCTACAAGTGACGACATTTTTGAAGACGAAGCCTTGCACAGCCTGGAAGATTTTAAAAATACATGGTACGCGAATGAGAATTTACCAGCGGTGTTTATCTCGGCGAAAAACAAAGACCACATTAATATGCTGCGTGGTGAACTGTTTGAGCTGTGTTCAGATCTCAAGAAATAGTTGCGTTTCAAATCTACCTAGTAGATTCTTCCATTTGTCGAAGCTGAAACTACCTATGCTGTCAGTTCCGTATCTTCGAACGCATTAAACATGGCATTTCTCGAAATTAACAACGTAACCAAAGGTTATGAGGGGCATTTGGCAATTAAGGAGCTGAACTTCTCCATTCCGAAAGGTTCTATTTATGGATTACTTGGTCCAAATGGAGCGGGTAAAACCACACTTATTCGAATCATTAACCAAATTACTGCGGCAGACTCAGGTGATGTGATTTTTGATGGGGAGCGACTTCACCCTAAACATGTGGAGCGCATTGGATATCTGCCGGAGGAACGCGGGCTCTATAAAAAGATGAAAGTGTTGGAACAAATCGTCTATTTCGGACGGTTAAAGAACCTATCACGAAAAGAATCCGAAAAGAGAGCATTGCACTGGCTCGGTAAGTTTGAACTACTCGATTGGAAATACAAAAAGATTGAAGAGTTGAGTAAGGGAATGGCGCAAAAAGTACAGTTCATCTTAACGGTATTGCATGAGCCGGAACTGATCATTTTAGACGAGCCGTTCAGCGGGTTTGATCCAGTGAATACTGAATTGATTAAAGAAGAAATCAAACAACTGCGAGACGAAGGTGCCACCATCATTTTCTCTACGCATCGAATGGAATCGGTAGAGGAAATTTGCGATTATGTGGGTATGATTAACTTATCTACCAAGGTGTTGGAAGGCAGTGTGGTTGAGGTACGTAATTCCTTTAAAACTAATTCATATGAAGTTCGGTTCAAAGGTGATATAGATGCTGTGTCTATCGTGCCTACTACGATTGGTAAACCTGACGCATTGGGTTATGCTGAGCTTCAGTTCAATATTGATGAACGTCAATCGAAGCAATTGATTGATCAATTGAATACGCACGGCGAGATTAGTGAATTCAAACAAAGCTTACCAAGCATTAAAGATATTTTCATACAAAAAGTAGAGGAGGGCAAGCATGGGTAAAATAGGATTGATCACCTGGCGGGAATACATTACCCGGGTTCGGAAGAAATCGTTTTTAATCATGACGATTTTAGGGCCGTTATTAATTGCAGCCTTTTATGGTGTAATTATCTATCTGGCAGTGAGCGATGGAATAGGCAAGGAAACGGAACGCATATTGGTTTACGATCAGGCTAATGTGCTTAAGAAGTCTGTTGAAAGCGATGATAAAATGGCCTTTGAATACAGCGAGGGGTGGGAAGATCGAAATCACGAACGTTTGAGCGAAGACGGTTATGCAGGCTGGTTATACATCCCTGAAGGCATCAACAAATACGACCCGAAGGGCATTGTCTATGAGTCCGATAAGTCTGTTTCCATTGAGTCGAAAGAGCGGATAAAGTCCAGGATATCTTCGGTGTTTTCCAACCAAAAAATGAAAGAGCTTGGCGTTTCTGCATCTGCAATGGACAGCATTAAAACCCGAGTAAGTATTGCGGCACAGACCATTGGAGAATCGGGTGAAGCCAAAGACAGTAATATCGAAATTCGAACCATACTTGGAATGGTGCTTTCCTTCGCCATTTATTTCTTCATCTTCTTGTATGGTGTACAAGTGATGAAAGGAGTTATTGAGGAGAAAACCAATCGCATTGTGGAGATTATCGTCTCCAGTGTGAAACCCTTCCAGCTCATGATGGGAAAGGTATTCGGACTTGCGTTGGTTGGTCTCACCCAAATCGTAATATGGATTGTGCTTTCCATGATATTTATAGGGGTAATTACCACAGGTGTTTTGGGAGATTCTAATGCCTTGATGGAAATGGCACAATCTGCTCAAGATATGCCGGTAGACCAGATGACGAATGGTATGTCAATGGCACAGGATACCATGCTCGATAAAATTCGGGATTTAAATTTCCCATTTATCATTACCACATTTGTCGTATTCTTCCTCGGAGGTTATCTTATGTATTCGGCACTATTCGCTGCTGTTGGTGCAGCAGTAGATTCCGAAACCGATACGCAACAGTTTATGTTGCCCATAACACTTCCTTTGGTTTTTGCAATTGCGATATCAACCAGTGTAGTCATGCGCGATCCGAATGGTCCGTTAAGTTTCTGGCTAAGTATGATACCACTTACGAGTCCGGTTGTGATGATGGTGCGCGCTCCGTTATTAAATGCTGCAACACAATGGTGGGAGGTAGCATTGTCGATGGGAATTCTGGTGGTAAGCTTTGTTTTTGTGATTTGGCTAGCCGGTAAGATTTACCGAACAGGCATTTTAATGTATGGTAAGAAACCAACATACAAAGAATTGTATAAGTGGCTGTTTTATAAATCATAGATACCTAAACTGTGAATAATACGTTGTTCTAACGTACGACGTTACCGCCTGATTTACAGGAGGCCTAAGTATATTTGAAGTTATGTTTAAAAGGCGCGTCATACCTGCGGTATGTTTCTTCTTGTGCAGTTGTTTTGTAGCATTCGCTCAAAACGATACCGGACGCACCGTGCTCGGAACTCACCAGGATGATGTTGAATCGGTTGCATTTGCGCCCAATGATATGTTTGTTGCCACGGGTTCCTGGGATAAAACGGTTCAGGTTTTTTCAGGCGATTCAAGTTTTACCTATTTGCAAACACTGAAAGGCCATAAGGCCGCGGTTTCGGCAATTGGCTTCAGTGGACATGGTCAGATGCTGGTAACAGCCGGACGCGATTACCGTATTATGGTTTGGAGCAAAAAAGGAAAGAAGAATTTCGAACTGGTGAAGCAATTGCCAATGGTTCATACGGCAGGTATCAACACAATTGCAGTGGGCCCGTATGGTAATATGATTTATTCGGCAGGGTACGACGGGAGAATTGTGGTGTACAATATGCGACGTGAATCGCATCGAATTATTGAGAATAAACTTCCGATTTATGGTATTTCGTTGAGCTTAAACCGCCAGTTTATTTATTGTGCCGATGCAAGCTCCGTAGTAAAAATGTACGACGGAATAGGCAATAAAATTCGAGAATTAAAAGGACATCAGGACGTTGTTAACGCGGTTGATTGCAATAATCAATACATCCTTACCGGGAGCAGCGATCAAACCGCAATACTCTGGAATGTTGTTAACGGTAAGAAAGTTCGAACATTTCAAGGTCACCAGTGGAAAGTGACCTCTGTTCAGATAAGCGCCGATGGCAAATATGCAATTACGGGAAGCATTGATGGACAAACCAAGATTTGGGACATTGAAACCGGTGAGGAAGTAAACAGCTTCAAGGAAGACAACGGAACCGTGCGTCAGGTTGCGATGAGCAGAAGCATGCACTACGTGGTTTCTGCAATGCACATGGATACATCCGTTGTCTATGACTCCTACGGTGCTTCTATATGGCGTTCAGGACTGAGTTTTGACCCATCCGTTATGCAGGCACAATATGCAGCACTGCAACGCAAAACAAGAAATAACAATTCGAGTAGCCGAAACACAACGGGAAACAGCGGATTGAGTAGGAACAATACATCGAACAAGTCTGCTTCGAAGCAAACTGCAACGAATGCAAAGGTCATTGAAGCGTCGGACGAAATAATAATTACAATAGAAGATGAGTAGCGAAAAATTTGATTCAGGGAAGGCACCGGAACCGGTAGGAGCTTATCCACATGCCAGAAGAGTTGGTAATTTATTGTTTTTGAGCGGTGTGGGTCCGCGGGAGCGTGGTACGAAGAAGATTCCTGGGGTGGATTTGGATGAGAATGGAAACATTCGGAGCTACAACATTGAAGAGCAATGCCATTCGGTGTTTAGAAACATCCGATACATATTGGAGGATTCGGGTAGTAGCTGGGATAACATCGTAGATGTTACGGTGTTTTTGACCAATATGAAGGATGATTTTAAAACATATAACCGTCTGTATGCGGAGTATTTCAAAGACAATCAGCCGTGCCGTACCACCCTTGAAATCAATTGTTTGCCTACCCCAATTGCCATTGAGCTTAAGGTGATTGCAACAATAGATTAAGTCAATTTTCTTATTTCTTTTCCAATAGTTTGGCAACATACTTGCCAAGAATATCGAACTCAAGATTGACGTGAGTACCGACTTCAATTTGGTGGAAATTTGTGTGCTCGTAGGTATATGGAATAATGGCTACACTAAATTGATCGTCCTGGGAGTTAAAGGCCGTTAAACTGGTACCATTTATGGTAATTGAGCCTTTTTCAACCGTTAAGAAGCCTGGTTTTTCCTCATATTGAAACGTGAATAACCAACTTCCGTTCTGATCTTCTTTAGATATACAACGCGCTACTGTATCTACGTGGCCCTGTACCATGTGTCCGTCTAAACGATCGTTAACCCGTAAACAGCGTTCCAGGTTAATGCGATTTCCTACTTCCCAATTGCCGAGATTCGATTTGTCCAGTGTTTCTTGAATCGCCGTTACCGTATGCGACGCATCGTTGCAGGCAACAACGGTTAAACAAACACCATTGTGGGCAATACTTTGATCGATTTTGAGTTCTCCGGATATTGGAGATTCGATGGTGAAATGAATGTTAGAAGCCTCTTTCTCGATACTTGTAATTGTACCAAGAGCTTCTATAATTCCAGTAAACATACTTAGTCGTCTTTCATCGAAGCAGACAAGTACTCACGATTCATGCGAGCAATGTTGCTAATTGAAATGTTCTTTGGGCATTCCACTTCGCAGGCACCTGTATTGGTACAGTTTCCAAAACCTTCCTTGTCCATTTGATTAACCATATTCAACACACGGTCTTTGGCTTCAACCTGGCCTTGCGGTAATAAGGCATATTGAGAAACCTTGGCACTTACGAAAAGCATTGCTGAGGCATTTTTACAACTCGCAACACAAGCTCCACACCCAATACACGTTGCAGCATCCATAGAAAGGTCTGCATCTGCTTTTGGAATAGGTATTGCGTTTGCATCTTGCGTGTTACCCGATGTATTTACGGAGATGTAACCGCCGGCTTGCTGGATGCGATCAAATGCAGATCGATCCACAATCAAATCCTTAATCACAGGGAAAGCCTTCGCACGGAATGGCTCAATATGAATGGTATCGCCATCTTTGAACATGCGCATGTGCAGTTGACACGTAGTTATGCCTCGGTCAGGGCCATGGGCTTCACCATTAATGTGTAGCGAACACATACCGCATATACCTTCGCGGCAATCGTGATCAAAGGCTACCGGTTCTTCTCCTTTGGCTACAAGTTCTTCGTTAAGTACGTCTAACATTTCAAGAAACGACATATGTTCTGAGATGTCAGTCACATTATAGGAAACCATCTTCCCTTTATCATTTGCGTTTTTCTGACGCCAGATTTTAAGTGTTAAGTTCATGTGATTCGAATTTTATGATTCCTATTTACTTGTATGATCGTTGTTTTAATTCAATGTCGTTGAATTCCAATTGTTCTTTATGTAGTTCCGCATCTCTTGGATCACCTTTGTACTCCCATGCGGCAACGTAAGCGAAGTTTACATCGTCCCGTTTTGCTTCTCCTTTTTGTTCACCGTCTAATTCCACAGATTCCTCACGGAAGTGACCTCCGCATGATTCATTACGGTGCAATGCATCTTTCGCAAACAATTCACCCAGTTCAAGAAAGTCTGCTACACGTCCTGCTTTCTCAAGCTCTGTGTTAACCCCATCTGCACTACCTGGTACACGAACTTCTTTCCAGAATTCTTCCCGAATGGCTTTGATTTCATCCATGGCCTCTTTCAAGCCTTGTTCATTTCGTGCCATACCTACCTTATCCCACATAACCTTACCAAGACGTTTATGGAAATAGTCCACAGACTTGGTGCCGTTATTGTTCACAAAGAAGTCGATACGCTCACGGACATTCTTCTCGGCCTCTTCAAACTCAGCAGTGTCCGTTGGAATGCTACCGGTTCGAATATCGTCAGACAGGTAATCTCCAATGGTGTAAGGCAATACGAAATATCCATCGGCTAAACCTTGCATCAATGCCGAAGCACCAAGTCGATTAGCCCCGTGGTCAGAGAAGTTTGCTTCTCCAATGGCGTAACAACCAGGAATAGTTGTCATTAGGTTATAATCAACCCAAATACCGCCCATTGTATAGTGTGTAGCCGGATAAATCATCATAGGCGTTTTGTACGGATTCTCATCAACGATTTTCTCGTACATCTGGAATAAGTTTCCATATTTCGCCTCAACGATTTTCTCGCCAAGCTCGATAATCTTTTCTTTTGATGGGTTTTCAATACCGTGCAATTTGGCTTGCTCGGCACCGTAACGCTCAATGGCCGACTGGAAGTCAAGGTATACCGCCTCGCCGGTGGCATTCACACCATATCCGGCATCGCAACGTTCCTTGGCTGCACGCGAGGCTACGTCACGTGGTACCAGGTTTCCGAACGCCGGGTAACGACGCTCGAGGTAATAATCCCGGTCTTCTTCAGCAATTTGAGTGGGCTTTAACTTGTCTGCTCGTATGGCTTCCACATCTTCCATTTTTTTCGGTACCCAAATTCGACCATCGTTACGCAACGACTCCGACATAAGGGTAAGTTTTGATTGGTAATCACCGGAACGCGGAATGCATGTTGGGTGAATTTGAGTATAGCACGGGTTGGCGAAGTAAGCTCCTTTTTTATGAATTTTCCAGGCTGCAGTTGTATTCGATCCCATTGCATTTGTCGATAGGAAATATACATTTCCGTATCCTCCGGAAGCAATTACCACTGCGTGGGCAGAATGACGTTCTATTTCACCGGTAACCAGGTTACGTGCGATGATTCCTCTCGCTTTACCATCCACAATAACCACGTCAAGCATTTCGTGGCGATTGAACATTTCAATCTTACCCCGGGCAATCTGACGGTTCATGGCTGAATAAGCACCAAGTAACAATTGTTGTCCGGTTTGACCTTTGGCGTAGAATGTTCTTGAAACCAATACACCTCCAAACGACCGGTTGTCTAACAAGCCTCCATATTCACGTGCAAAAGGTACACCTTGTGCTACACATTGATCAATGATGTTGCCCGATACTTCCGCAAGACGGTGAACGTTGGCTTCTCTTGACCGGTAGTCACCACCCTTAACAGTGTCATAGAACAAGCGATACGATGAATCGCCGTCGCCCTGGTAGTTTTTCGCTGCGTTAATACCGCCCTGAGCCGCAATCGAGTGCGCACGTCTAGGCGAATCCTGATAGCAAAAGGCTTTCACGTTGTACCCCAGTTCAGCCAGCGTTGCCGAGGCAGAACCTCCTGCAAGTCCGGTACCTACAACAATGACGTCGATGAGACGCTTGTTTGCCGGGTTAACCAGGTCAATCTTATTTTTATAGTTCGTCCACTTATCTTTTAATGGACCTTCAGGAATTTTAGAATCTAACTTACTCATAATCGAACGAAAGTGCTATGCGTTGATGAAGTGATAAAGCGCGATGAAAACAAATGCTGCTGGAATAACTATCGCGTAAATTGTTCCTAATTTCTTAATGATTGGCGTGTATTTGTTGTGTTGGAAACCTACCGATTGGAATGCCGATTGGAAACCATGCATCAAATGCAGACTCAGGAAAACAAACGACAATGCATATAATCCCACACGAATAGGGTTATGGAACTGGTGTTGGAGTTCTTCATAATACCGGAAGTGACCTTCAGCAGTCATTCCTGTCATATCACCGTCGATGTATTTTACCTTAAGTTCTGGGAACCAGAAATCAGCCGAGTGCAGGAGTAAGAACAAGAAAATCATGATACCTGTAATAATCATGTTTCGAGATACCCAGCTCGCATTCTCTCCGGGTTTGTTTACTGCGTACTTAACTGGTCGCGCATCGCGGTTTTGCAATTCAAGCACAATGCCCATGGCAAGATGGAACACAAGACCAAACGCCAACACGGGTTGAAGTAAAAATTGAATCAATGGGTTTGTTCCCATGAAGTGCGAAACTTCGTTGAAGGTATCGGGAGAAATCACCGATAAGAAGTTGATTGCGCAGTGTTGGAGCAAAAACACCAACAGGAAAAAACCAGATAGAGCCATCAAAATCTTTCTGGTAACCGAAGTCATTCCTTTAGCCATGTAATCGATAAATTTATTATGGAAACAAAGGTAACCTGTTCCAGTTTTTTTGAACAGGTAATTCGATCGTTTTAGAACTGTTCTAAATAGGGTTGTGCGGTTTAAAAAATGCCGTTTCCGAAGAAACTCCAATTCAGTACTTTTGTTGCCGTGCGAAGCAAACGTAGGTTTTCAGGAACATTGGTGGTGTTGAGTGTTAGCCTGGTGCTATATGTCATCGGTTTGTTCGGCATGTTGATTGTAAACACGCAACGCGTTACAGCGTACTTGCAGGAAAACGTGTTGGTTATTTTGTATTTCGATAACCAAATCGAAGAGGAGAGCCTGGGTGCCAAAACAGATAGCCTGGAGTCACTGACTTTTGTGAAATCTGCACGTTACATCACAGGCAATGAGGCTGCATTTGACTACAAGGAAGTACTGGGTAAAGACTTTGTTGAAGTGCTGGGCAGCAACCCACTACCGGCTTCTATTGAGATTAATCTCAGTGCCTCTGCCGTAGACGGCAGGTTGTCTCAGGCCATAGAAGGGTTTAAAGCAATTGATGGGGTACAAGGTGTAGATTTTCAACAGGACCTGGTGCGTCAAATCGAGTCGAATAAACGCATTGCCGGTATCATCTTAATGGCCATAGCCATGATCTTGCTATTGGTGGCACTCATCCTAATAAACAATACCATACGGTTGGAAGTATACTCGCAGCGCTTCATCATCAAAAGTATGCAGCTGGTTGGGGCGTCGGAATGGTTTGTAATCAAACCGTTTATGGGTAAATCCTTAGTAATAACCTTGCTTTCGGCAGTAATTGCATCGGTTCTGGTATATTTATCGAACAAAGGACTAACCTCATGGGTAGAGCACAATTTTTTTGAGGTTCAGCACATATTTACATCGGATATTACGATATATTCCATTTTATTTGCAACGATTATCGTACTGGGTCTGTGCATCGTATTGCCAAGTACATACTTTGCAACCAAAAAGTATCTCAGACAAAAAATAGACGATTTGTACTAACAATTATGGCAACGAAAAATAAGAAGAAAGCGGCTGAGGCCAATACGACTTACAAACACCAAATGGCCTTCTCAAAAGAAAACTATAAATGGATGCTTATTGGCTTAGGTGTTATCCTATTGGGTTTTATTTTGATGGCCGGAAAGACAGACGATATCTTCAATAATGCCGAGATCTTTGAAACAGGGGAGAAAAGCTTCAGTAGCACCGTTAAGGTAACCATAGCACCTCTTGTGGTGTTGTTGGGCTTCGGAATAGAGGTGTATGCCATTTTCAAGAAATCACCTGCCGTAACCAATGAGCCTGATTGAGGCCATCGTTCTTGGCATCGTTCAGGGACTTACCGAATTCCTTCCAGTTAGCAGCAGCGGCCACATTGAATTGGTTAAATCGATCTTTGGGGCAGAAATCAAAGAAGGGCTGTTATTTACCATAGTGCTTCATGGAGCTACGGCATTAAGTACAGTCGTTGTGTTCCGAAAAGACTTGATGGAAATCATCCGAGGTGTGCTCAAATTCAAATGGAATGATGAAACCAGGTATGCTTGGTTTGTGGTGATATCGATGATACCTGCTGCACTCGTCGGTTTCTTTCTCGACGATAAAATCGAGGCTTTCTTTACGGGGAAAATTGGCTTG
>DIYD01000011.1 GCA_002428905.1 Bacteroidetes bacterium UBA6063 | reverse complement strand
CAGATATGGGATGCTTTCAAGAATCTATTTACCGATAAATCGTACAATGTTGAGCGATTCTACGACGCAGCGTTTGAACAGGCGCTGATCGACGATCTCCGAGAAAACACGTATGATGTAATCCAGATAGAAGGTACGTTTCCGGCACTTTATTCTGAAGTAATATTCAAACATTGCGGCAGTGCACGGGTGGTTCTACGCCAACACAACGTGGAGTTTCAAATCTGGGAACGATTGGCCAGAAATTCAAAGAATCCGGTTAAGAAATGGTACCTCTCCTTATTGTCCAAACGTTTAAAGCGATTTGAGCAAAAACACCTAAACCAATATGCGGCCCTGGTACCTGTGACCGAAGACGATGGCGAGTTATTCAAGCAAATGGGGTGTACAATACCTGTGTTTCCCTCTCCTGCCGGTATTGATACCCAACTCTGGAAACCCTCTAATACGATTGCACCTAAAACCTTATATCATATCGGCAGTTTGGAGTGGATGCCAAATCTGGAAGCCATGTTATGGTTTGTAGAAGAAGTATGGCCCGAGATACTTAAGCAAGATCCTGAAGTTCAGTTTTATGTAGCTGGAAAAGGGATGCCCGAGCACATTAAAAACATGCAGGTGCAAAACGTGCATATGGTGGGTGAGGTCGATAGTGCAACAGACTTCGTTAGTGATAAATCGATTAGCGTTGTACCGTTAAAATCAGGCAGTGGTATTCGATTGAAGATTCTTGAAGCCATGAGTGCAGGCAAGTCCGTTGTTAGCACTACAATTGGTGCACAAGGCATTGAATATGAGCCAGGTAAGAACATTGTAATTGGTGATACTGCTCAAGAATTCGCCGATGGAGTAATACGACTGTTGAACGACTCCGACTTTGATCAGAAGATTCGCACAGAAGGCCGTAAGCTTATTGAAGAACGGTATTCTAACCGCAGTGTGGTTCAGCGTTTGGTCGATTTTTACGAATCCTTATAGTACACTTATATTGCATTTGGAGAAATCTAGGCACGGTTTAGTCGAGGAGACTACGCATTCAGCATGATTCTTGTCCGATTGGTTCCCAATAATCAATTAAACGCATTTACGGAGAGATTCTTCGCTGCATTTCTCTCGCTCCGAGATCAGTTCTAAATCGTCATGGGAGTTCTGTATGCCATTGATGCATAGATCAATTGCCTTTGCCTCGCGATTGCTAGGCTTTCCCCTTGGCTTTTAACTCAAGGTATTTGTTAATGGTATTAATCGATAATTCTTCGGGCTTCGAAACGATGGTATGTATACCTAACGTATTCAATTCCGAAGCGATGAGCAATTGCTCGTAAATGAAACCTTCTGCCGTTGTGTTTTCATAAATCTCTTCCAGCGATCCGGGCTGTTTCATGGCCAAATCGGAGATTTCTGAGTTCTCAAACATAATCGCCACCAGGAGATGTTGTTTGTTGATGAGGTTTAAAATGGGCTTAATTCGCTTTAACGAATGCAAGGTGTTGCAATTGGTAAACAGGAAGATTAAACTGCGTTGCCTCACCTGCGATTTCAACGCATGATATAGGCTGTTAAAGTCGGGTTCCAGATCGGTTAATTGCAGGTTGTATAGATTTTCGAGTAAGGCATTCAGCTGTCCGCTTCTGTTCTCGGCCTTCACAAATTCACCTAACGCATTATCAAAGGTAAGTAGCCCTACCTTGTCACTCTTCTGGAGCGCAACGTTGGAAATCGCCAACGTGCTGTTCACGGCATAATCCACCAGACTTAAACCGTTAAACGGCATCTTCATGTTTCTTCCTTTATCTATCACAAAGTAGATGGGCTGTGACTTCTCATCTTCGTACTGGTTAATCATTAGGCCCTGATTCCGGGCAGTTGCTTTCCAGTTGATGCTTCGATAATCATCGCCCTGAACATATGTTTTGATCTGCTCAAATTCATAACTATGCCCCAAACGACGCATCTTTTTAACACCCTGATTAACTGACAGTTTGGAAATCGAGACCAGCTCCACTTCCTTCATATGGATTAATGAAGGATAGACCTTCACATCCGTTGGTTCGCCTAAAATATACCTACGTTCGAGCAGACCTAATCCGCCAGAACTCACAAAAACAACCGTTTTACCGAACGTGTAGACACCCCGTTGCTGTGGGTGCACCGTGTATTTCAAAACTCGGGTTTCTGCAGGGGATAGTCCCCCACTCATTTCAAAATCACGCATGCGCAATAGATGCGGAATGCCGTCAATAACCCTATACTTCAATGAAGTGCGGTATCCACAGAAAATATGCACCCGTATTTGATTATCACTCCCCATAGACAGTCGTTCATCCATAGTACGCTTCACTTCAATCCTACCTCCAGCATGATATAGTCCGATGTAATCGAATACGATAAGGGCCACCAACGCAGCTAACATGGCAATCGATATCCAGAAAATTATGGGCGACAATGCACCCAAAACCATAACGATAATGATGGCGGCAAATACCCAAAATAGACTTCGGGTAAAGTAGATCGACTGTAAATGTGCGATGATCACTAGCGTGGCACTTCTACTTTCTCAATGATTTGCTGAAGAATTTCTGCCGCTGGAACACCTTCCATTTCGCGTTGTGGAGATAATATGATGCGATGATTTAATACGGGCTTCGTAACCCAACGTACGTCATCTGGTGTAACAAAATTCCTTCCTCGAAGCACAGCAGCTGCCTTTGATGCTTTCATCATCCATACGGCTGCACGCGAAGATGCTCCCAGAAATAAATCCCCGGTATTCCGTGTTTCCTGAATAATGCCTGCGATATATTCCAAAATCTCATCCGAGATGGAAATACGTTCAATCACTTTTCGATACTTCACCAATTTCTTAAGATCGACTACTTTGCCAATGTTCTCGGTCTCGCGCATTTCAAAGTCGTCCTTGAAACGTTTTAATATCTGCACATCTTCTGCTTTAGAGGGGTAGTCCACAATAATCTTAAACAAGAATCGATCAAGCTGGGCTTCTGGAAGATTATAGGTTCCTTCATTGTCGATTGGATTTTGCGTTGCCAATACCATAAATGCGTCACCCAAAGCACGGGTTTCCCCATCTACGGAAACCTGAGCTTCCTGCATTACCTCAAACATGGCGGCCTGAGTCTTCGCTGGAGCACGGTTAATCTCATCGGCAACAACGATATCGGCGAATATCGGCCCCGGTTTAAACTCGAAATCGTTGGTCTTTGCATTGAATATGTTCGTACCCAGAATATCACTGGGCATGAGGTCTGGCGTAAACTGGATCCGCGAAAAATCGGCATCAATGGTTTGAGAAAACAACTTGGCTGTAAGGGTTTTAGCAACACCAGGCACGCCTTCAATAAGGATATGCCCTCGTGTAAGCAAGGCGATGATCAGGAGATCCATTAATCCTTTTTGACCTACGACCACAGTTGAAATCTCTGCTTTAATTTTATCTGAAATCGCAATGATCTCTTCAATCTCAGGATCAATGCCCGGATTTTCGATCAACGGTTCTTGAGTTACGGGTGCTGGTGTTTGGTCGTTAGCTGAAGTGGATTCGTTTAGTTCGTTCATTTCCTCACTCATTCTCTTGTGTTTTATGCCCGAAAGATAAATCTAATCCTGTTTAATTTCTGTGTTCGTTTTAAGAAATTATTTCCTTCAGCAGATGCGCACTTAAGCTTCTCAACAGGAAATTGAATGTTGTGAACATATATTGATTTATTTGGGATCAATGGTTTAACTTCGCCACGTAATCAATATTAATGTAAGGTTGAATGAAATTTATAGTTAATACATCAGCGCTCCTGCAAAAATTACAAGTGGTTATAGGTACAGTAGCAGCAAAGCCTATTCTACCAATTCTGGATCATTTCCTTTTCGATATAAAAGACGGTGTGCTTACTATTACAAGTACCGATTTAGAGACCAGTATGTCTACAACGATGGATGTACAATCGGAAGAGGATTGCATTGTAGCAGTACCAAGCAGATTGACAATGGATACGTTGAAGTCTTTACCCAATCAACCGATTACATTTACATTAGACGAAAAAACGCACGCCATTGAATTACGCTCTGAGAACGGTCGTTATAAGCTTTCTGGTCAGCCTGGGGAAGATTTCCCGAAGACGCCTGAATTGGATTCGAATACGTCGTTTGAAATGAACTCAATGACGCTGCTGAGCAGCATTTCTAAAACCATTTTCGCCACTGGTACCGACGACTTACGTTTAAACCTTACGGGTGTATATGTGGAGTTGTTCAACGATTCTGCCAACTTTGTTGCTACGGATGCGAACCGTCTTGTACGTTTAAAGCGAACCGATGTAAAGCCAGGTGTAGAGCATTCCTTCATCCTTCCGAAGAAAGCATTAAACCTGCTTAAGTCTACCTTATCGGATGATGAGTCCATGGTACGCATCGATTATAACGACAGCAACGCATTCTTTACGTTTGGCAGTGTGAAGCTCATTTGTCGATTTATCGACGAGCGATATCCTGAATACAATGCCGTTATCCCTGATCAGAATCCAAATGTGTTGACGATCAACCGAATGGATTTCTTAAACAGTGTGAAACGGATCAGCATATTCTCCAATAAGACCACTCACCAAATTCGATTGAAAATTACGGGAAGTGAAATTGTAATCTCTGCCGAAGACATTGATATGGCCAATGAAGCAACAGAACGTTTGGCATGTCAATATGTAGGTGAAGACATTGAAATCGGTTTTAACTCGAAGCTTCTGCTTGACATCTTAAGCAACGTTGATTCAACTGAAGTGCGCCTGGAGCTCTCTGAACCAAGCCGCGCAGGTATTATTCTTCCGGATGAAAATGAAGAAAACGAAGACCTGTTGATGTTGGTAATGCCGATGATGCTGAACTCGCCAACGGCATAAATCCATATTTATTGTTAACGAAATTCAGCCAAATGTCAGAAAACAAAATAGGTTGTCTGACGACTGAAATCTGATATTGCTATGACAAATTATGAGCAAATAGAAGCTTACATTTGATGTAAGACTTTTAAACGAGTCTGAAAGCCAACAGCACAACCCTGGTACAAGGTACCGGGGTTTTTTTTAACCAAAATTTAAGGCTTATCCAGTGATTTTCACTGCACTACGTCGCCTACCAACATTTTGATATTACCTTCGCACCATGCGCATTGATATAATTTCTGCCGTACCGGAATTGTTAGACGGGCCTGTTAATCAGAGTATTCTAAAGCGAGCCGCCGATAAAGGTTTGGCAGAAGTACATGTACATAATTTGCGTGATTATGGTTTGGGGCAGTATAAACAGATTGATGACAAGATTTATGGTGGAAATGCAGGAATGGTTTTAATGATTGAACCAATTCTTAAATGTATTGAAGATCTTAAGGCTGAACGCGACTATGACGAGATCATCTACATGACACCAGACGGGGAAACTTTTGACCAACCTATGGCAAATCAGTTATCCCTCAAAAAGAACCTGATAATCTTATGTGGTCATTACAAAGGCATAGACGAGCGAATCCGGGAGCACATCATAACCAAAGAGATTACTATTGGCGATTATGTACTTACCGGCGGCGAATTAGCTGCAGCCATCATTGCTGATGCCGTTATTCGTCTAATCCCAGGTGTAATATCCGATGAAACATCTGCCCTAACCGATAGTTTTCAGGATGGCTTACTCTCCCCTCCTATTTATACACGTCCTGCGGATTATAATGGATGGAAAGTGCCGGAGATTTTACTCTCGGGGCACTTCGCTAACATTGAAAAGTGGAACGACGAAATGGCCCTGAAACGAACCCAGGAACGTCGTCCCGATTTATTGGATGAGTAACCTACCGGGTTACCAAAGAAACGTTTCCGTAACGCGTCGTGATTTCCATCTTTCCGCCACCGCCTCTCACTTGACCGGAATACGTTCCTGAACGTTGTTGAATATCGGTGTTTAACTCCCACCTGCGCGGATAGTTGATATCTGCAAAGTGCGACGTACCTTCGAAATCAAAGCCAAGATTGGATGCGACTTCTATTTTAACCTTGGCAAATTCGTTGTGTACACGCAGGCGATCAAAACCATTTTCGATGCCCCCTATTCTCAAATAACCATATGCGTTATCAATGTCCACTTTATGCTTGACCCTCATCAATTCCAATGTTGTAAACCGTGAGTCGGCATAAACCACATCGGCTTGATTCACCTTGATCCGATCATACTGTGTATTTAAGTCTAACGTATCTACTTTTTCTATGTCGAAATTTGAGAATCGAGATGAAACATCCAGGGTACGCGCACGAATTACCGTAAAACTGGAATACTTCGCATCTACCTTCGCCTTATTCACGTTGCCAAAGCTACTCTCACGGGCAAACACCAGCTTAATTCGATTGTGTGCATTGTTGAGTTCATCTGCTTTAAAAAAGCCATAACGGACGTCGATGTTCGCTTCGCCGTCGAGCTTGTTCACATAGATGTTCCCAAACTTGTTGCTCGCATTAAGTCTATTATGTGAAGGCATTTTAACCACATAATCGATCTGGGTTTTGGTTGCACCACCTTTGGGGATGTACCTCCCATCTTCGTAGTTAACCGTTTTGCTTTCCTTGAGCCCTTCTATACTTGTAATTGCTTCAATCAAATTGTCGGACGACTTAAAACCGATCGTGACGGCATCAAGTGCTTTCTGTGCCTTGGTTTCGTTGCTGTGTTCTACGCTAATGGTGACTTCGATTGAAACGCGGTTTTCATCCCAGGTGGAAATGTCAATATCCCCAAATTTATTGACTAGCCGAATGGATGTGGCATTGGAGACATCCTTAAACTCCCGCTTAACTACCTTGTTTTTTTCAATGGTGTTCTTGGCCGTTGCAGGCAACCAGGTTACTAGTGTTGCCAGTGAAAGGAAAATGGATTTATAAACTAATTTCATTTTGATTCTTCTTTAAACGTGTTGTGTCTATGGCTTGGGTTTGAAGTTGAGTTATGAGTAGATCCAGAATATCCAGGCGTGTTTGATAATTCATTACCATGGCTTCAACCACCTGCTCTGAGGAAGGGTTATCCGCCAATTCTCGCTTTAATTCGATGTAGTTCGATTCCAAATTGTTTATGATGACAAGACAACTCGCTACATGCTCGTCTTTCACCGAATAATGTTGCTTTAGATAGGTTACTTTTTCCGTAACCGCATTGGCGTAATACGACTCGACCTCACGCATTTCGGAAGAAACATCCTTTAGGGATAATTCATCTATGGTATTCGTTCCGGCAAGTTCCGAAGGCGAATCGGGCCTCCTACTTAACCATAAACTCACTGCAATAAGGAGCGCCACACTTGCTGCCGCAATCCATATGCGATTGGGTGATGGTTTAACCGTTCGCTCTTTCTTTAAACGCTGCTTAAAGCGTTCCCGATGCTTTGCCACCGGCTCATGATTATCGAACTCGTTAGCCCGATCTTGCATAAACTCTTCTAACGGATCTTTCATACTGAATTATCGTTAAGTAAAACCTTTTGTAATCGTCTTTTTGCTCTACTGTATTGCGATCTGGAGGTCGATGAACTGATGCCTAAAATCTCCCCTATTTCCTCATGGTCATAACCTTCCAAGAGGTATAGGGAAATTATGATGCGATAACCATCAGACAAGGTCTCCATTGCCCGTTGTACGCGTTCAACGGTTAACCCAACAATGGGTTGGTCTGTCTGATGATCGGTCCATTCCTCCTGAGCATCACTGAGCATGTTCAACTGCTGCTGCCGTTTCTTCACTTCGTTGATGCTTCTGTTCACCACAATTCGTTTTAACCAGGCGCCAATACTTACCTCGGCTTTAAACGAATGAAGGTGTTGAAATGCACTTAGGAACGATTCCTGCATGACATCTTCAGCTAAAAACGCATCATCCAGAATACGCAAAGCGGTGTTATATAGAGCACCACAATACATATCGTAGAGTTGAGTCTGGGCGTTAACTTTCCCTTGCTTGCAAGCCTCTATAAGCTGTTCTTGTATGTTTTTGGTCTTCGTCCCCACGGTTGGATAGCAATACTATCAAAACTCACCTTAAAGACAAGTGAAAAAACAAGGTGATGCAGCTAGGGTACTTTTTTTTAGAAAAAAAGCATGGAAAAGAGTCCGGTTGCCATGATGTACTTCGCCAGTCGGCTTAACCGCGAAAAATGCGTTTTCTCGGTTGCTTTTACATTAAAGTATAAGAAGACAAGCAGTGGAAGAAGCACACAAACAATCTGGTAAGCAACGAACACCCAACGTAAGGGCTCGGCAAATTGAGGGAAAACCCATTTCCATAGGAGATAGCCATACGCAACCAACAAAAACACGGTTGTCATACTTACCACACTCTGCGCCTGATAAACACCCGTAACTACGGGAAATGTTCGGTAACCTGCATGACGATCGCCATCGACATCTTCAATATCTTTAACTATTTCACGGATATATGTGACCAATGCCGCCAAAGCCGAATAAAACACAACCAGGTACCTGTCTTGCGATTCAAAGCTTAAAAACACGACATAAACGCTAAATGCAGCAATAAAGCTCACCGTTAAATTACCAATCAGAGGTAGTTTTTTCAGGATCAATGTATATAACACCAGGAGAAAAATGATGACCACAAACCAGGTGATCAGTACCGGATTAATCAGATAGAATAAGAACAGCGCTGTTAAGTTGAGCAATAAAAATATGGACCAGAACGTCCCGGTATTCCATTCTTCAATATAAAGCCTGGTCGGTTTGTTGTGTTTGTCTGCTGGCTGATCGAACCAATCGTTGAATAAGTAACCCGCTGCGGTAACGCATACCGAACCCAATATGAGAAGCCAAATCTCTGGATTTAGCAGACTGCGTTCGCCATGGTGGAAATTGAGGAAATAGTAGGTTACCAGCTGTAAGGCAGCAACAATAATCAAATTTATTGGTCGAAAAACGAGCAGCGCGCGCACGATTTACTTCTTGGGGAATTTCATACGATAATCTACCGAGATTCTCCCCTTAGAGATATCGGTAAGCTTACCTTTAATCAAACGGCGCTTTAATGGTGTAATGTGATCGATAAACAGCACACCTTCAATATGGTCGTATTCGTGTTGAATAACCCGGGCGGTCATTCCGTCAAATTCTTCTTCATGCTCCACGAAGTCTTCATCCTGATAACGCATTTTAATTGTACCATTTCGGCTCACATTTTCACGGATGTGTGGAATACTCAAGCAACCTTCTTCAAAGACCCATTCGTCGTTATACTCATCCAGGATTTCTGCGTTAATAAACACTTTGCGCATGCCTTTTCCCTCATCGTCATACATATGGGAACTATCAATGACAAACAACCGGATATCCCTGCCAATCTGTGGTGCAGCTAATCCCACACCATTCGACTCATCCATGGTCTCCATCATGTTGTCGATAAGCTCCGTAAGACCAGGGTAATCGGCATCTATTTCTTTACATTCCTTGCGTAAAACCGGATCACCATATGCGCGTATGGGTAGTATCATTGTATACTTCTTAAATAGTCCTGCAAAATTAAGCTAGCACTCGTGGAATCCAACAAGGATTTGTCTCTTCGTTTCTTCTTCTTAACGCCACTATCGATCAATGATTGAGCCGCAATTTTAGAGGTAAAACGTTCATCAAACCGATCAATGCGCATCGCAGGTAGTTTTTCGCGAAGTTTGGCTATGAATTCAACAATGTCTTGTTCAACTTCTGACAGTTCTCCTGACATGCGTCTGGGTTGACCTACCACAATAACCTCGACCTGTTCTTTAGTACAGTAATCTGCGAGATAAGTTATGGCCTCTTTTTCTCCCACGGTAGTAAGTGGGCTTGCAATTATTTGCAACGGGTCGGTAACGGCGAGACCAACTCTGCGTTTACCGTAATCAACTGCTAAGATTCTTCCCATTAATCGATTCGAACGGTAATAGGTTGAGTCATTCGAACACGCACCTTCTTGCCCCGTTGTGTGCCGGGTGTCCAATAACATTTCATCTTACGTATTACTTCTTCTCCTGCCGCTTCCAGTGAAGGTGTAAGGTTATTCCCTCGTACTTTAATGTCTTGAACGCAACCCAGTGTGTCGACGGTAAATTGCACGAACATCCGTATTGTACCTATACTGTCTCTGACGTCTTTAGGTATTTTAAAGTTCTCAGATACAAAGCGTTGTTGGCCCGTTCTTCCACCTGGAAACTCAGGCAATGTCTCCACAATCTGAAATATCTCCGGTTCTTTGGGAACAGAATCGGTCTGCGCCAATGTGGTTAGCGAGATCAAAAACAAGGATAGTATGAGTGTTACACTTCTCATGACTCCAAAGGTAGTATTAATTATGGTCATGGTAGGTTAACCATGACCATAATAATCAGGGGGTTATACTGCTACAAAAAGACCAACAAGTGCGAATACAATGAGTAAGGCGAGAATCCCACAAACCAATCCGGCGATGGCCATACCTTTACCCTTGTATTTTTCTGGATTGTTCTTGATCGCGCTCAACGCAATTGCACTGAATACCACAGCACAAAGGCCAAAAAACAAGGCGGCAATAAAGAACCCGAGTATTCCGGTTATCAGCCCTACAATTGCTGCCCAGTGAACCGTAGGTTCCTCGTTTGGTGCACCCTCATCTCTTGTTTCCTTTTTCATTTCCCGAAGTGTCTCTTTAAGCACTTTTCGTTTAATTCTGGGAGTTTGCTGTACACGTGTTGCTGTTTCGGGTGCATTGATTTTATCGGATGTACCCGATTGCACGGTCTGCTTGGCTACCACATCTTGATGTACTATCTGAGGGGTCGATGTAATCGCTTCTATCGGTGTTTCGGTATCTGTTTGATTGGGTTGATGCTTGGTGGTGGTAAGTTCGGATAGTTCAATATGCTCGTTCGACTTCCTGGCCTTTTTCTTTTTAGCAAATAACGACTTCGTTTTGTAGGTTCTTGATTGAATGTAACCGTTTTGTTGTACGGTGGCACATGAAGCAAAAAGCAACGTGGTAAAAATGAGTAATAGTGGTTTTTTCATACTGCTGTATTAAAAGTTAACTGTTTATGTTTCCTCTGTTTTCAAATCCTGTTCCTTTCAAGACTCACCCCTGCTATGCGAATTAGGTTTCCACCTAACAGTCTGTTTATCAAATCAATCGACAAATGAATACCCAGTTCTTTAACGGCCTGGATAACTAACCTAAATGTACTTTATGACGGACGAGGTGATTACGAAATGAGACTATCTTTGTGCTATGCGCGATGTCGTTTTGGTGATTATTCAGGGATTACAAAACCAGTTTTTCATTGGACTTCTTCTGTATACTTTACTGCTATTGGTGCTGAAATGGAATAGAAAAAACCATACTTCGCTCATTCAATTCGATGCAAGTGTCATACGTTTAATTCCGCTTCTGGGGATTGTGCTCACCACATTATGGCTGATTTTTCAATCTATAGACAACCTCGTTCTGGCTGATCAATACCACAAGGACGTTTTCATCCAACGCGTTACTGGGAGGTATTGGTTCGGTTTCTGGACAAAACCGTTCACCTGGATTGGATTAACGCAATTATTTCGCAGCAATAAACTTGCACCGTCATTACTCTTCAGGCTGTTGGCTGGTGCGCTGCTCCTAGTATCACCACATAAAGTAATTGTAATACTGACCTCTTTCTACCGCGATTATTACAACGATTCCATTGTCAATGTACTTCAGACGAACCCTTTGAGCATTCTGGATGCTATGTGGATCATCATAAGCAGTGCCTTGGTCTTCTTAACTATTGTACTGATCTATCAGTATATCAACCAACGATTCGTTAAGACATCAGATTCTGAAGCGCCGTAAGATATATTTTCAGTCGATGATGTAAGGTGGTATCGAGCAACAATACAGACAAAAATAGAACAGCCAACCCAATTACAAGTCCCTGACAAGATTCTTCTTTCAGCACCAGGTAGAGGATCAAACAGACAATCATTAAGCCTGCCCATATTGGTTTAAGTCTGGTGTACGTTTTATCGTCTTTTGTCGCCTTGTCGTATTCCATTTGCAAAGCTTCTTCCGGACTGCGATCGTAGACTTCCTGTACCTTATTGACGTGACCCGGTCGGCCAAACAGCTGAAATCCACCATATCCTCCAATGGCCAGTACCACAAGGGTTAATGGAATGAGCATGCCTCGAAGAAAGTGCTGATCGCTTTTCCATATGGCTACAACGGTGAAAAGTAAAACCAGTGCGATGGTTACCATAATCTTCCCCTGGGCCACTTCACCTTTTACCCAGTTTGATGTATGCTCGAGTAGATTCATCGGGCTAAGTTAGAGATTCGACTGCAAACCACTGTCAAGAAACGTGTTATTTCCTTGCTCTGAGTGCCTTAAGTCCACGCTTTAAGTAGGGCAATCGTTCACTTCGATCAAGGAACACACCATGTGGTTCAATAATTGACTGTCCAGCTGTATCCTCAATGACGTAGTATGGTGGGGCATTCGTATGGTAACGCCACATTTGTAAATCACCATTCTTCTGAGCGATGGTAGTTATTTCCCTACCAGAATATACAGATGTATACCGATCTGCAGCATCCAACGGGGTTTTATCGTCTGTCAGGAGAACTGCAACCACATAATTGTTGTTTAGAATTTCTCTGATTTCGTTATTCTCAAGCCAGGAAGTGAATTGAAACTCACTGGTGCTCACAGTTGTATGGCCGGTAAACGCCGCAAATAATGGTCTATTCGTTTTTTTCGCACAGTTTAATGCCTGATGATAATCGTAGTACACAACCGCTTCTAAAGCATCGCTTAAGTGCAGGTTGTACTTGGGTTCTTCACAATACACGGAAACGGAATGAATCTTGTCCTTAACCGTCGGGTTACACGCCGATATTATGACAAGTGCCAACCACCAGTACACCATTCGTTTTTTCTGGTTGACTGTGTAGACTATTGCTTCCATCGTTTTTATAGTGGACGAACGTCACTTCTTTTGCGCTATTAATAGAATAGAATCGTCCGAGTCAAATTCGGCATAACGTTCGAGCACGAGCACTTCAAATTCTGAAGAAAAGTAACTCTGGATGTCATCGATGCTGTGATACTTTACATACATGCCTTTGAAAACCTCATCGCCTTCACCGCGCCAGAAAGAGTGACAAACAATGCCTCCGGTTTCCAATACGTCTCGCTGACGCTGTATTGAAGCCTCAAGTTGTTCAACAGTCAGGTGGTGCAAAACCTTATTGGAATAGATGGCGTCGAACTTCTTCGTGGTTTCTAGTGAAACAGCATCGAGCAACAAGAATTCACCTTCGGTATACGACCTGTTGAGGTGCTTTAGGAATTCTTCCGACATATCTGAACCAACTACTTGATAATCAACACTTAATAATTCAAAGTCCGTTCCCGGTCCGGAACCAAGTTCCAACACTTTTGATCCTGGTAAGAGGTATTTTCTGAGCTTCTCGATCAAAGCTTTTCCACTCACATCCTTTGCCAGATGGATATATTCCTCTACTGATTCTCTCGTATGGTAGTATTTGTCTTTCATGAGTTGAACATTTTAGTACTATATCAGTGCATCCAAATTGAGCTGGATAGTATCAGTAATATCCACAATATCACAACGGTATTAAAAGTAACATTAGCCCACTTATCTCGTTTCCCGCTCAAATACCAGACTGCTGACCCTAAAAAGAAGGGCACTATAATTACCCATAGAAGTGCTCCCAATAGGTATCCGATTCCATAGGAGTCCATTTCTGCTTTGAGCAAGGTTCCTACAGATATCAATAAACCCAGCAGGACATTCAAGAAAACATTTAGCTTGGTGATTGGCATTCAATTGGGCAATATAACTCCGAAAGTAAGGGATTTTGGATAATCATCAAACTTGGTTCGATTGCGTGTGAGTGAGTTAAGAAGATCAGAGAGGAGTGCTCGCTCTCACTCACACTCTGATTAGAACCCAGGGCCGGTCTTCCACCTCCCTCGCTAAGGCGAATCCGGCGGATAAACTTTCTCAATCACCAAAACCTGGTGTAGGTGATCTCCCCCGGCCTATTGTGCAAAGTACAAAAAAAGCCCTCGCTGCAAGCGAGAGCTTTCTGGTACCCAGGGCCGGGGTCGAACCGGCACGATATTGCTATCATTGGTGTTTGAGACCAACGCG
>DIYD01000281.1:7629-9285 GCA_002428905.1 Bacteroidetes bacterium UBA6063 | reverse complement strand
GTCATATCTTAAAGGTTGAATAATTTTAAGAGTTAATTTACCGTTTCAAAGGTATCCAATTGATTTATATGAAACCTATCTACCTGTTATCATCATTGCTGATTTGTTTCTCAATTTCTAAGGCCCAGCGAACCAGTGTGGAAGAATTGGGTATGGGGTACGGCGCCTATGGAATTAAGTATACACCCTGTGATTTGAATTACATCAGCTATCTAACCGGTCATAGTCTGGGTAATGGCTATACCGATATGCGTTTTGTTGAAGGGGTAACACCTATTCGATCTTTTGAAGCGTATAGCTTGTTAAAGCCACTTGGAAGGCATCGAGTTCGATCGGAGTTCTATATTGGAGCCAAGGCGGCTGCCCAGTTTCAACACCGCACAGTCTTAATCGCAACGAAAGAAGAAGAACTTACGGAACAAAGACAGGTTCTGGATAATGGCAATAGTCAACATACCTATACCTACGACCGCGTAGCATATACCAAATTCAATGATAACTTCCTTCTAGGTCCGCAACTTTTGGGTCGATACTTCATCAATGAACGAATCAGTGTTAGTGGCATAACAACAACCAGTTTTGTGGTACCCATAAAAAATGCAACACGGGTAGCACGACAATCGGGGCAGATTATTCGCGAGATGCAAGCCGACGAAATCATTAGCGAAACCTCAGGAAACAGAAGTGTGCTAGACAATACGTGGTTTAAGGAAAAATACAAACCGATGTTCAATGTTGAGACGGCGCTGCGTTGCGAATACAAACCTTTCAATCATAGACCGTACTATGCGACATTAGGTTTAACCTGGGGACACCAATTTGGATTTAAACAACGTGCCGGATACGGTTACAAAGGCGTTCAGATAGGTATTGCCGCTCGATATTAGAAATACGGCGTAAAGTCTACCTCGTTGTCCCAATCGTTTAGCGTCTTGAATGTGTAGGGTAGTTCCAACAACTCATTCGTCTTAGAGACTGGAATAAGATCTGCCTCAGCCGATTCGATCATTCCCCTTTTTACCCGAAGTCTGAGTTCACCTTTCTTCAGATAAATTGTTGTCGTAAACGTAGGTGAGTAGCCAAAATTCCATTCCCAGGTATTGAACTTGGTCTCCATCAATCGATGAATCGCTTCCAAATCTTTGTCGGTAAATGTGTAGGGTTTGGCGTTGAAATACGCTGTCATAAACGCACCGAATTGATCCGTGAAATCTGCATATGTCATATCACCTAAGTACTGATCTATATTGGCAACCGGGCTTCGGACAGATTTCACTGCGTGACCTGTAAATTTGATCAGTTTCTTGGGTTCAATCGCGGCTTTTAACGACGACAAATCGGCGTTGAACAATAATGTTCCATGATGAATAACCCGTTTCTTTTTCGAGTAAACGTGCTCTGCATTGCCAGATATCTTTTTACCGTCGACCAGAAGGTCGTTGCGTCCACTGAATTCCGATTGAACACCAATGCTGTGCAGAAACTTATTCACTGGTGTTAGATGTCTTTTGAAGTCAATAAGACGGTCTGTTGTTTTCGCATTTTGAATGAAGCAGAAATTTAAGTTTCCGTCGCCATGAAATACCGTGCCACCGCCGCTCAGTCTACGCGCCACGTGCACCTTGTTTGGCCTGCAGAATTGCATGTTGCATTCAT
>DIYD01000281.1:0-7574 GCA_002428905.1 Bacteroidetes bacterium UBA6063 | reverse complement strand
CCTTGCATTCATCAAATGCATTTTGATGTTTACCAATGACAACTGCATTTTCATTGGTGTAAAGAAATACAATGTTCTGTTTGAATTCATGCAATAGATACTCCTCCGCCGCCAGGTTAAAAAAGGGCCATCGGCTGTCGTACTGAATGAATAATGTGTTTTTGTTCAACCTAAGATTGTCTTTGTTTCAAATCTGAGGCTAGTTCTTTTAGTATTTTAGTATCGATACGATTAGAAAGCGCGTTGATGATGTCATCAGCTTTCTCAAAGTACTGATTCATAATGTTTTGCGCGTACTGGTCGACGTTGAGACTCTTAAAAACTTTCGTCACTTCGTCTATTTTGGTCTGTGTTTGAACCGTAGTAGCGTACCACAAATTTAAGGCTTCTTTTTGTTCTTTGTTGGCTCTTTTTTGCGCTTCAATCCAAAGCAAGGTTTTTTTGTTTTCCAGGATGTCTCCGCCAATACGTTTTCCAAAGTTCTCTGCTGTACCAAAGGTATCCAGATAATCATCCATAACCTGAAATGCCAGCCCTATGTTCAGTCCATACTCGTATAGGGTGTTTTGATCTTCCGAAGAGGCACCTCCAAGTTTTGCACCGGCTTTTAGACTGTACGCCAGTAATACCGAGGTTTTTAACTTGATCATTTCGAGATACTCGTCTTTACCTACAGACGACTTATCTTCAAAGTTCATATCGAATTGTTGTCCAACACACACTTCTTCTGCCATTCGTCCAAATTCCTGACTCAGACTCACCTTTGTTGCATCGTCGGTCTTTAAACCCATTATGGCTGCGTATGCCTTTACCAGCATCATGTCACCACTTAAGATTGCGATATTGTCGTTCCATTTTTGATGTACGGTGGGCTCACCGCGACGCACTTCCGCGCGGTCCATGATATCGTCGTGCATCAGGGTGAAATTGTGAAACACTTCAACCGCGTGTGCCAGAGGCATCGCATTCTCAATATCGCTTTTGAATAAACCATAACCGAGGAGCACGAGAACAGGACGAATTCGTTTTCCACCGAGTGACAGGATGTAATTTGCAGGATCGTACAATTCTCCTGGTTTGCCAGTAAACGGATGTTGTTTTTGGTATTCTAGATAGGCGTGTATGCCATGCTTATACGTCTCCATTAATAATAATAAAGTCTGCAGTTCTTTTATTCATATTGGTCTTTTTCACACGCACCGTCACTTCATCACCAAAGTTATAGCGCTTGCCGGTTCTGCGACCAATTACACAGAGTTCCTTTTCATAAAACTCGAAGAAATCTCCTTTCATATCACTAATTCGAACCATGCCTTCACAGTGGTTGTCTTTTAACTCAACAAAGATGCCCCATTCGGTCACCCCAGAGATAATACCTTCAAACCGGTCACCTATATAATCCGATAAGTACTCAATTTGTTTAAATTTTATGGAAGCACGTTCTGCCTGTGTGGCACGTTGCTCCATTCTTGAACTGTGTTTACATGCGCGTTCGATATCATCCTGAGAAGAAAAACTCTTCCCGTTCATGTATTCATGCAGCAAGCGATGTACAATCAAATCCGGGTAACGTCGAATCGGACTGGTGAAATGCGTATAGAAGTCGAATGCCAGACCAAAGTGCGACGTATCTTTCGTTGTGTAGTAAGCCTTTTCCATACTTCGGATAGCAAGTGGATGCAGAATATTGGCCTCGACACTGCCTTCTGATTCTTCTACCATTTTATTAATCGAAGTACTAATAGTTTGGTGCGAATCGGTCTTGATTTCGTATCCAAATTTTTTGGCGGTTTGAATAAAGAACGCCATTTTTTCGATGTTCGGTGATTCGTGAACCCGATAGGGAAGAGGCTTCTTGATCACGTTGTGCACATGCCTGGCTATGGTTTTGTTTGCCAATAGCATGAAGTCTTCAATCATCTTATGTGCTTCCTTTCGAATCTTCTTGACCACTTCAAGAGGTTTGCCGTTTTCATCTAGCGTGAACCGATACTCGTCACTTTCAAATGAGATGGCACCTTGCTTAAATCGGTCATTGCGCAAAGCAATAGCCATCGTATTCAGCATCTGAATTTCACTTTTGTATTCTTTGGAGTTTCCTTCAATAGACTCTTGTGCTTCCTCGTATGTAAAGCGTCGGTCTGAGTGAATCACCGTTTTTCCAATCCAATGGTTGAACACCTTACCTTTTTCATTCATTTCAAAGAGGACCGAAAAAGCAAGTCGATCTACATTCGGACGCAAGGAACACAGATTGTTCGATAAGCGTTCTGGGAGCATGGGTACGGTTCGATCTACCAAATATACCGATGTGCCCCGGTTGAAGGCTTCATCGTCAAGCAACGAGTTTGCACGCACATAGTGACTTACATCGGCAATGTGAACACCAATTTCATATCGACCGTTCTCGAGCTTCTGAAACGAGATGGCATCGTCAAAATCCTTGGCATTTAACGGATCAATGGTAAACGTCAATGTTTTACGTAGATCACGTCGCTTTTTAATTTCAGCAGCGGATATCTCTTCCGGAAACGCCTCGGCATCGGCCAGAACGTCTGCCTCAAACTCGGTTTGAAAACCGTACTCCGCAATGATGGCGTGCATTTCCGTATTGTGTTCACCTGCTTTCCCCAGAATTTTTAGCACACGTCCATTCGGATTCGGTGTGCCCATGGGCCAGTCAATCATGTCCACCAATACCTTATCACCATCTTTGGCCTTATTCATGAACTCTTTACCAATGAAAAAGTCAACATGTATTCGACTATTATCTGGCACAACAAAGGCAAACTTCTTCATCTTCTGCAGTGTACCAACAAACTGGGTTCGGGATCGCTCAACAACTTCTATGATCTTTCCTTCAAGGCGACTGCCTTTTTTCTGACGGATTAGTTCGACGGTAACGGTATCACCGTTTAACGCCATTCCGGTAAGTGACTTACTCACGTAGATGTCTTCCTCCAGATCTTCCACGACCACATATGCCGCACCACGTTGAGTCATATCCACAACACCAGTGAACAAGCTGTAATCTGGTAAATAGCGATATTTTCCTCTGTCGATAGATTCGATGATCTCTTCTTTCTCCATGACCTGAAGAATCTTAATAACATCGTTCTTCTGCTCAGAAGAAGTGATGCCTAATCGGTGACAGATTTGTTTATAGTTAAATGATTTTCGTGGATTTCCCCGAAAGAAGTCGAGGACTTCCCGGTACTTTCCAGGAAGCTTTTTAGGGGCCTTCCCCTTAAATTTCTTTTTTTTCTTCAATTCGTAGCAAAGTTATACGATTAAATCATCCGAAGTGAATTAACCGAGTGTTAAAATTAGTTGAATTTGAACCTTTTACGTGTGTTGTAAGAGCATCTTGGTATAGGCTTGCTCAGGTTCCTTAACGATTTGTTTAGTTTCTCCTGATTCGATGATTTGCCCTTCGCGCATCACCAGAATCCGATCGCAAATGTAACTAACAACGTTCAAATCATGCGAAATAAATAAGTAAGTTAATTGTCTGTTTGCCTTTAACGTATTGAATAAATTCAGGATTTGAGCTTGTACAGAGACATCGAGTGCAGATACAGATTCGTCGCAAATAATTAGGTCTGGCTCAACTGCAAGGGCACGGGCAATGCTAATCCGCTGACGTTGTCCACCAGAAAATTCATGCGGGTACTTCGAGTAATCGGATGGCTGTAAACCCACTTCTACCAGAAGTTGCTCAACCTTTTGCCTGGTCTTTGTTTTACCTTGAACAATGCCATGTACTTTCAAAGGCTCTGCAACGATTTCACCACAGGTCATTGCCGGGTTCAGCGAAGAATAGGGGTCTTGAAAGATCATTTGTACATGCTTGGCAAACTGCTTTCGATGCGTTTGACCAGATTGACCCTGAAATAGAACCTGTCCTGAATCGGCCTTTAAGAGATTTATAATGATCTTGGATACGGTGCTTTTACCACATCCCGACTCCCCAATGAGACCGAGCGTTTCGCCTTTGAATATATCAAAGCTCACATCACGCACGGCGCGTGTTTCTTCCTTCCCATTTCGGAAAGTTTTGTTCAGTCCGGAAACCGAAATGTAGGGATCCGCAGTAATGGGAGAAAATGTAAACGAGGTCGGTTTAAAGGGTTTCGCAGTAAATTCTCCATTGGAGTAGTTCGCCAACTCATGAATCGTGGGTAATACGTTTGATTTGCGATCGTACGTTGGTTGGCACTCGAGTAAGCTCTTTGTGTATATGCTTTTCGGATGATGAACCACTTCGTTTGTTTCACCGGTCTCAATGACATCGCCTTTATACATGACAATCAGTTGGTCGGTGAAATCCTTGATCAGTTGAATGTCGTGCGATATTAGTATCAAGCCGGTATTTCGCTGTTTACAACCCTCAACCATATGATGTGTAAGCGATCGCTGCAATACGCTGTCAAGTGCAGTAGTTGGTTCATCGGCTATTAACAACGATGGGTTGTTGGCCAAAGCCATAGCGATCATTACCCGTTGTCGTTGTCCACCAGACAGTTGGTGCGGGTAACTCGAAGCCACTCTAGAGGGGTCTGGCAATTGCATCTCTTCAAAAAGTTCAACCGCTTTTTTATTGGCGTCGGCTTTGCTTACATCCTGATGTTGTACAAGGGCCTCAACAAGTTGCTGCCCACACGTAAAAAGCGGATGTAACGCCGTCATGGGCTCCTGAAATATGTACGCAATTTCAGAACCGCGAATCCTTTGCAACTGTTCTTCTGAACTGGTGTACAGATCAATCTTGCCGTATTGGACCGATTGAAACGTGGCTTCTGTCGCCTTGCAAATGGCATTGTCAATCAGACGTGCCACGCTCATCATGCTTACACTTTTTCCAGAGCCTGACTCGCCAACAATACCAATGATTTGGCCTGGTTTAAGTGTTAAATTGAAGTTTCGAACAACGTTTTTAGTGGTTGCTTCGTGTGGAAACGAAACCGATAAATCCTTGATATTCAGCAAGGTGTTCACTACCGAATGCGGTCTAATGAACGAACCAGCTTTTCATCTCGTGTAATACCTCTATAGGCCAAAAAGGCGAGTAGAAGAATGGATATTGGTACAAAGGCACCAGCGGTTATCTCGTGTTGCACGTTTTCCGTTACATAGTCAATACCATAACTTGCCTTGTACATACCAAAATAAATAATGATGGCAAACGCGAACAATGCCAATACCAATCTGGACTGTAATCTTCGATTGTTGTACAAGAAAATGGTGATCAATGCAATTAAACCTGTGGCTGAAAGGAAGTAGATCAACAGGTCCGTACTGCCAATGGTTGAATCGGCCGATTCTGCTGAATTGTAATCCACCGCTATTTCATAATTATTTGGGTTATCTGCCAGATTACCAGACACTTTGTAAAAAACCACATCGGTAAAAATCAAAACAGCACAAATGATAGCAATTACTACTAGGTAGATGGATTGTCTTCGTTGAATCATAGGGCAAAGTTAGGTAAACCCTTAACTTACGTTTATAATTTGGTCGCATTTTTTGGCTAATTTGCGGAGGATGAGGATGAGCGCTTTTGTGACTCATCCAGGTGCTGAAAAAACTAATCTAGATGTTAATACACTTTACCCGTGCAGGTATTAAGTTTCGAAAGAATCAACCGATTATTTCGGATAGACCGATAAGTAGTTTTTTTGAACAGGGCGTATACAATATCCATTTATCGGGTGGATCGGTTTATCTCAATAATTTCCATATAAATTTTACCAACAAGGAGACCGGGCTTAAAATTCAGTCTGAACAAAACAAACGGGTACTGGGCTATCCAAAATGGGTTCGAACCAAAAATGCGTTGCTGGTGTTCATACCGAAAGGAGGTGTGTATACCATAGAGTTTGTCTATCACGAGAGTTTAAAAGTATATGCTGGGGTTGCAGTAGGGCTTTTATTCGTAATCCCGATATACAGAATGCAACAGGCAAATGTTTACTTCGAACCCGATTGGAAATAAGGTAAGGCAATAATGACTGATAGAGCGAAACATATCTTTTTTATCACCTTGATTGCTATTCTCGGTCTGTTTGTCGTTCGCAAACTTATTGTTGGTAAAGAGAAGAAATGGCAGGCCGAAGGTTTTCAGGTGCGCAACTCAGAACTATACAAAAAGGCAAAACGGTTCTACTCAGAAACCAAATACGATGAAGCATTTGGTATGTATAAAGCGCTCATTAAGCTACATCCTGAACAAGAGTGGTTAAAGCTAGAACTTGGCGATAAGTATGGCGACGCCTCGCGATTTAGGGAAGAGTTGTCCTGCTTACGATCCATAAATGACATAGAACGATTACCTGTAGGTCAGAGGCAGATTATTTTACGAAAGGGTATAGCGTACCGTGGGCTTGAAATGAACGATTCGTCGAGGTATTATTACAATCAACTTCTGCAAATGCCAACCCGGCATCATAAACATCTAGGATATGATCTTGAAAAAAATGCGGCGTACGGAGCTCTTGCCCGAATGGCATATGACGAATACGATTATTCCAGTTCTATTGAACTGTATACGAAAGCACTGGAATTACATGAAATACCACGATATCGATATATCCGTGCGCATGCATACTACCTTGTTGGGGAGGAGTCGAAGGCCATCGATGATTACAATCAGAGTATTGAAATGATTCGAAAAATGGTGATTCATGATCATCCTGTTTTGAGTGCTGTTATGTGCGACACCTGTGGTACGTTTTTCGGCAAACCGGAGTATATGGAAGTATTAAAACCTTGGCGCACGCACGCAGAGCAAATGGCAAGGGATAAACAAATCATGGACAAAGTAAGGGCCTCTTCCCGTGGATCAATCTTGTTCGACAGCATTTCATCGTGGAGGAAGGAAAAAGAAGAGCTGCGTGGGAAGTATGACGATGCAGCAGTTGAGCGGTATTTGGAAATTACAGACTCTCTTGAGAAGTATAAGAACTATCAAATGAGATTTAATATCTACGATTAACCTATGTCTGCATTATCAATCAAAGACATCCTGGGAGAAACAGATCACCGGCCCTGGCCATTGCCAGATATGAATTGGAAGTATTACCAGGAGTGGAATAATGCGCTGTTTTTACACTGGAAGGTCGATCGAAAACTGCTCAGGACCTATGTTCCAGGTGTGTTGGATTTGGATGAGTTTGACGGAGCGGTATGGGTTTCGGTTGTGATTTTTGACATGGAGCGCATTCGACCGAGAATACTGCCAGCGTTTGCACCGGTTTCAAATTTTCACGAGATCAACATTCGCACGTATGTCCGGCATAAAGGGAAGTCTGGTGTATACTTCCTGAGTATAGAAGCGGGTAATCGATTGTCTTCCTGGCTCGCTAAGTCCCTTTCGCAATTGCCATATCGGTATTCCAGCATGGAAAGGGCACCAGGTCATGTCGTTTCAGCGAATGCAGAATTTGAAGATGTTTTGGAGGCACAGTATAGCATTGGTCAATCCATTACGAATAAGACGGCATTGGACACATGGCTTACCGAGCGATATGCGTTGTTCCAGGATTCGGGATCGCAATTAAATGCATTTGAAATTC
>DIYD01000280.1:8505-9001 GCA_002428905.1 Bacteroidetes bacterium UBA6063 | reverse complement strand
ATTTGAGGTTAAATCTACCAATGGTGACACACACCTTGGTGGTGACGACTTTGATCTGGTAATCATTAACTGGTTGGCAGAAGAGTTTTTGAGCGATGAGAACATCGACCTGCGCAAAGACCCAATGGCTTTACAGCGTTTAAAAGAAGCGGCTGAAAAAGCAAAGATTGAGTTGTCGAGCAGTACAGAAACTGAAATCAACCTTCCTTATATCATGCCTGTGGACGGTGTACCTAAACACCTTGTACGCAAACTTACACGTAGCAAATTTGAGCAGTTATCGGATGATTTAATCCGTCGCAGCCTTGAACCATGTAAACAAGCATTATCGGATGCCGGTTTAAATGCAAGCGAGATTGATGAAGTTATTCTTGTTGGCGGTTCTACACGTATACCAAGAATTCAGGAAGAAGTTGAGAAGTTCTTTGGTAAAAAGCCATCTAAAGGAGTTAACCCAGACGAAGTAGTAGCAATTGGTGCTGCAATTCAAGGTGGT
>DIYD01000280.1:8101-8427 GCA_002428905.1 Bacteroidetes bacterium UBA6063 | reverse complement strand
GCTGCAATTCAAGGTGGTGTATTAACCGGTGAGGTGAAAGACGTTCTTTTGTTAGACGTTACTCCCCTTTCATTGGGTATTGAAACCCTTGGCGGTGTAATGACCAAATTGATCGAAGCCAACACAACAATTCCTACAAAAAAATCAGAGGTATTCTCTACAGCAGCTGACAACCAACCATCGGTTGAGATTCACGTTCTTCAAGGTGAACGTTCAATGGCAAAAGACAATAAGACCATTGGTCGTTTCCACTTGTCAGAACTTCCACCTGCACCACGAGGTATTCCTAAGATTGAAGTAACCTTTGATATTGATGCCAATGGTAT
>DIYD01000280.1:2948-8032 GCA_002428905.1 Bacteroidetes bacterium UBA6063 | reverse complement strand
GATATTGATGCCAATGGTATCTTAAATGTAAGTGCAAAAGATCAGGGAACAGGGAAAGAGCAAAAAATTCGAATCGAGGCATCAAGCGGATTGAGCGATGATGAAATCGAACGAATGAAAAAAGAAGCAGAAGCAAACGCTGAAGCGGACAAGGCGGCAAAAGAGTCGATTGAGAAAGTGAATCAGGGCGACACGTTGGTATTCACCACTGAAAAGCAGTTGAAAGAATACGGAGACAAGCTTCCTGAAGATAAAAAAGCGGCAATTGAAGATGCCAAAGAGGCATTGAAGAAGGCTGTTGAAGCAAAAGATATCGCAGGTATCGATAGCACTATGGAAGCATTGAACAAGGCGTGGGAAGCAGCTTCTCAGGATCTATACAATGCGCAACAACAAGCAGAAGCAGCAAACGGTGAGTCTGCAGATGCAGGAAATGCAGGTGGTACTGATGCAAGCTCCGAAGCAGACAACGTTGAAGACGTTGACTTCGAAGAAGTGAAGTAATACTTCGTAAACATACATTCTATTTAAAAGCGAAATCGGAAACGGTTTCGCTTTTTTAATGAAAATCGGAAAGTCAATTCGTAAATGATACCATTGCTATTGCGTTTGGGTTTTGCCGTGCGTTTTAACCCTGCCCACTACAAGCGCAATAACTCCTCTTTTAACCGGGCTAAACCTGCACCACCACCAGCAACAATGTGTTTAAACCTTCCGGATGCCGAATGACTCGGGTTTGGGTCAATAAGATATACCGGACAATCAACTGGTGCCAGTCGAGTGAGGCCAGCGGCGGGGTACACCTCCATGCTTGTACCAACCACAACCAGGATATCGGCTTGCATTACAAGCTCTGCAGCTGGTTCAATCATGGGCACAGCTTCTCCAAACCATACAATATGAGGTCGAAGCTGGCTACCCTTTTCACACGTGTCGCCAATTTCAATGGTCGATTTGGTCATGGTATAAACCAACGATTCATCTACCGTGCTCCGACTCTTTAGAATTTCACCATGAAGGTGAAGCACCATAGTGCTGCCAGCTCTTTCGTGCAAATCGTCTATATTCTGTGTGATGATGTTCACATCAAAATAATCTTCAAGTTCTTTGAGAATGAAATGGCCTTGATTTGGCTCTACTTCGAGCACATTCTTTCTCCGCTGATTGTAAAAATCGAGAACCAACTCACGATCACTGCGCCACCCCTCAGGACTAGCCACCTGGGTTACATCATGTCCTTCCCACAGTCCATCTGCACCTCTGAACGTTTGAATACCACTTTCAGCACTAATTCCTGCTCCTGTAAGCACCACTAATTTCTTCACAGAACAAATCAACGAAATTTTTCGGTATACACCGTGCGAACCATACTTTTGCCGGATGTCGATTTCGAAGTACTACAATCCGACCATTATTGCCTCGCTGGTGAAGCTTGGTGCACCGGTAGTTGCCGGTAATGTTGGGTTGGTTCTTATGGGACTGATCGACAATGCCATGGTGGGTGCACTCGGGTATGTCCCTCTTGCTGCGGCAGGCATCTCAAACACGGTTTACTTCATTGCAACCATATTTGGCATTGGTGTGTTAATGGTCTTCTCGGCAAACATTGCTGCAGAACAAACAAAAGACGCACCAAAAACACCTTCGTTAATTACAGCATCCATCGTAATCAACTTCTTCGTTAGTGTGTTCACTTTTGCCGTTTTGCTTGTGTTGCATAAACATTTTGATGTATTTCAACAAACAGAACTCATTGACAATCAGGCACGTCCATATTTTAAGATACTTGCATACAGCGTTTGGCCTATGTTCATGTATCTAACGTTCAAATCTGCTGCAGATGGGCATAACCTAACATGGGCGTCAATGGTTGCCACGTTTGCTGCACTAGCTCTGAACGTATTGCTAAACTGGATACTTATTTACGGAAACCTGGGCTTCAAAGCCTATGGTTTAGTGGGGGCGGGATATGCCACATTAATCGGTCGAATATTTATGGCCGTATTTCTCTTGATATTTTGTGTGTATCACCCTAAAATCAAATTCAACTTCTCTGATTTCATCGGTAAAGTATACCGTGAACATGTGGTGCGACTCCTTAAGTTAGGTGTTCCAAGTGGTGGGCAGTTCTTTTTTGAGGTGTCGGCTTTCGCAGGAGCAGCCATAATGGCCGGTTGGATTGGGGAAATGGATTTGGCAGCACATACGGTTGCTATACAGCTGGCTTCGTTCACCTATATGTTTGCCAGTGGAATAAGTGTGGCGGGCATGATCAAAACAGGCGAAAGCTGGGAACGCAAACAGCATAGACTGACGCTTGAAATCGGAAGAAACACCTCTTTTATGGTTTCTGTATTTATGGCCATTTTTGCTTTGATTTTTGTGGTTTTCCGTATTCCTCTGGTACGCGTTTTTGCCGATGAGGCTGGAGTGATTGCCATTGCAAGCAATTTAATGCTACTTGCCGCGTTATTTCAATTTTTCGACGGACTTCAGGCTGTGAGCCTTGGTTTATTGCGCGGACTTAACGACACCTTTATACCGTCGATAATCACGTTTGTAGTTTATTGGTTCGTTGCCCTACCTTTGGCCTACATATTAGGTATTCACTTGGAACTTCATATGATCGGGATTTGGATCGCTTTAACGCTTGCCCTAATTCTGGCTTCATTGTTTTTATATCGCAGATTTATCGTCATCGCAAAACAACATTTACAAACTTGAGATTAATCACATTAGCACTTTTCCTTGTTCTGACTCAATTCACCGGATTTGCGCAGATAAGGCTGGAAGGATTTATTAATCCCGGCCTTGGCTATAGACACTTATCCGGCGCTGAAAATAATGTAAAAGACTCACTCGGTAACCTGGACCAGTTACGTCAGAACTGGGGTGGAGGTGTAAAGCTGGTTCTGAACTTCGACAAGATTACAGCCATGCAGGTTGGGTTAAACTATAAAGGTCTAAGCTTCACCAGAGTTAATCGTGATCTTCAATTTCATGATACTGTACATCCTGAGATTGGCCGAATACTCGATTTATCGCAGACGGTATTGTCCAAGGATGCCTACTTTTATCACCGTTATCGCTATATAAGTGTTCCGGTGCTTTATCAGCGTATCCTGGCGCGTGAAATGATCAATCAAAAACTCCAGTTCATGTTTGTTGGAGGACTTGATTTCGACTTCCTATTAAGTGACAAAACCAGTGTTTTTCTGCCTGGTTTCTCAGTTGGAGGCAAAGACAGACATGTGATAAGCAATGACTACGATGCCAGCCCATTCAATATTGGACTAAACGTTGGAGGCAGATTGGATTACCGATTAGACGAGCATTCGAACTTTAGTGCGCAACCAACATTCAATTATCCGTTTTTGGTAAGCGCCAAAGATAACTTAACGGGCTTCAGACTATTTCAATTTGGAGTAACTGTTGGTGTGAATTACCTGCTGTAATTAGCGCATCAAATAGATGGGCCCTTTGGCCAACTTCTTCACGTACTGGCCGTTCTCTGGTAATTGGTAACGCAACATAAAATAATAGGTGCCTTGTTGACAAACCTCGCCCATATAGGTTCCATCCCAGCCTACACCAGGTTCAAAAGATTCAAACAACACCGTACCATATTCGTTGAAGATGGTCATGCTCGTAAACCGGAATAAACCCGCAGGATAAAACACTTCATTCAGGAAGTCTCCGTTGGGTGAAAACGCATTGGGTATAAAGATATCACACGCCGCTTCCAAAATATTCACCGTAACCGAATCGCTCACGATACCGCACGGATGAGTTATGGTTGCAACGTACTTACCCGATTGCACCAGACTGCGTCTAAATCCAGCTGTTGGGTCATCGTTCCATACGATACTACCAGCATCTGCCTGAATATCATATTCGAGCGACTCTCCACCACAAATCACCGTATCATTCCCCAACTCCAGCACCGGTAAGCTTACCTGTACAATGTCGATAGAATCACGGGCCTTACAATCACCATTATCCACTTCAAGCCAATATAGTCCAGGACCATTTACCGTTCTTGTTTGCTCAGTAGACTGATCGTCCCACCGGTAATTCAAACCCGCCTGATCTCCGCTCAACGTGATCGTTGTTCCCGTACAGATGAGTGTATCTCGACCTATATAAACCGTGGGGTTTGGTAGAACTTCCGTATTGACACTGAACGTATCCTTGCAGCTGCCAATGGTATAGACGTACGAAACCGTATATTGCCCTAACGCGGTTGGACTAAACGTTGAATCGTTGCTGCTTACCAGACTATTCCCAAAGAATCTGCCGCCAGAGAGGTTAGGTTTAAGGTCAGCAACATCGTCTCCTTCACAGTACTTCGAATTTAGACCGGTAAAGAAATTATCCGGAGCGGCAATTACTTCGACGGAATCGGCATAACTCCCCTTACATCCGTTAATATCTTCAACATCTACGGTCACTTCATATCTACCCGGAGCCACATAAGAATGAATCGCCGGATTGTTCGAGGAAAAGTTCCCATCGCCAAACGCCCAGTTGGTCTGCACAATATCAGCTGCCGTATGTTCAAACGTAAACCGGTTATCACTCAAACACATAATCGAATCACTGAACGTCACCCTGGAACTATCGAGCAAAGGCGGTAATACTCGAAATGTTTTAGTGATGCTATCGGCACAAAATTCTGCATCTTTCCTAACCTGCCGCATCATGACCAGTTTAACATCAATATCACCAAACGTGTCTGTTATAAAATCGTAGTTGTACCCATTTGATTTACCCTTGTCAGAAGTAGTCCAGGTGCTTCTACTTCTGTCCCACAAACCATAGATTGGAGGATTGGGCAACCAGGATGTATTCTTGATATTAAATCGATTAGCACCGCTAAAACACTGGATAGTGTCACTTGCAAGTTGAACCGAAGTATCCAACTCAAAATCAACGATGTAGGGAACCACAACGGTATCTTCCAAAACTGTGTCTGTAAGGCAACCTGTTCCGCTGGCTTCTAGTTTCACCTTGAAAATTCCTCCAACACTGTATGAATGCGTCGGACTTTGTGTAGTACTTGTATTTCCATCACCAAAGTCCCA
>DIYD01000280.1:2455-2893 GCA_002428905.1 Bacteroidetes bacterium UBA6063 | reverse complement strand
GTATTTCCATCACCAAAGTCCCATAGATAAGTCATTCCTGAGCCTTGATTGTTTGAAGACGAATTGGTGAATGTAAAACTGTTACCCGATAAACACTGATACGTTTTATCAATGGTAAAATTGGCTGTAATATCACCAGTAACAATGCTGTTTGTACCATATCCAGCACCCGTTAGGTATTCGAATGAACCTGAGTTATTGTTGAACTCGAAGATAGCAACATGGTACCGTGTTCCTTTGGTTAGACCTGTTACTGTAACGGAATTGGATGTACCGGCGTAAACGGTGTAAATATCCGTTCCGATTAAGGCACCGTCGCCATACTTGGCATTGGCATTATAGGTTTCATCTTTAATTGGTAAGGTTGAGATGGCACTGCCTTCACGAATCCATACGACCCGCGAATCACCGTTGCCCGAAGTCCAGTTTAACTCGAAG
>DIYD01000280.1:0-2370 GCA_002428905.1 Bacteroidetes bacterium UBA6063 | reverse complement strand
AAGCTATGGCAGGTTACGTTCCGAAAACTTAAGCTGGACGAGTGTATAGTGGGAGGCTGCGCCTCAGACACAGCAAAGCACGTCACCAACGTAAGTAGGATAAATATCTTTCGAAACACGATTTACAAAGTTACTACTTAATACACCAAATCACGGTCTCCTGAATGTTAAAATCGCACCCTACTTCTGAACTATTGCCGACACACCCATGGGCATTTTATAACCCGACTGACTGCGCATAAACAGCTCTTTTGCAGCGATTTGTTCACTCTGAATGAAATGTGATTTCAAAATATTCTCCATCACAAGCGGCGTAAAACCCGGCGTATATGTATTAAGAACAACGAAATGGGCCTTTCGTTGCACTACCTCGGCCACATTTTTCATGATTTCATTTATCGACGACTCCAACTTCCATCGTTCCCCCTTAGATCCAAGTCCAAATGCCGGCGGATCAAGAATTACACCATCGTACTTATTCCCTCTTTTTGCCTCACGTGCAACAAACTTCAAGGCGTCTTCAACCACCCACCGAATGTCTTTTAATTTACTCGAAACCATGTTGTTTTTTGCCCAAGTAACCACCTGTTTGATGCTGTCTACATGAACGATATCTGCACCGGCTGCTTTAGCGGCTAACGAAGCTCCACCAGTGTATGCAAATAGATTTAGTACGCGGGCATTAGGGCCTATTTTTCGAACCTGATCATAAATAAAGTTCCAATTCAGGTACTGCTCTGGAAAAATCCCAACATGCTTAAAACTAGTCAGTTGCAGATTAAACACAATCGGCCGACCGGACAGATTGTAGGTTATTTGCCACTTGGGATCAAACGACTTAAGTTTTTTCCACTCCGCTTTGTTGTTGGACAGCTGAACGCATTCGGCATGCGCCATGTCCTGCCATTTGGTCTTGTCCCATTTGGGCTTCCAAAGCGCACCGGGTTCAGGACGAATCAGTATTACCTTCCCAAAACGTTCCAGTTTCTTATGATCGCCACAATCCAGCAATTCATATTCTTTCCAATGTATGTTCTGCGACTTCTTTTTCATTTTGTTATGCATGCTCAACATCCGTGTCACCAATAATGGGTTCCCCTTTAAAACTCAACAATACATTGGCCAGGGTAACAATATCTTTTTCGCAATAGGTTTTAATGCGTTCCAGGTCGTTTTGTTGGTAATACACCTCGTAAACCATACTACCATCAATGTCGTCCTTTGGTGTTGGAATATTGAAAAGAGCAGCCAGTAAATCAAGGGACGTATAGCTTTTAAAATCCCCGAACTTCCATAGTTGCATGGTATCAATGTGATTTACCTCCCAGGGTTTCTTACCAGCCGTATTCAACAAATAAGGCAGTTTCAAGTGATTCGCAAGAATCCTTCTTGACAGAAAAGGGAAGTCAAACTCCTTGCCATTGTGTCCGCATAGTGCTTTCTGGGGCGATGTAAATCGAGCATTTAACAGATTACAAAAGTCGGCAAGAAGTGCTTTCTCATCGTGGCCGTAAAAGCTCTTAATCTTAAACTTCAATTGATCGCCCTGATGGTAAAAAACGCCAACCGAAATGCAGATTACTTTTCCAAATTCTGCATAAATCCCAGCCCGGTTGTAGATATCATCCGGAGTTTGATCATCTGAGGTAAGATATTGCGCTTTATGTGACCAAAGCTGTTTCCATCGATCGTCCAACGCCTCAAAATTGGGTTGTGCAGGAACCGTTTCGATGTCTAAAACCAGTATATTTTCAAGCTTTAACGTATCTAACATGGCATAAAGGTATACTGATTTTCTGCGAATACAAATCCGCTATGAATACATGTTGTCGTAATCCTTATAACTGTTTTTCAACATGCGATAAACGAGACCTGGAGCGAATTTGAGCAAGATGTGCTGCAGCTTCCCCAACAACGTGAGCGTCACTTCTTTCTTTCGCTTTACAATCGTTTTGGCAATCTGTTTAGCCACGTCTTCACGCGAAGAAAGTTTGATTCCCTTGCGTTCTTTTAGTCTTTCATAGCTACCATCGGGTCTCAAAATCTGTTTTTGTGATTCATTCGCTGTGAAACCAACGTATATTAACCCGCAATGCACCTCACCTTCCAGTTCTACCTGTAGGGCTTTGGCATACGCCGTTAAGGCCATCTTCGAAACCGAATATCCGGCATGACCAGGCACACCAACCTTGGCGGCCATGCTACTAATCATGATTACACTTCCGTTGGATTTGCGCAAGTGTGGTAAGGCAAAATAAGTTGGGTTAATCGACCCCAGTGTATTTATTGCTAAAACGTCGCTCCAGTTCTTAGGTTCCGATTCCTCGATTTTACCTCTACTCGCAATTCCAGCGTTGTTGATCAATACAT
>DIYD01000284.1 GCA_002428905.1 Bacteroidetes bacterium UBA6063 | reverse complement strand
ATAGCCTAAATCACCACCGCCATTATCATCGGCATAAACCACATTAAAATTAAACTCATCGGTTTGCATATTGTAAGCACCGAGTGAGTAAATATTTTTCATCATCAGATTCCACGTAGGTAAATTGGTTTTGATCAAGGTCGACTTAATCATTTTTACCGTCAATGTGGATGGGTCCTGATTGGTTGGAGGCCGATCACGCGAAAATTCTCCAACCGTATAAATGGCATTGTTATAGGTATACTCATAGGCTACGGCAAGTACCTCGTCGGTATTTAATGCCTGGTTTAAAGAGATATAACCCAGTTGTGCATTCAGTGTATATTCTTGAGGGTTCAGTTGACGAGCGTTGCTCAGGTCAACATATTCCAATCCAACCTGAAGCTGGTTCTTGGTTCCATCAGGATTCGCTCGGAAGGTTTGATACAACGAGTTTACATCGTTGTTCGGGTATGGCACGGTTTGCGGCGTTTGAAATGCTGCGTTATAGGGCTCAGCTTCACCAAGGTCCATTAATGCCACAATATTACCTGTGTTGCTAAAGTTCGATGCACGGTTGGTAACCCACACTTCAATGTAGGTGATACGTACATTACTTTGAATTGCCGGTAAACGAGATAAGGCTCTGTCGTAGTTGTCGGCAAAGTATTGTGAAAGGAAGTAGTGACGGTTTACGTCATAGTTGCTTGCCTGGATGTTGAATTTGGTGATTTGAGCACCACCGTTTACCTCCGTTTCGCGTGTTTCACCTTTTTGTTGGGTAGCAATAGCCGTCATCGATAGTCGGCCAAACTGTAGCTTGGTTTTCACACCAAACAAGCTTTGACCTCCTTGAATAAGACTTCCATTTAACGGTAGACTCACATTACCTAGCTCAACTGCCTGAAGAATGTCGTTTTCTTTTCCCTGCCAGTTCAGACCGGTGCGGTTTTCAAATTCGAACGTAGCTTCTGTATCGTAGTTCGTATTAATTTTTACGTGATCTCCAATCTGACCGGTAACGTTTACCTGCATCTTCATCTTGAAGTCGAAGTTTCCGTTTTTCTGCTGACGTGCTGTAAAATTCGGGTTCTCAACACGGTTGTAATTTCCACCAAAGATTAATTCGGCCGATCCGCTTGGACGGATGTCGATCAGTCCACTTCCAAACAGGTCCTCGTTTAGTTTGGGGTCGATAAACAGGTCGGGTAGAATACCGCTGCTTCGAACAAAGTTGGTAGCCTCAGATTTTTGACGGAAGTAGTTGCGTTGGTTTTGCTTGTTGTATTCTTTTATGTAGTCTCCAAAGCTCTTGCTTTGTGGTGTACCGATAGCCCGGTCGCCTATTTTTCGTTGAAGGGTGTATGAGTTGTCTGCAGGGTTGTACTGAACATCTGTACGAAAGTTCTTAGGATCTTTGAGGTCAAATTGATGAATTTCTCCATCTTCTCCTTCATTGCGATCGCGAATAGGATATTTCAGACTGTCTTTTTGCGACGAGTCGGGTCCCTGTGTGTATGAATATATGGTTGAAGGTTGTATCCCGTTGGCTCTTGATCCTGAAGCAAGATAGAGCAACGAAGAAACAATCAACAATACTTTAATGCCGTTTCTCAAAATTTTTCCTTTATGTCGTCCGAATGGTGTTTGATAACTCGCACCAAACCAAGTTTAGAGTAGATGTTTCCTATAGGCTGTTGTATTGTTGCGTAAGCCGACAAAATTATAATAATTTCAATGAATTTTTAATCAGACTTTCTGTGGTAGCATCTCCGCCTAAATCTTTGCTGGTTCGAAGTAAGGCCTTTTCAGCCGCTGCACGTGCAAAACCAAGAGCTTGCAGAGCTTCAAGTGCCTCGTTGATAGCGGTATTGGTGGCATTTGCTGTTGTCGTAATGTCGCCTCCAAGTTTACCGATCTTATCTTTGAGTTCAAGGATCATTCGTTGTGCTGCTTTAGGGCCAATTCCTTTTATCGATTTTAACAACGGTACGTTTCCATTCAATATTGCCCCAATGATGTCATTTTGATTGAGCGACGATAAAATCATACGGGCGGTTGACGGTCCAATACCACTTACACTGATCAGATGCCGAAAAATAGATCGTTCGGTATGGTTATAGAACCCAAAGAGAGTGTGGCTGTCTTCCTTTATCGATTGATGGATAAGGATGCGCAATTGTTTTTTGCCCGACAAGTGCTCATAGGCATTCAGGGAGATATGCACAAAATAGCCAATACCATTCACCTGTATGACGAGGTGTGTGGGGGATATTTCTTCAACCTGTCCTTCTAAGAATTCGATCATGATATACAATGATAATTCAATTAGCGATATTCAATTCTTTGAACCAACAAAAAGCCCCTACACTGAGGGGCTTACCGTTGAACTAACTAGACACTTTGTCTTGTCAGAGTTATTCGAAAAGGTTGAAAAACTGTCTTTTTATTTCGTAAAGATGTAGTCTTCCGATGCTTTGGCGTGGCAACCTACGCACATACCGCCCATAAGGCCGGTGCTTCCACGCATTGTGGTGCCTCCGTCAACAACAATTTTACCGTCGTTTTGAATTACGAAGTACTCCCAGTCGTTGTTCGCGGCGTCAAAGCCATTGCCACGTTTTGCCATGGCCGTAATCATTTCCATGCTGTCGCTCTTCATGTGTTTAACCACAAGCGTTCCGATTGGGTAGGTTCCGCCTACAGCTTTCTGTCCGTCTTTTACATAAATTTTACGAACCGCTGTACTGTCGTTACCTGCATGGGCACCTCCAAGAGAAGGGTCTACTCCATTTTTGGTGTCAACCAACGTCCAACTTGCCCAATTGGCAAAACTTGCGTCGTCAGCAATGAATTCTTCTGCTGCTGGTTCTGGCTCTTCATCTTCTTTACACGATTGAATGAAAAGTGTAAGCGAGAAACCCAAAACAAGCGTAAATAGTAAATGTGTTTTTTTCATTATTCCCGTTTTTTATATGTGCGTTGGTCGCACAACGGGACAATACCTGACAAAAAAATTATTGAGCCTCGATTTCGGCTTTTACTTTAGACTTT
>DIYD01000232.1 GCA_002428905.1 Bacteroidetes bacterium UBA6063 | reverse complement strand
GGAGTTTCCGTTACCAAAATCCCAGTTGTTTGAAAAGATGGTGCCGCTAGAAATAGTACTCTGGTTTACGAAATCGAAAGCGTTGTTGTTGAAACAGCTGTCGATTACATCAATTCGGAAGTCAGCTACCGGGTTTGGACTGGTAATGGCTTCCTTGACTGTGGTGTCGGCGCAGTTTTTATCTGAAACAGCTATGAGCTGTACGTCAAATGTATCAATAGAGGTATATCGCTCTCCAGCGTTCAGTGCACTTGCTGTTTTTCCGTTGCCTAAATCCCAGAAATAGGTCAACCCACCGGCATTAATGGAAGAGCCATTGGTAAAACTAAAATTGTTGTTTGTGAAGCATTGAGGGGAAGCGTTAATGCTAAAATCAGCGTTTGGGCTTGACCAGATATTCAGGCTTTTGCGAATGGTATCGCTACAATTTTTATCGGATAATACGGCAAGTTCAATGGTATAACTACCGGTGTCTGAATAGCTATGCGATGGCGTTGTACCATTGGAAGTGCTTCCGTCGCCAAAATTCCAACTATGCGTGAGCGTACCAGCTGAAATGCTGGTATTGTTCAAGGTGCTTAAGGTATTTGTAGCCAGGCAACTATCAAGATTGGAGATGTCAAAATCTGCTGTTGGATTGGCATTCACTTTAACCGTTACACTGTTTGAGATGGTTTGGCATCCCAGGTGTGTGATTGTAGAGAAATAGGTGCCGGAATCGGCCAGGAACACGTTTCCTAATGTGATGATCGAGTCGTCAAGAATACCCATTTTAACGTTGTCTTTGAACCACGCGAAGTCTCCCGATTTCTGGTCGGTTGTATTTTTAAGTCGGATGCTCTCACCTTCACAAGCGTTTATTGAACCACCAATTACTGTGAGGGCAGCGGTTGGTTTAGGGGCAACATAAACCAATGAATCTACCCGCTTAGATACAATGCTATCATTCAACACGAGCTCTGCATAATACCATCCGGTGTCAGGTAAGTTATAGGTGACGGGTCCGGCAGAATCAGATTTGTATGTCTTTAAACTGTAGTTGCCTAAGTACCATCGCCATTTGTAGATGGATCCCTGGCTGCTATCGGTGAGTGTTACAAATTCATTCTGACAAATTCGATTTGTATCTACCACAAAATGTGGCACCGGGATACGTGGTTCCAGTACAACACCATAGTCTTCGGTTTGACCGTAACGCAGTGTGTCACATGAATGCTGAATTGCGCTTCGATCACTCATAACACGCATACGTAGTAAGGTATTTGCCTTTGCGTTCACAGGGATTTTAATGGTGTCATTATGAATCTTGCTGCCACTCTCATCGAATACGAGTTCACCGGCATCTTCTAGATTCCCATTGTCGTTAAAATCAATGTAAATTCTTACATATTCATTGTAGGTTAATCCATTGGTGACCTGAGTGAGGTAGAACGTGTCGGATTTGAGATACAATACTTTCGTACATGCCTGATCTATGTATTCGCCTTCAGACCGGGCATCGCCAGAAGAGAAGGAGTAGCGATCAACCGATAGGTCAAAAATACCTACACCGGTTCCAAATTGAGGGAACTGTGTCTTAGGTTGACAGGTCGCGGATCGAATCGGTTGGAATATCTCAACGCCGTCTACAATTTCCAGTGAATCATAACCCGCGCAATTTTCGGCAATGAGTTTGACGGTGTATTTTCCAGTGGCATTAAATATGACCTCAGGATGCTGACTACAGCTGTCTGTGCCATTGGCATAAGTCACGGTGTTCGGACTGAAACTCCAATACCACATTGTTGGGAGATTGGTAGATGAGTCTGTAAACCGAATGGCTTCGCCCATACACGCTTGTGGCGATTCAATGCGAAAATCGGGCACTGGGGTTTGCTGATCTTCGTCATAGAGTGGAGACCGCCAGTTGCCCCGGCCATACGTTCCACAAACCACGTGGCTAAAGTCTCGTCCTTTTGGACTATAAAATATTTCAATATCGCGAACACGGGTATGTATAGGCATGTTGTCGTTGAACCATTCCCAAGCACTCATAGTGGTGTCTTTGTAGAAAACACCCATGTAGGATCCCACATAAATGCCGCCTTTCTTGCTGCTGGTGTCATGAACCAATGATAACATTGGTATGTTTGGCAGGCCGTTGGAAATGTTCGTCCAGGTATTCCCTCCATCATCGGATTGATACACCTTGTTTGACTGGCAGATCCATACCCTGTTGGCCATTTTAGAGTGGCTTTCTATGAACAGTACACTCGCATTATTTGGAAGTTTAGCTGTAAGGTCGGTCCATGTTGGTGTACCAGCATTTACATTAGTTGACTTGAAGAACTTATTGCCAGCACGTGAAACATACAGGACGTTTGAGTTCGCCGGTGAGTTTTCAAGTGCCGTTATGTTTTGAGAATTCGAACCTGCTACATTGTTGGATATCTTTGTCCAGGTGACATTGGCCGCCGAAGCTGCTTTGATGTTGGTTGAACGCCAAATGTTTTTGTATCCGATAAACATAGTGCCTGGTGTGCCTTCTCGAAGCACAAATGGGGTTACCCAGCCTCCTCGTTCGGTAATTCCGTTTCGGTTTTCAGCCGCTATTTTACCGTTGTAATAGCCATTGACCATTCGTCGAACATCGCCATAATATAGGTCGCTATAGGCGTAGTTTACGTCTGATGGGTCGATAACACAGTCCATGCCGTCTCCCCCAACAACAGTATTCCAATTGCCGTTTTCCAGTAAACCGGTGCCGTTATCCTGATATCCGTTTATGAGGTGGTTTGGATGTGTGGCGCTTTGTCCTATTCGATAGATTTGGGCAATGCCTATGCCTTCACTAATCTCGGTCCATGTTTTGCCTAAATCTTTTGTGAAATGGACACCTCCGTCATTGCCACTGTATAGCGTTTGTGTGCCGGGTTGATACTCCATAATATGATGGTCGGCATGCACAGCAGGTGCTCCTCCGCTTCCCACCCAGTGGGCATTAATCTTCCAGGTTTTTCCGCTGTCAATGCTCTGGAAGACGTTGACACCACAAACCGTCACGATGGTTTTATCATCCGGATGCACTGCAATATCGAGATCGTACCATGCCTGACCGCCGGTGCCCGATCCAAGGTGCGAGTAATCCATGATATTCGGTTTATCGCTCATCAAGGTGAAACTCTGACCCCGATTGGTAGAAAGGTATAAGCCCGCAAAACTGCGTTGGTTGGTGACAATGGCGTAAACGAAGTTCGAGTCGTCTGGTGTAACGGCTATTCCCATTCTCGATTTTCCAGTCGGTAAACCTGTTGTCACCTGAGACCAGGACGCCCCATTATCCGTACTTCGATAAAAACGGGCGCTGGTGCGGCTTGCATATACGTAATTCGAATTTGCGGCATCAAATGCAATGTCTTTATAGCTTCCGGTTGAAGTACGTGTCCAACTGTTACCGGCATCCGTAGAACGGTAGATCCCAGTGGTACTTGCAACCAATAAGGTGTGGTGATCTGAAGGATCGATGATAACGCGCGCTATGGTCGCATTACCTAAGCCCGTTGTTGATTGTTTCCAGGTCTGTCCACCATCGGTACTCCTAAATATTCCTCTGCCATAGGAATCGTTCGCGTCTCTATCTCCTGTGCCCAAATAGATGGTGTCGGGATGAACCGGGTCAACTGCAATGGATGAAACACCTAGTGTGGCTAGAGAATCGGTATTCGTGCTCCAGGTTTTACCTCCGTCTTCCGATACCCATACACCTCCTGCGGGTGCACCCGCGTAAATGATATTCGAGTCGGTAGGGTGGAAGGCAAGTCCATTTATCCGCCCAAGACCGTTCGGTTGTCCGGTTCGATTCGAAGGCATGGTGTATGGACCAATTTCTTTCCAGTCTCCGTCGGTATTGCATGTTGCAGAGCCGTTCCCTGGAACACCACCTATGACTACACCACCCGGACCAAAGCTGGTCCCACGCAATTGCAGATAGCGCTCAACTTCACTTTCGTAGAAACCGGGCACGGGGATATTTCCTTGTCCGTCAATCAATTGAGACATGTTGTATTCCCAACGTTTAAACGGCTTGTATCCGCTTCCCTTTTCAACGGTTCTATTTTCCCAATACAGGTTAAAAGCCCGTTGCGTTTTGTAGAAGTTAATGGATGGATCGGCCATCATATCGATCCAATAGGGGGTGCTCGCCGTGTCTTTAGTCGACTGGGCGTTAACGTAGGTAGTAGTTAGAGTGGCACCTATGATCAGAGCAAATAGTTGTTTCATTCGTGCGCTTAAGAATTAACGAATATAACGATTCTAGCTGTGAATAGTGGATTCCACTGCCCGGTATGACATCTGTTTTACCTGGCCGAAGGTCTTAAAATTTGAACGGTAAAGGCAAAAACAATGGTTAGAACAGCACCGATTACATTAAACCATAGAAAGCCGATATTCAGATCAATGTGTAGAAAACTTCCTATTTGATCGGCGAAGAAATAGAGTGCCAGAACGATGAGTTCAGATAACATCGCAGCAATTACGACTGTGTTGCCTGTAATGCGCTTAAAGTAGAAGGCGATTAAGAAGATGCCTAATACCGTTCCATAGAATAAGGAGCCTAAAATGTTAACTGCTTCCACCAGACTATCCAGGAATTGAGCTACCAGTGCAAAGGAAATGGCGATGATACCCCATCCAGCTGTGATTAAACGACTCATTAAGACCGTGTTGCGTTGTTTGTTTTCGGGTGTGAGTCGACTGTAAAAATCGATAACAGAAGTGGTCCCAAGTGCATTGAGTTCGGCTGCAGTTGACGACATGGCTGCGGAGAAAATAACGGCCATAAGCAAACCAATTAATCCGATGGGTAAGTGGTTCAGTACGAAGGTGATAAACACAAAATCACTTTCTTTCTCAACTTGTGCACTGTAACCCGAACGATGGATGACATCGTTTATTGATTCGTCTATTCGCTCAATTTCAGCATTGATTTCACCTTTCTCCTGCTCATAGCGATTGAAATCATTTTTGATCAGGTCGGCCTGGTAATTAAACACCTGTTCCTTTTCGGTTTTCAACTCTAAAAAGTCCTTTTCATAAGATGAGCCTACCTGCATGACATGCTCGATCGCCTGCTGATCAAAATGTGTTGGGGGTTGATGAGTTCTGTAAAACACAAAAACGAGAACGCCCAGAAACAGAATGAAGACTTGTAAGGGTATCTTTAATACCGCATTGAAATACAATCCCGTTCGAATTTCCTTGATCGATTTGCCCGAGAGATATCGCTGTACCTGGCTTTGATCTGTACCGAAGTAAGACAGCATTAAGAATGTTCCAGCAAGCACACCCGACCAAACGTTGTACTTGTCACTTAAGTTAAACTCCCAGTTAAGCAGGTCCAATCGGTTGTTGGTATTGGCCAGTGTCCACAATTGATCCGAGCTTATATCCTGTCGGATGTAATAGATCAAAAAACCAAACGCCACGAAAAGTCCGAGGAAAATCACCGCCATTTGATGTTTGTGGGTTTGGGTAACGGCCTTAGTGCCTCCCGAAACCGTATAGATAATCACCAGTAAGCCAATGACCAAAATGTTGATATACAGGGGGAGTCCAAGGATTTGACTTAGTATGATTGACGGGGCATAGATGGTAATTCCAGCGGCTAAACCGCGTTGAACAAGAAAGAGAAAGGCCGTGAGTAAACGTGCGTTTAGGTTAAACCGACTTTCAAGAAACTCGTATGCCGTAAATACCTTGAGCTTATGGTAAAATGGTACGAAGGCAACGGCAACAATAACCATTGCTATGGGCAGGCCCAGGTAGAATTGAGCAAACTCCAACCCACTTTCATAGCCTAGACCGGGTGTAGAAATGAAGGTAATGGCACTTGCTTGCGTTGCCATTATCGATAAGCCAATGGCCCACCAAGGTGTGTCCCGATCTGAAGCCAAATACGCTTCCTTGGTTCGTGCACCACGTGTTTTCAGTATCCCATAGACAGATATGCCAATGAGTGTTGCAAAGAGTATGGACCAATCGAGGAGATGCATTACTCGGCTTGGCTTAGGCTAAAATTACTTGCCGTTTGCAGAACCTTACCAAAAGTATAATCCTGTACAATCAACACGCGATCCATTTTGTTGTAAAGGGCATAAAACCTGCTCGGGTCGTGTGCAAGTTTGTTGCCATCCTTGTCGTATAAACCATGCATTTTGTCGTGCGATTTCTTGGTATAAAACTGGAGTTCGTCCACTCCACGGTTTGTGCTTTCCACACGTATGGTGCAAAATGGAATGGCTTGAAGTAAAGAATCTTTTAACGAGTCAGAAGTGGTGTAAACGTAGGTCTCAAAGTTTAACCGCTCAAATAAGTTTAGGTACGATTTTACAGCACCATTGTTCACATCAGTTATCTCTGAGGTGAAGTCGATATTCCCCGAAGCTGTTTTGCTTAATTTAAAGTTCTTGGCACTGTCGGGATAGTTTACGGAGACAGACTTAATTTCTTCCTTGGTGCTGGCGAATACTCTGCGACTTATCCAGTCGTCCAGTTCCAGTGAATAACGCGAGTTCACAAATCCGTCGAAACCCGGAATTTGAATGATCATTGGGGTGTTGTCGTTCGGAAGCTTGAAATAGGTGCCCAATTGACTTGGTGTTGTGTTGCCAACTGTATAAGTCAGTTCAGGATTGTCGAGGTTTTCAGTGTACACTTCAACCTTAATCCCGTTGATGCTCATGTACGAAATAACATTGTCGACCGCCGCCTTAGGTGCCGGCCCTTGTACCTTTAGATTGGCCATTGTTTCGTTCAATAGGAAGTCAACGCGCTTCTTTGATGCTGGGTACTCATCGTTAACTGTCCAGGAGCCATTTTCTTGCTTTCGAAGGTAGATCTGTTTGTCGCCAGTACGATCTGTCATGAAGATGAGTTGTACTTCTTCGGGGCGTTCTACATGAAACGATCTTACTTTGTTCTCCGATGTGTCGTCCTGCTTCATGTCTTTCAGTAGAAAAAGACCCGTGAGCAAAGCCATGAGAATTAGAAAAATAATAGCGTACCTCTTTGAACTCATATTTCCGTTTTTCGAACAACAAATGTACACTCAAAAAAGATTGGAAGCCTGGTAATTTGACCAACGGTTTATTCTGTGTCAATTCGAGGTAGTTTGTCGTAATCGGCATAGCTGAAGTAATCATTTGTTGTAACAATCAGGTGGTCGAGTACGTTGATATCCAGAAGATTGCCCGCAGTAACCAACTTCCTGGTGAGTTTATTGTCCGACTCGCTTGGGGAAAGACTTCCGCTGGGGTGGTTGTGACAGGCAATGATGGCCGAAGCACCAAGTTCAATTGCGTGTTTGAAGACCATTTTAGGGTCAACAGCAGTATAACTTATTCCACCCTGGCTCACCCGAACGTCGCCAATGATTTGGTTGGCACGGTTGAGTAAAATGATCCAAAACTCTTCGTGTCTTTTGTCGGATAGTTTATGGGCAATGTACCGATATGCCTGTACACTGCTTGTCACTTTTTTAAGTTGAATGGCATCTTCGGCATTTCTTCGACCTCCAATTTCAATGGCACTTAAAATCGTAATGGCTTTTGCCGGTCCGATACCCGGAATTTTGCACAAATCCGATACCGAGAATCGAGCTAGATTGTTGAGATTGTTTTGAGCTTCTTTTAGGATGTCACGGGCCAAATCGATGGCAGACCGCTCTTTACTTCCCGTGGAGATGAGGATACCCAGAAGTTCGGCATTACTTAAGGTGTGTTTACCGTGTTGAATTAATTTTTCACGTGGACGTTCATCCCTGGAACGGTTTTTCAAGGTTACATAGTTTGGCATAGCACAAAAAAAAGGCTTTTGGTACGATACCAAAAGCCTTTCCGTAATTTATTTAAGTCTTTAAACCGGTTCTTACAACGAGTTTACGTGACGTGTTAAGCTGCTTTTCAAGTTTGCAACTTTGTTTTTATGGATAATGTTGTTCTTTGCCAACTTGTCCATCATAGAGAATGTCTCCTTCAATAAACCTTGAGCCTCTTCTTTGTTTGTAGAGTTACGTACCTTTTTGATCCAGGTACGAGTGGTTTTATGCTGATAACGGTTACGCTCTCTTTTAGCCTCGTTGCTTCTGATTCTTTTTAATGCACTCTTATGGTTTGCCATTGCAATTTTTTTAAGGATTGCAAAGGTAGAACTAATTTCAATAAAAGAAAAAGCTTTTTTGTTAGTTTTTTTAGGGCTGTTTTTCCCTTCGTTTCGGTATAACCTGAACGTGGTTGTCGCTCAGTTTAACGATGCTATTTGCGGGTATTTCATCCCGTATATAACAACCTGCGCCAACGGTTACATTGTCTCCAATAACGGCACCTGCAACAATGCTGCAATTGGCGCCAATCCACACATCATTACCAATGTGAATACCTTTCTTTTTTGCCGTTTGTTTATGATCGCTATGCGAATGATTCGTTGTAGCTATTATCGTGTTTGGCCCGATGATTACATTCGAACCTATGTGTAATCCACCGGTTCCATTGATGTAGCAACCAATGCTTCCTCCGGGGTATGAATATGCATCTTTTGTAATGTGTTCCCATCCAACCACCTGCGATCGAAAATCAACCGGCCAGGGTACACGGCCGTTTATTCGAAGAATTTTTTGTCGGTAGAAGTATCGTTTAAAGAGCTGATAATAGTACGTTTGACCGGGATATAGGTTCTTAAATCTAGGGTAAGCCAAAAGCATGACCGGTTTGAACACCAGGCCATCTATGGATTTAGCTATATGTTTTAAGATACTCATGAAAATGCCTGTCTCACCGTAAATAATACACCGGTGAGCATTGCAATTATAACTATACCCAGTATGATTTTGCCAAATATTCTGCCACCCATGAGTTTGAAACATGAATACATCATGGCTAGTCTTACCAGAATTCCTGAAAAGCTAAAGGCAATTAGAGCGTAGTATATATTATCTGTTAGACTTAACGTAATGTACAAACTGGCACCAGCTACAAAGAGGAAAACAGTGGTATAGACAAACTGAAGGTCAAGTCGGTCATATACTTCAAAGGCGGAGGCGAACGGGCTCGATATCGACATTACAAAATAGAATAACACAATGATCTGAACCATTAGTCCGGCTGTGCTCCATTCATCGCCTAGGATAAAAGGCGTGATAACATCACCCCAGATCA
>DIYD01000228.1 GCA_002428905.1 Bacteroidetes bacterium UBA6063 | reverse complement strand
CGGAAGGTATATCTGGTGCTCAACTCTGACGTAGTGCCTAATGTATCCATGCCTGACCTTGCAGGTAAGGCGTCTTACAAACAAGCCATTCGAATACTGGAAAATAGAGGTTTAAGCGTAGCGGAGAAGATTGAAAAACCCATTGATGAAATTAAAGATCCCAACAGCGAACCTGTAATCGAGCAGCGTTTTGCAGGAACAGATCGGGTTATTGATCCGGGCACAAGTATTCAGCGGCACTCTAAAGTTGACCTGGTGGTCGGTATTATGCGTGACCGCGATAAGGAGGAAGGTGAACTTGAAGCCGAAGATGGTATGGCCGGAGACGAAGGCGACTTTGATCCACCTGAAGAATAATTACGACGCCTTTTGTTTCAACCAACCCAAATGGGTGTGGTGAAAACTATCGTTATACTTCAGACCATATCCGAAGATTCGATCCATACTTGCGTGTCCGTAGAGTATAATCCCTGAGAGCATTAATCCCTGACTACCCGTAAAATAGCCCAGTGCACCTAAGGCAACGGCAAGTCCTTTGTGATGGAAAATGTTGTAAGTCCATGCCCCGATTCGCTTATTTAATGCATATCCCAGCATTCCAATATCAGGGGCTAAAATTAATCCGCCAAACCACCACCAGGAAAGTTGCAGCTGACTGAATAACCAGAGGCAAACCGCAAATTGGGCCGCCTCTTCGAGCTTTAAAATCGTGTTCATATTTAACTTCTCGGCATTAAAGTTAACGACACTTGACCTTTTTTTGATTCTTAAGCAACTTAAAGTCACTGCTGAACGTCTTATCTTTGTTCATTCTTTGCGGAAAATGACCAAGTGCCTGACCACGTTATTGCTCTTTTGCCTGGCTTTTGTGGCCCAAGGACAGGTCGTGGCTAATTTTTCCGCCGATACAACCAAAGGTTGTACACCGGTTACCGTAAATTTTCAAGACAACAGCACGGGTTCAGTTACTTCCTATTACTGGACTTTCGGTAATGGAAATACTTCGACAAAGAAGAATCCATCCGCCATTTTCTATAAACCCGGAACGTACACCGTTACGCTAAAGGTTACAGATGCTTCAGGAAATAGCAACACCAAAACCCAAACCGGTTATATCGAGGTTTTTCAGATTCCCAAAGCCAACTTCGACCCGAATAAAAAAGAAGGCTGCGTAGAGTTGGATGTTACCTTCAACAACAAGTCGGTGAAAGGAACAGGTGATATTGATGAGGTGACCTGGGATTTTGGAGATGGCAATACACTGATTTCAAAGACTGGATTTCATCGATATAAACATGCAGGAACGTATTCTGTGTCCATGCTCGTGGTGGATGAAAACAAATGTGAGCACAAAATCAAGAAAGACGATATCATTACAGTCTGGCCCAGACCCGATGTAGACTTTGAAGCCGACGAAACATTTGAATGTATCCCTCCACTAAAAGCAAATTTCAAGAACCTTACAAAAAACAAGGCAGCGGGCGACAAGTTTGAATGGGATTTTGGTGACGGTACCAAGTCCAATTTGGAAAACCCAAGCCATGAATATACGAAGAACGGCAGTTACACGGTTACCCTAACGGTAACAAATAAACATGGATGTAAATCTACACGATCTTATCCATCGTACATCAATATAAATCCAATCAAGGTAGATTTTGATATTAGCGATATCGACGGTTGTGTTCCTATGGATGTGTCGTTCACCAACCAAAGCTCACCTCAAGCTTCCGGTTTTTCCTATTACTGGGAGTTCGGAAATGGCAAGACCTCACAAACTCGAAATGCAGGGACTACCTATACTGCTCCTGGTGTGTACAAGGTATCGTTAACCGTTTCGAAGAACGGTAAATGCACCCAAAAGAAGACCTACGACAACATTGTTAAGGTAAAGGAAAGCCCCACACCGAAAATTCAGGTGAATGATAGTATTACCTGTCTGGTTCCTTTTAATCTGGAGGTTGATGATGTGGGTTCAGGCGGTTCACGTTGGACCTGGCTGCTTAACGATGTTCACATGTTAAACCGAAAATCGGGTACAATTCCGATTAACACAGAAGGTTCTTATGTGTTGAAGTTGGTATCTGCAAACTTCGCGGGTTGTGAGTCGGATACACTGGTAAAACTCATCCAAATACGTCCAATTGATGTCACTGCAATACCAGACACTTCGGGTTGTGAGCCAATGACAGTGACCTTTACAAATACCACAGCGCTTGATCCAAATGACGTTAAATCACAAACCTGGACCTTTGGCGATGGGAATTCAAAATTTATTGATAGTGGTTCTCCTACCACCGTTACACATACCTATAACAAAGAAGGGATATATACTGTCACGCTTGATGTGCTGACAAAAGAAGGTTGCCGGGGAAGAGCTGAGTTAGAAGTAAAGGTGGGGAAAAAGCGTCCGCCAAAAATTAGTCCAGGGCCAGATACATTGTGTAACGCTCAACAGGCATTCATACGAAACTTAACGGATCCGGTTTATAAGGATTCAGTTGATGAGGTCATCTGGAGTTTGAGTTATACGCATCCTACACCACGGGACACAAGTTTTGGAAGTTTACCAGGTGGGGATCAATGGGATTTCGGTTTTGTTGCCAGAGACATGGATACCGGATATTATGATGTTCAACTCATCCTTGGTGATCGTGGATGTTATGATACAGCGATATTATCGAAACGTATTTTTATTCTGCCTCCAGTGGCGCGAATTACGCCGTTGCATGATACCTGTGCGAATGATATCATGATTCTGGCCAATACTTCAAAGTATTTCGACAGTATCGACTGGACGGTAAACAAAGCACTGTTATACGACTCTATTATCAGGATTGGAACGGATACAGCAAACAGAGCAAAATTGCGTGCTTACAACTTCACAAGCCAGTGCGTTGATTCGGTAGAATTTGGTTATCGACCCAAACCTTCTTTTTCGGGGTATATGAACCTGTCTGGAGAGTTATGTGCACCATCAACACTTACGATGAGTGGTCAGGCGAGCCTACCTTATCTGTCGTATCAGTGGATTATCAACAGCACCGATACGTTTACCACTCGTTTCGTTACAATTCCTGCCAAAACGCCAGGTACCTATACCATCAAATATCAGGTAATGGATACGTCTGCCACGGGTGGGTGCGTTAAAACGGATACCGCCTCTTTAGATGTGACAGGTCCTATAGTTGATGGAAATATTACAGGTACACCCTCGTGCGGGCCGGTTAATGTCAAGCTTACTTCCAACTCCGATCCTAAAGAATTTATTCAATTGTTTTGGACTGTTGGTCCAGATACCTTTCCGGTAACAAAGAAGGGAGATAAAGTGATAGAACTTTATAAACCTGGCCCTAATGACGGGAAATGGCCAATCACGTTGATTGGAATCGATTCCAATGGATGCAGCGGCTCAGACGAATTTGAATTTGAAGTTTTCGGAACCAAAAATGCTGAAATGCGCATCTCCAGGTTCAAAGATTGCTCAGGCCGTCAGTTTATTTTTGCCCCAAGGTTCAACGATCCGGTTGACGATCAGAACTGGGAGTACAACTGGGATTTGGGTGATGGAAACTCTTCAACATTGAAAGTTGTCAATCATAAATATGCTTCATCGGGTGTATACGTTGTGAAGTTGTTTATGAAGGATGAAAATGGCTGTATAACACGGCTACAAGACACCGTTGATATCAACAACGAAGTGCTGCAAGCCAAGTTTTTTGCAGATAGTTTGATCAAAGAATGTCCACCGTTACTGGTTCAGTTTGAAGACCGTTCCACGTTAAACGGTCTGCGGAGCATTGTTTCCTGGGAGTGGACTTTTGGAGATGGCACTTCTTCTAAAGAACGCTATCCAAGTAAGTTGTACCTCGAAGCGGGAAGCTTTGATGTAAGTTTGAAAGTAACAGACGAATGGGGGTGTCAGGACTCCTTTACCTATCCGGCGTTCATTCTGGTGAATGGTCCAATCGGCGATTATGTCTTTGATAAGAAAGAAGGTTGTGTTCCGTTGGAAGTAACGTTTACAGGAGATACATCAAATTGTACAGAGTTTACCTGGGACTTTGGTGATGGTAACATTCATAAGAACGAGTTAAAGGTTACACACACATATCAGGATACCGGCAGGTTTATCCCATTACTTACATTAAAAGATACTTTTGGTTGCAAATACACGCATCCACCTATTGATACGATCTATGTTTACCCGAATCCAATTCCGGATTTTGAGGTGGTTGGACCGTGTCCGGGTATTCCATCGGTGTTTGTAAACCAGAGTTGGCCTCCGGGATATAAAACGAATTGCTCCTGGGACTTTGGTGATGGAAATACAACGGACGATTGCAACCCTACACATACCTATGATGTGGGTGGTACATATGACGTAAGTCTAAGTGTTACAACACCTCACGGTTGTACAGGTGATACCACAAAACAGGTGGTTATCAAACGTATCGAAGCGGACTTTATCACACAGAATAATGAAGTTTGTGTTGGCAATACTATTACCGTACAGGATAATTCACTGTCGGATACCACGCTAACTGCCTGGGAATGGGTATTCGACGATGGTTCAACGTATAGTGGCCCTGAAGTCATTCGAATTTTTGATAAAGTAGGCCCGGTTGGCGTACGGCTTGTCATTCACGATGCTATTGGGTGTACAGATACGCTGGAATCGATAGAGCTGCTGAAAGTGGGTGATACCATCCCACCTGATCCAACGGATTTACTGCGTGTAAGTGTGGAAGATGATTTCTCCTACTTAATCGATTACAAAAGAAGTGGTATACCAGACTTTAAGAGCTATCTCATATATCATGACGATGGCTTGTTTAAAGAGATTTATGATGTTGATCAAACCAGGCTGGTTGTTTCCAATGTGAATACGTTGCACAATGTGTATTGCGGTAAGGTGGCTGTGCGTAACGCTTGTGGCTTGATAAGTGATACGTTGAAAAGCGATCCGGATTGTACGGTGGAAGTCTCGGCACAAGGCGAGTTAAACCAGAGTAGAATAAACTGGAATGCCTATTCAGGTTGGGGAGATGTCGAAACCTATTTCATATACCGGGAAGATATAGATACCAATGGTAAATTCTTCTTGCTCGATTCGGTGGATGGCCAAACGTTGGAATACGTTGATACAAACATCTTGTGTTATGCGACGCACACGTATCGAATTCTGGCTAAGGAAAGATCTGGGAACAGGCAAGTGAGTTGGAGTGATACGTGTAAGGCAACACCTATTTACGTGAACTCGCTTCCTCCAAATGAAGTCGTTCGAGCTACGGTGCAGCACGATGAATACGTTCGTCTTGAGTGGGCTCCAACACCTTATTCAAAAATGCCAATTGACCGCTACATCCTGGAGAAATCCATAGATCAGGGCGTGAATTATCGCGTACTTAATACGGTGCCTTCAACGGATTTCGCCATAGATGATCGGGTAGTAGAAGTCGATAGTCAATCGTATGTATATCGGGTAAAAGCGGTAGACGTATGCGATGATGAAAGTCCGTATAGTAACATTGGTAAGACCATTTTATTGAGTGCCGATACCGGATTGTATCAACGTCCGGTGCTTACCTGGAGCTATTATGAAGACTGGCCGGTTGGTGTAGATAAATATGAAGTTCAACGTAAAGAGCCCGATGGAAGTTTCTATTCGCTTGGATATACGAATTCAGGAGATGATACACTGTTCTATGACATGGAAACCAAATTGAATCTTCGACCACATTTCTGCTATCGCGTTATTGGTCATAAGTTCTATGAGGATTCCGATACCGGACAGATCATAAGTATATCGAATGAAGACTGCATCTCTGTGCACAGTTGGTTGCATGTGCCGAACGCATTCTCGCCGAATGATGACGGCTTAAACGATAAGTTTGTTACCCCGGGATGGTACATCAAAGACTATAAGATTCGAATTTATAATCGGTGGGGCCAGAAACTTTTTGAAAGTGAAACACTTTACGATAGTTGGGATGGAACCTATGAGGGTGAAGTTGTTGAAAATGAGGCTTACGTATACATAATTGAGAGTACGGGAATCGATAATATCAAGCGGAATTATAAAGGTACGGTCACCGTTCTGAAATAACGGGTTAACAAAGTTTTCTGTCAGTATCTCGTCTTATTCTTAAAACTCTAAATTTGCCGCAATATCAGCCGAAAGGTGAACGTTTGACTAGATATCAATGCATTACATGTCAATTAAGAAATTTGGATCCGCATTACTGCTACTATTGTTAACGCACAATACGTTTGCACAGATCGGTCTGAAACCCTTACAATCGAACCCAACAATTCAGTCGTACCTGAAGGAAAACCCGAATTACGAATGGAACCGTCCCAACAAACTTCATAAAACGAGTTTTAGAGATACTATAGACCTTCCATTTTTTGAAGATTTTACAACTACGTTGATCTACCCGGATTCAAGCAAGTGGCAAGACAATCATGTCTTTATCAATCGGGATATGGCCGAACATCCACCAAGCTATGGCGTGGCAACCTTTGATTTCTTAAATGAGGAAGGTTTGCCCTACACGTCAATCGAAAAGGAACAATTGGATTATGGTGATACATTGACCTCTCAATTCATCAACTTAGATAATAAAGGCGGTCAACCCTATGCACTTTCTGATTCCATTTATCTGAGCTTTTTTTATCAACCTCGAGGCAGAGGTGATTTAATCACCACAAACGATTCGTTTAAACTGCTTTTCAAAGATAAAGACGACAACTGGGCTCAAATGTGGGCGGTTAATGGCAGTACCGACTATGAATTCAAACAGATCCGAATAGCCATTGATAAGGAGCAGTTTCTTCACGAGACTTTTCAGTTCATGTTCGTGAATTTTACCCATCGCTGGGGGAACAATAACCAATGGCATCTTGATCACATTTATATCGACAAGAACAGATCGTATAATGACCGTTATTATCGCGATTTAGCAATACAAAGTAGGCCTACTTCTTTGCTAAAGGATTACGCGGCAATGCCTTACGATCATTTTCTTGCTGACGTATCTCAGGCAGCTAATGCGGTGCGTTTTTACGTATCTAACCTTGATTTTGATACAGCGAATGCTGAGGTAGCGCTTTACGCGAGGTATAAGGATGTAAAGCTGGATTCAACAGACTTTTCATCCAATGCGGGCAATATTGACTCAATGGACTATGCACTTCGAAGCATACCCGGTTACAGTTTTGATGCTTTGCCAGATACGAGTTACCCGGTGATTATCGATCGATCTATTTATACACAGATTAGTGGGGGTATACCTGACCCTGTTTTATTCCGGAACAACAACCAAATGCATGTTCAGCAGGTGTTTCCACGGTATTATGCCTACGATGACGGCACCGCTGAATCGGGTTTTGGATTTAACGACCTTAGAGCAGACGAAGGTTACATTGTGTTGGAGTTTGATCTAAAGAAAGCCGACACCTTACGTGCAGTTGATCTGCTCATAACGTACAATACCCAGGATAACGAAAGGCAGCGCTTTGACTTCCAGATTTGGGGCGATATTGCCTTTGGCGGAGGTGAAGACGATTTGATTTATGAGAAAACATTTTTGGTGCGTGAAGTCCTTGAGGGGCAATCCAACAGAGGTTTCTACACGATTGATCTCGATTCGACAATCGCCTTGCCCGCCGGCAAGTTTTACATAGGTTGGAAGCAAGAACGTGAGTTTAACCTAACCGTGGGCTTTGATAAGAATAACGGATACATCCTTGACGCAGGACGTACCAATGAATTCATCTACTTCAATATCGGTGATGGTTGGCTTCAGAACAGCAATTCGGATTTATCCGGTGCACCAATGATCCGTCCTATACTCGGAAAGAAAAATCCGTTCAATGTGAGTGTGCCACAAATTACGAAGGGAGATCACTTCGACCTTTATCCGAATCCTACAGAGGATGTTGTACATCTACCCGAAACCACAAAGTCTGTAATTGTTATGGATATGGCCGGTAGAAGAATGCCATGCACTCTGCAAGACAATACGCTAGATGTAGTTCACTTGCCTTCTGGTGTGTATTCCATTATTATTGAAACCAGGGAAAACCATCTAATAAGCGAAAAACTTATAAAGCTTTAATAGAATGACTGAAATCACCGTTCAAGAACTAAAACAACGATTAGACGCAGGGGAAAAGATTCACATTATTGACGTTCGTGAACCCTGGGAAAATGAGGAATTCAATATAAATGGTCGCCTTATTCCATTAGGAGACTTACAGGGCACCATCGACGATTTAGACGATATACAGAACGAAGAAATCATTGTGCATTGCCGTTCTGGTCAACGCAGTGCGGCAGCTGTAGATTACATGACAAAACAAGGTTTCACCAACGTGAAAAACCTGGCCGGTGGAATGCTGGCATGGCAAGCGGAAATTGGATAGATGAATGCCAAATCACTACAGGTTTGGGTTGTGTTACTGGTTGTTGGCCTGGCCGTATTAAACCAGTATTGCTCACCCCCAAATTCAAGTGATTCACCGCAATCGACCTATTTAAATCACAGCGATTCTGCCCAGTATGTGGGGATGAACGTCTGCGGTCAGTGTCATGCCGACAAGCTGAAAACGTTTGTAGAAACAGGCATGGGCCAAAGCTTCGACAAGGCTTCACGTACTAAAAGCAGTGCTAACCTCACCCAACATTTAAGTCTGTATGACAGCTTCTTAAACCTTCATTATTATCCGTTTTGGCGTAATGACCGCCTGTTTGTTCTTGAGTTCCGACTTGAAGACATGGATACGGTGTACAAGCGTGAGGAAGAAATTACCTACATTATTGGTTCGGGCCAACACACCAATAGCCACCTCATTAAGAAAGGAGACTATGTAGTACAGGCCCCGTTTACGTGGTATGCCCAGGATGGCAAACTCGATTTTCCACCCGGATTCGAACAAGGAGCAAATTCACGGTTTAGTCGCGTGATTGACGAAGAATGTATGAGCTGTCATAACGGACTGCCTGTAATGAAGCCTGGAAGTTCGAGAGCGTTTGCTTCTATTCCACACGGTATAGATTGTGAACGATGTCACGGGCCAGGAAGCATACATGTTAAACAGCGTCAGAGGGGTATGGAGCCCAAAGGGGAGACTGATTATTCTATTGTTAACCCGGCCAAACTTTCACTGGATCGGCAGATTGATTTATGCCAGCGTTGTCATTTGCAGGGAAACAACATACTAAAATCAGGCAAGTCGTTTCACGACTTCAAGCCCGGCATGGTATTGTCGGATGTGTTTGAGATTTATTTGCCGAAGTACGATAACAGTGAACAGTTGTTTAACATGGCGAACCATTCGGATCGATTTCAGCATAGTGCATGTTACCTGGAAACACGTAAGCAGGGAGATCAGGTTTTTTCATGCATCACCTGTCACAATCCACATGTGAGTGTAAAGCAGACTAAAAAGGCGTATTTCAAACAGGCTTGTTTGAATTGCCATAAGGTGGAAACCTGCAGGGAAGACCAGGCTGTTCGTGCACTGGAGAACGACAATTGCATTACATGTCATATGCCTGTATCTGGTACGGAAGACATTCCACATGTTCGCGTGCACGATCATAAAATTGGTGTTTATCGCGATCATCAAGATGTTAAGGAGGGCGAAGTGATAGGCCTCTACAGTGTCAACAACCCAAATCCGGAAATACGAACACAAATTGAGGCATATCTTACGTACTATGAGAAGTTTGATCCATTGCCCGTCTATCAACAACGCGCAGAAGAATTATTGAAACAAGATAACCACCCCGATTTGGTTATTCATCTGTGGTATCAAAGGCAGAACTGGCAAGCACTTATCTCAAATGTAGATCGATTGGCCGACGTAGATCGCACGGCTGTTACCTGTTATAGAGTGGGCAAAGCATATGCTTTCTTAGGGCAGACAGAGAAAGCGATACAGTGGTTGGAGTTGGCCGTATTAAAAGATCCTACCTACTTCGAATACAAAAACGATCTTGGGTCGAACCTCATAAAAATGAATAGATTAAATGAGGCTGAGTTGGTGTTAAAGGAGTGCTTGCTGCAGTTTCCAGAGTATAATCTGGCACTAAATAATTTAGGCTTTGTGTATGCACAACAGGGAAAATATGCACAGGCCAAATCGATGTGGCTTGAGTCGTTAAAATTGGATCCGGATAATGTAAAGGCTATGGAGAATATGGCGCTGTTGGCGTCGATGACCAACTCCTTAACGGATGAAATTTACTGGTTAAAACAGATACTCAAGCAAGATCCCAATCATAAAGTGGCCAAAAAACGACTTTCTCAACATATTTGATTTAATTCAGATTTGGAAGAAATGTATCTTTGTACAAAATAGGTAAACATGGCTATTATCATCACAGATGAATGCATTAATTGCGGGGCGTGCGAGCCAGAATGCCCGAATAATGCGATATATGAAGCAGGCGCCGAATGGGCGATTTCTGATGGAACAGGAGTTAAAGGGAACTATACGTTGGAAGACGGGTCAGTAACCGACGCAGATACGCAACATCAGCCCGTATCGGATGAGGTTTATTACATTGTACCAGACAAATGCACCGAATGTCAGGGCTTTCACGAAGAGCCACAGTGTGCCGCGGTTTGTCCGGTAGATTGTTGTGTCCCTGATCCAGATCGAGAAGAAACGGAAGAACAGTTATTAGAACGTAAATCTAATCTACATTTATAATGGCTGAGCGCGGCCAATGTAGGTTGTCGTGCATTCCTGTTCGTGCCGAAGGGAAGAGTCAGGCCGAAATGGTTACTCAGCTCCTGTATGGCGAAACATACCAGGTCTTGGATCGTACTGAGGACTGGATGAACATTCGTATTGATTACGACGGTTATACCGGATGGATAAGTGCCAACCAGTTTGAACCCGTGTCGTTCTCAGGAACCAGAATAAACACCGCGTTATTCCATTTTGCTAAGGATAGTGGAACCTGCATCCCAATGGGTAGTGAAGTGCCAGATTCACCATCCGATCCAGAGCTTCTCAATGTACTTGAACTCGCAAAGCGGTTTTTAGGTGTTCCGTACCTTTGGGGAGGTAAGACTTTTATGGGTATTGATTGCTCCGGGTTTATGCAGGTAATTCATAAAGCCACGGGAATTAAACTACCTCGTGATGCTTCTCAACAGGTTTCTTGCGGTACAGAAGTACATTACGGACAACACCAATCTGGAGATTTGGCATTTTTCATAAGCAAGGCAGGTAACATCAATCATGTAGGCCTGATGCTAGATGCCGAGACAATTATCCATGCTTCAGGTCAGGTACGCACGGATACGTTAACCGAAAAAGGCATTTACCTTCCATCGGGCAACTACAGCCACGACTTCCACAGTTTTAGGCGTTTATAGCCCTACATGGCTTAGATAAGTAGTTGCATTTCACTCCAATAATGTTCATATTGCAGGTCTTGTAATAACAGAATTACTATGAGTAAAAATAATGAGTCCTGGGGATCGCGTGTAGGGTTGATTCTGGCCATGGCCGGTAACGCCGTTGGTTTAGGTAACTTCTTACGATTTCCGGTAAAAGCAGTTGAAAATGGGGGAGGGGCATTTATTATTCCATATTTGGTATCCTTCCTGCTCATGGGTATTCCGTTGTTATGGGTCGAATGGAGTATGGGACGTTTTGGTGGTCGTCATGGTGATCACAGTACCCCATTTATCCTCGATAACATGACCAAAAAACGCTTTTGGAAGTATTTCGGAATCTTCGGAATTTTTACCAACATTGGCGTTATGGCGTACTACACCTATATCGAATCCTGGACCTTATCGTACACTATTAAGTCGATGTTCGGACAGTTCCGAGGTATGGGGATCAACGATGTAGGACAGGTCTTTGATTCGTATGTTGACATAAGTGGAGGTATTAATGTACCAGGCTTAGCCATCGGTGCATTCTTGCTCACACTGGTCATTAACATCTGGATTCTTTCGCGCGGTTTAAGT
>DIYD01000114.1 GCA_002428905.1 Bacteroidetes bacterium UBA6063 | reverse complement strand
ATGAAGCAAGGTCATATGAAGCATCTTCTGCCACTCCAAATGGACTGGAGCCCTCGTAAATATTAATGTATGAGCCATGTAACCCAAAGTGAGCGTCTCCAGCACATCCTGCGTTGTGAGAAACGCGAAGGTTGTGTGCATTCGAGAAAAGACTAATTAAACAAACCCCAAGAGTTAGAATTGGTGATTTCATATCATTTTTTTAGTTCGTGAATGTGCCTTTTCCGTTAAAGACGCTCTATATAGCACCTCTAAAAAAGCACGTAATATGATGCAAGTAACATTTATGTGTATTGCTTTACTATACCCTAAAAGGGACATTGTGGTTTGTCGAAATTCGCAGATAAGTCAACACCTTTGTTAAGGTTGAACCTATCGAAACTGATTTCACTCTAATGAAAGTATCAAGACCAAGACAAGGGAATAGTAGAATCCCTTGATTGTGATTGATTTTTGTGTCTTAAAACCGAAACCGGTAGAAGCACCACCATCATTTGAGCGTTCATTCAAATCGATTATTGGCTTAAAGATGTTCTTGAAATCTGATATTGTAGGGGAGATCCAAGATGAAAGTCGGTGCCTTTTGTCTTTCACCTTCAGGAAGTGGTAAAACGCACCTGCTGAATCAAATTGCAGATTTGATTCCGGCTCATGAGCGAATTCATATCACCGTCTTTAGCTGCTTGGAAAACTTGATAATTAGTATTTCTTGGATTCATATGGAACTAATGCGACAGAACCATTTTGTCACAGTTTGTGTCAATCATCACAAATATCAGTAAAGGACGGGTGTAGGGCATTATACTGCAGTATTCCAATAAAAGCCCGTGATAGTGAATCCAATAAACAAGTTCTTACAGCTTAAACGGAAAACATGTCTGTTTACTGTCCTCTATCTTGTACTGTTTACCACATGCGCGTTCGCCCAAAAAGAAGCCAACATTTGGTATTTTGGGAATAAAGCAGGTCTTGATTTCAACCACAGTCCTCCCAAAGCGCTAACAAATAGTGCAATGGATGCAAGAGAAGGTTGTGCGAGTATAGCTGATGCTAATGGGAACCTTTTGTTTTATACCAATGGGGTTGTCATTTGGGATAAGACTCACCGGGTGATGAAAAACGGAAAAAGCCTTAAAGGACATTTCTCGTCTGTGCAATCAGCTGTTATTCTCCCCAAGCCAGGTTCTGCGACCAATTATTATGTTTTTACGGTGGATGGTAAGACTGGAAAGCGCCAGGGTGGTTACTATAACGAAGTTGATATGTCTAAAAACGGAGGAAAAGGAGAGGTGATATTAAAAAATCAGGTGTTAATTGGCTGGTCAGGATATTCCTATGAATCAATTGGAGCCACCCATCATGGGAATGGCCTGGACTATTGGGTGTGTTATGCAGACAAGGATTCAACCCTTAAGTCATTCTTAGTAACAGCAACAGGCGTAAGGACCACACCAGTGACTAGTAAGCCCGGGAACATCCACACCAGCCCTAAATCCGCATCCAACTATATGAAATTTTCATCGGACAACAAGTTAATGGCATATTGTACTTTGTCTGATGGGCTTAAATTAGTCCGGTTCGACGATCTTACAGGAGAATTTCAAAAAGCTATAACTATTGATGAGCCTCAATACGCTTATGGTTTAGAGTTTTCACCTAATTCAAAATTACTTTATACAAGTCCTGGTTATCAGTATGATATATCGTTGTTTGATTCGACGGCAATAAGAAATTCTAGGTATGTGTTTGATACTACCACGTCGGTTTTTATGCACGCTTTACAGCTTGGGCCTGATGGGAAAATCTACTGTGTCAGACCTTATTACTCTACGATTAGTTTCATAGACGAACCCAATAGACAAGGTTCTGCTTGCAACTACTATAGAGATTCAATATATCTTGGAGGAAAAAGGTCAAGATCTGGCTTACCAACAATTTTACAGTCCTATCTGCTTCCTGATTTACATGTTAGCGAGACTTGTTTTGGCGATACAACTCGATTTTGGTTTACCAAAACACTAGGAGTAGATTCCGTTAAATTGTATTTCGGTGACTCTTCATCGTATACAGCAGACTGGACTAATATTATTAGCTATAGTCATTTATATAAAAAGCCAGGGGAGTATCTCACCAAAACGATATATTATTCCAACGGCACAAAAGATTCAATACTTAAGAAAATTGTTATCCATGACTTTTTGGGGATGGGAGCATTTTTAGGAAAGGATATAATAAAGTGTCGCAAAGATAAGGTGAAGCTTAGTATTGACCATTGGACGTTTGACCGGTATCTCTGGAGTTCAGGAGATTCTACTAAGGAATTGATGGTAGATAGCCCTGGGGTATATTGGGTTCGTGTCTTCCCGCAGTTTAAGTGTTTTTACACGGATACTATTCGAGTTGCCGATTATGTGAACGACGAGATCCCAGGAAATCTAAAGCTTGGAGACGATCGACGAAAGTGTCAGGGTGATACAACGTCCGTAAAGGTTGGAAAGCCATTTAGACGATATCTTTGGAGTACAGGAGATACAACCAAGATATTGAGAACAGTTGACACTGGAACTTTTGTTGTAAGAGGTTACAACCATGACATCTGTTTTTCACGTGATACAATTTGGATCGGTTTGCATCCCAGTCCTCATCCTAACTTGGGAGAAGATTCGAGTCACTGTTTGACTCCGGGTGAGCAGGTTAGGGTCGGAGATATTGACAATTCGTTTGATAGCTATTCATGGAATACGGCTTCAATGGCTCCGTTCATTTTTACAGATACTTCTGGACTATATATACTCACAGTTTCAAACGAACATGGCTGTTTAGGTATAGATAGTGTCCGGCTATCAATTCTCAACAGGGCTCCTGATATTGACTTAGGTGTTGATCGGTTGTTTTGCGATTCTCTCCCCACAGATAGTTTCTTGTTTGTTCAAAACTTAGGTGATAAGGCAAACTACTCTTGGGGGAATGGTTCGTCTGATACAAGCATTGGAATCAGCAAGGAGGGTTGGTATCATATAGAGGCCACAAATGTATGTGGTACAGATATTGACAGTTTGGAAGTAATACTTCGTGAAACGCCTAAATTGAACCTTGTATCAGATCAGGATACATTGTTCTGTGACTCTGTTAGAACCAAATTGATTCCAAATGCCTCAGGTACAGAACTGAAGTATTTGTGGAATACCGGTGATACTACTATGTCTTTACCAATTACCCGACCAGATCTTTACCGGTTGGAAGCATCCAATCCATGTGGAATTGACTCATTAGAGGTGAAAATCCAATTAATCAAAACCCCTAAGGGAATACCTTTTGCTGATTCGTCTTTTTGCAAGCCAATGAGTCAGTACTATCATTTGAAACAAATGGACATTACAGACCAGTATAACTGGTCATTAAATGGCTCGTCGGTATCTCAGGTAGATTCGATCCATATTGTATCTCAAGGCAGGTATGAAGTGGCAGTAGAAAACTATTGTGGGATTTATAGAGATACGTTCAATGTTAAAGAACTTGTGGTACCTTCGGTTGATCTTGGACCAGATATAGACGTATGTGATAGCGTTAGGTACACGTTGAGTGTAGGCGTGTCTAATAACGAAGAGGCTTTATTATGGTCTACCGGAGATTCGACTTTTGGCTTAGAGTTAACTCAAGAAGGGCAATACTGGCTTAGGGCTGGAAACAAATGTGGATTTGGTTATGATACCATTGAGGTTCGATTGCATCACAAGGGAACGTCCAACCTCGCTTCTGATACACTCATATGCGATAATGCGTATCTTGAACTTAATGCAACAGTTCCAGGTAATTACAATACGTACAAATGGAGCACAGGAGATTCAACACCGATTATCGAGGTAACAAAGGATGGGTTATATGAAGTCGAGATTGCAAATGCGTGTACAACATATACCGCATCCTCAGATGTCTTGTTTTTAACTACACCTGTGCGAGGTCTAATGCCCGAACATGTATACTGCGATTCAGTACAAACAATAGAACTTGTTGCGGGACGGGACAATAACCATGAGTCGTATTTGTGGTCAAATGAGGCGGAAACACCCTCGATTAGTGTAAGTCAGGCCGGTAAATACTGGGTTAATATCTGGAACAGGTGTGGAACTATACGAGATAGTACCAAAATACGCATCTCAATGTCTCCATTGGTCAGCCTGGGTAAGGATACCTCACTTTGTGGGGAGTTTGCCTTTAAACTGGATGCTGGTAATCCTAATATGAAGTATCTGTGGAGTCCCACGGGTGAACGAAGTCAGACTATTTGGGCACAGAAACAACAGGTTTACTCAGTGGTTGTAACTAATCTCGACGGTTGTCAAGGTTACGATCAGTTTGAAATAACGGATGAATGTAGAACACAATTTCACCTCCCCAATGCATTTAGCCCTAATCAGGACAACTTGAATGATGTTTTCCGACCAGGGTTTGTCGCCAATATAGACCAATATCGTATGGAAATCTTTAATCGATGGGGCGAACTATTATTTGTAGGCAACAACATAGAAGAAGGGTGGGACGGAACTTATCAGGGAAAAGAATGCCCATCAGGATGTTATACGGTGTTAATTCGGTACTACAATCATGAAAAAGATAAGTTTGAATACATGAGGAAGCATATAACCCTGCTCAGATAGGTCAGCCTGTTTTGCAACGTTTAAGTCGTTGGCAGCTTAGGAAAACATTAATTTCCGTTATTTTTCAATCCAATTGGAATTAATGCGACAGAACCTGTACTAGAGTTCTGTCGCATTAACTATGTTTGGACCTTAATTCATAGCTTTAAACAACTCGGCTTTTAGATATTCAGCAATGTGAAACATACCATTGTACGCACCGATTGCCAACTCTTCAGCCCTTGAGTTATAGTTGGTGTTTGTATTGACATCATAAGCTACTGGTAGACCGGTGGCATCCGTTACAAGTTCAATGGCACCAATCTCAATCCCTGAGTCTTCCAGAAACTCTTGATAACGATGTAGATTATGATCGTTGTAGTTTTCAATAATATGGAATTTTTCTCCCGAAGGTGAAGCCGGACAAAAGACATCGCCCACATTGCACGCATCGGCAGGGCAGAGTTCAAAACCTCCCGAACTATCAATGCTTACAGCGTAATAGAATTTTCCTCCGATAAACTCCAGGCGAGTTATGCGATCATCTTTTGGTTTGATGTATTCCTGAACCAGCAATATGCCGTCAAGCGATTGCGGCGTCTCCCCGGATTTAATGTCGCTTTTCAATTCGTCGATGCTGCGATACAAACGCACTCCCAATCCTTTTCCGCCCCGATTGGGTTTAACGATAAATGGTTCAAGATGAAGCTCTTCGGCCGCGCTGAGCAGATCCAAAGTGTTGTTCGCCACTATGGTTTTGGGTGTTGCAATCCCGAACTTATTCAAGCGCAACTGTTGTTCGGATTTTCGGGTTTCCAAACTCAGGGCATTGCGGTTGTTGATCACTTTACGATCGTGGAAATCCAACCAGGCCAAAATGGATTCGCTAAGTTCCAATGCAAATCGATGCTCTCGAGTATGTGCCGATGCACTCATCCGATTGTAGAACACGCCTTCTGGAGGAACGTCGTTTAAATTGAGTTTGCCATTGTTGATAAACCAGTCGCTATACGGGACGTTGAGCGCGTCTAACGACCTAAATAATGGGTCAACCCATGCTTCATTCTCGTGAATGATGTACACTTTTGATTGTTGTTTTGTCATTTTGTTTGTTGTTTTGATTCCTGCATGGATACGCTAAACTTAGACAAAAAAATAGCTTCTCCAGACAGGAAAAGCTTTTGTAATTTGAATTGAATTCCAGGACTACAGATCTCTTCCTTGTGCGTTAGTGCAACAAGGACAACACTGTGTTATGCCGTTCAAAATAATCATTGATCAATGATACACATTTATGTGTTTCAAACCCTAGCGGCCTGGTAATTTTACTGTAAATCGTGGTTATTATTTCCAAATGTTGATCTGCTCTTCCTTTTATCTTCTTTGCCAAAAGATAATATCTACCCCCTAGGGAGTCCCTATGGGATTGACCCGTTACACTTGTCATTCCCTGAATTAGTTATTGCTCACCTACACTAGGTTTCGATGAACAAAATACCCAAGCTCAAAAAGCGCTTTATGTCCTTTTTTATTTTACTCAATTTGTCTCGAAATTCTTCGGTCAAATCTCGCCAAAATAAAAAAGGCCATGCGGTTGCGTGGCCTTTTAAGCTTTTGCTTGCCAGCCGAAGCCAGCATAGGCTGGTAGCCCCTAGGTGCTTTAAATCGAACATTTGTCTACGTATGATTGCATTTTTTTTCCTCAACGTCTGCATTTATGGATCGCTATCACCTTACCTTCATTTATATTTGTTGTATCTGATTATAAACAATTATGAAGATATTAAACCTATTCATGACCATCATTGCTTTATTCTTATGCAGTAAAGCGCATTCTCAAAAATGGTTGCCCAAAGGTCAAAAGGTACATGGTGAAGCGCAAATAGACCTCGCCGGTAGCCAAGTGGCGTTATCTGCTGATGGATTGACAATGGCCATGTCGGCCCCTGAAAATGACGGAAATGGCCTTCAATCCGGACATGTTAAGGTATATTCATTTAATGGTATCGATTGGGCTCAAAAAGGGCAAGACATTCAAGGAGCAAACCCTCGAGATTTTTCTGGTTCAAGCTTGGCACTTAATGGTGACGGTAGTGCGCTAATAATTGGATCTCACCTAAATGACGACAACGGGCCTAATGCTGGTCACGTTCGAATATATAGCTGGGATGGAGTAAAATGGGTGCAGAAAGGCGTTACCTTCCTGGGCGATTCTGCGCAGTCATACATGGGGGCCAGTGCAGATATTAGTTCTGATGGTAATACGATTGTTCTGGGAGCCTTTGGTACTGACCATGTCTTTGATAATGCGGGCGCCGTGAGAGTCTTTAATTGGACAGGAGCTAAGTGGGAACAAGTTGGTGCTACTCTCTACGGTCAACATAGAGATAACTATTTTGGTTTAGATGTTAGTATAAGTGCAGATGGTTCAACCATTGCGATTGGTTCATCTGTTGAGGATAGTACGGGTAAAAAACGAGGTGAGGTTGAAGCATTCGCTTTTATTCTGGGACAATGGAATCGCAAAGGCCAGGTAATACATGAAGCGTTAACAGGAAATGGTTCTGAATATGATTTAAGTCTAAATCATAATGGTAAAATTCTTGCTGTAGGTTCTTCAAGTGCCATAGTAAACGATTCAATCCGAGGAGCATGCAATGTCTATAAGTTTACAGGGAACAAGTGGGTTTCTTATGGTAATTCTGTACAAGGGCGAATTGCAGGTGAGCGTTATGGGCAATCGATTGACCTAAATTATAATGGGAACATTATTGCCATTGGTTCGGATAATTCCAGTCTAAATGGACCTGCTTCTGGTCATGTAGATGTCTTAGAAATAAAAAACGACACATGGGTAAGCATAGGGCAACGTGTGGTTGGAGACACCGCGGGAGCTTTGTTTGGCACTTCTGTTGCTCTGGATTCACTGGGTCATTCTCTTGTGGTTGGATCCATCGGAAACAGTTCAAAAGGTGTTGCCGTAGGTAATGTCTCGCCATTCGAGTTATGTCGACCTAGCTTGGATTCCATAACGGTAGAATCAAATTGCGTGTATAATTCTCCTTCTGGAAAGGTTTGGTCCAAGTCAGGTTTATATCACGACACACTAGTTAATGCCCGGGGATGCGACAGTTTCATAAGGATCGACCTTAAAATTATCATGGCACCTCTGATAGAATCTCAACCTAACGATACTTCGATGGAATCAGGTGATTCCACAACCATAGTCATCAAGGCAAAGGCCACGAGTTATCGGTGGCAGCGCGATACGGGTACCGGGTATTATAACATAAAGAACGACGCCAATTTCATTGGTGTCGACCAAGATTCATTGAAGATTAGGAAACTAACTACGAACACGGTTGGTTTTTACCTTCGATGTATTACAGCACAGGGATATTGTAGAGATACGTCCTCTCCTGTCAAGGTCATAATCAGTTCCAATAGTTCTGTCAAACCTAACCCGAATGCGCACCAAATTAGCATATTTCCTAACCCGTGTGACGAAATTCTACACGTAACCGTGCACCAGATATGGAAGTCTACCATGACTCTCGAACTTAGGAATATCGCTGGGAGTTTAGTCCGATCATATGGACTCCAAGGTTCAACAGACTTCGATCTGGACGTTCGACTGCTAAAATCTGGTGTGTATTACCTGCTTCTAAAACACGATGACTTTACCTATGGTTTTAGAAAGGTAATCATCATCTAAATAATTCGAACAACATTCGGAGAAAGGCATTCATTTTTCGGAACGAAAAATGAATGAATTGTTGTATATTTACGGACAACTTACTAACAAGTAATCTAACATCAAACTAATGAACTTCCAAACGAAGACTGTCTGGACCGTACTAGGTATGGTTCAGAAAAAGGTTAGGAACACCTTTGCAAATCTTAAGTTCCATAAATATGTTTTACTCATTATCATTCAATTTCTTTGGCTTGCTCCAACGTGTTACGGGTCAGCACTGATCATTAATGGAACAAAGGACTGGATTCTGGATCTTACGGCCTTTGATCGAACAACGGCTCTAACTAATGGTATAGAGATTAGAAATGGTGGTACCTTGAACATCTCTAATCAAGGTTCGCTCAGCTTTATCCCAACTACAGGTACACCCCACATTAATGTATTATCTGGGGGCACGCTGAACATAACTAATTCAACCGTCCGTTTTGCCGATGAAGTGGTAATAAATGGTGACGCATTCTTTCAATCCTGTAATATTGAATTTGATTTGTTGCTTGAAGTCGATGGAGGAAGTCTCGAATCATTAGACGGGGTAATAGATTTCAATGCTGGGGTACTGTTGCAAAATGCAGCGGATATGTTATTGCATAGAAGTACAAGTCTATCTACGGTCACAGCTCAATGTTTTAACGATTTTGACGTTGAGTCGGGTAGTACAATTGAATTAAAAACCATTGAGGCTCGGTTTACCCACGAACTATTGATCAAAGATGGTTTATTAAAGCTAGACAATGCCAAGCTAACACTCTCGACAACCGAAGAATCAACGAACCGAGCGGATGGTGAAATAATACTGACTAATTCTTCCACTTTAGATGTTCAAACCATGGATCTAAATTGTCAGGGTAGCCTAACATCCACCAATTCTACCATTATCGCTGATGCTAAAATTAAAGTAACGGGCGGAGGTGACATGACCTTGACCAGTTCCACTATGGAGGTGGGCGATAATCTTGAAATATTCTTGTCCGATGCCACTTGTACCTTTAACTCTTCTTTTCTCAAGTTTGGTCTCAATGCTCGGATTCATATGGCGTCCTCTTGCGGTAACAGTATTTCTGCTAGTGGCACTGATTTTGAACGATTAGGCTCAGCAACCTGGAAAGGGATTCTAATGGATGGGGCAGGCACAAGCTGTCTATCAGGACGTGTTGAGACGCATTTTGACATAAAACCAACTGCAGATGGAAGTGGAAACTGTGATCCAGTGGAATGGGCTGGCGTGCTAGCCTCCGAGCCCAGCAAGGTTATTATGGACAACTGTTCGTTTAGTGACGCAGAAATTGCTATTAACTCTGATGATAACCCAGGGGGTGGAATTGTTCGACTGCGCGAGTGTGATTTTCTAAATTGCAAAAAAGGGGTACGAATCGCTGGATATGACCGCGAAGAACCAAGCGCAAACTATGTCATGACGAGTGATTTTACCTGGGACGATCAATATTTATTCTCGAAAGCAGGAATGGCTCATATCGAATTGTTTGAGTTAGATAATGCTGCTGTAAACATTGGAGGTTGTCGCTTTTTCAACTTAATCACTGATCAAGAGATAATCGGAAACCGCGGAATTGGTATTCTAGCTACGAACTCCACATTCAATGTCTCAAAAGATGGGGACAAATGCTGTGGAGGTGAAAACGGCCCATGCCCGGATAATTGCTTTGCTGACCCTGGAAAAAACAGCAGAAAAAATGTATTCGATAAACTTGGGTTTGGTATAAAGGCAGATATGGCGTTGCAAAACTCAAATGTGGCATTGCATGAGAATCAATTCGCGTGCAGGTTCTCGGAGTTTACCGACTGTGCAGTAGGCATATCCTTAGAAAATGGTAAAGACATTTTGATAGGTGGAGAAAGCGACCAAGCCAGTAGAACTATCTTTAAGACCACTACAGGTACATTAAGTGCCTACTTCGATGCCAACCTTGCAGGATCGGCTCTTGAGAGTGTAAAGGGTATTCAGTTAACATCGTGCAGCGGTGCACGTATATATAACAACACGTTCGACTGGACGGATGTAGAATTTGTAGAGAGCATAGTCATGGAGAGTCCGGATTTGACTCAGACCTCATTCATCAGAAGCAACGAGTTTAGCCATGCAGACCCATTATCTTCTCAAACGGTTGAAGCTGTAATTGGTATTAATTTGTATGGAAATAACAATTTCCTGGACATCACATGTAACGAATTCTCAAAGCAGTACTTTGATATTCGAGTGAATTCGGGAGCAACGTTAAACGATTTACCAGACATGTTTGCACATGATCCAGGAAAACTATATAGTAAGAACATCTGGACAGCGCATGCTATTTCTACAACCGGCGACCCAGCGACAATGGATTGGAGAACTAATAGTACTGCAAGTAATATATTCAATGCCAGCGCCTCGAATATACTTACCATTCGAGATGGAGCATCGTCCATTGGTGCTGGTGGAGATAATCTGAAGTTTGCCAATGGAACATTTGTATTCATCAACAATATAAATCCATTGAACACGCAATTCTTCCCAAATTCTGAATGTGGTCCAAATAACGAATGTGTAGATTGTAGCACCAACTGTGATCAACTTACAATTAAACAAGTTACAGGGCCAGTTAGTGTTCCTAACCATAATCCGGAGAACACAAAAATCCAGATATTCCCGAATCCAACGAATTTGAGTTTTAAAATACTTCTCCCGGATGCAGCGTTTGGTGAGAAGCTGGATCTTGTAATTATGAACGTTAACGGTGCTATAGTCTATAATCAAACGGTGATCAATGCATCGAAAATCATTGCAGTTGAACCAACTAACCTGGAGGACGGAATGTACTTCGTTCAGGTAACAGGTCATTTTGGAAAGGTCTCAGCCAAATTGTATATTAACGAATAAACAT
>DIYD01000067.1:2379-9408 GCA_002428905.1 Bacteroidetes bacterium UBA6063 | reverse complement strand
ATTGTTCAGGGTTTCACAGGCAGTGAAGGCACGTTTCACGCTGGCCAGATGATCGACTACGGTACGAATGTAGTTGGTGGTGTTACGCCAGGAAAAGGAGGTCAGGAACACCTTGGCAAGCCGGTTTTTAACACGGTAAAAGAAGCGGTTGAAACAACTTCGGCGAATGTGAGTATCATCTTTGTTCCACCGGCTTTCGCTGCGGATGCAATTATGGAAGCTGCCGACGCGGGTATTGGCGTAATTGTTTGCATTACCGAAGGTATTCCAACAAAGGATATGATTACGGTAAAAGAATATTTGGCCGACAAAGATTGTAGAATGGTTGGACCGAACTGTCCGGGTGTCATGACTGCAGGTGAGGCGAAAGTTGGTATTATGCCAGGTTTCATCTTTACACCTGGTAGAATCGGAATTGTTTCTAAATCAGGTACGCTTACTTATGAAGCGGTTGATCAAATCACTAAAGCTGGCCTGGGTCAGTCTACAGCTATTGGAATTGGTGGAGACCCAATTATTGGAACATCAACAAAAGAAGCAGTAGAGTTGCTAATGAACGACCCTGAAACCGATGGTATCATCATGATCGGTGAAATTGGAGGTAGCATGGAAGCCGATGCAGCTAAATGGATTAAAGAAAACGGAACCAAGCCTGTGGTTGGCTTTATCGCTGGTGAAACGGCTCCTAAAGGGCGTAGAATGGGTCATGCGGGTGCTATTGTAGGAGGTAAAGACGACACGGCAGCTGCTAAGAAAGCAATTATGCGCGAATGTGGTATCCATGTGGTTGATTCTCCTGCAGAGATTGGAAAGAAAATGGCTGAGGTGCTTGCCTAAGACTCATTATTTTTACTATAAAAAAAGCCAGGTCGATTGTATCGAACCTGGCTTTTTCTTTTAAGAAACTTTCGACTAAAGCTTAATGAACCGGAAGTTCTTAAACTGTTCATTGTCGCGTTCAACCACTGCAATGTAGTGGCCACTGTTTAAAGCCGTAAGATCAATCGATTTATGGGCTTTTAGGGCATCGGTTTGGTGAACTACGTTGCCTTCCATGTCGTACACTTTAATGACGTAATCAGCATCGTCGAGTTCATGGATGTTTACCTGTAAGTAGTCCGTTACAGGGTTCGGTGTAATCGCAAATCGAACCGCGCTCTTACGGGTGTTTTCGGCACACCGTATTTCGGAATAATCGTACATCCCGTTGTAGTCGACCTGTTTTAGACGATAACACGCATTCGAATAGGATTCTATGGCCAAAGAGGCATCCATAAAGCTATAGCTTGTGAGTTGCGTTGTATTGCCCGAACCTTTAACCTCGCCAACGGTGCTCCAGATGCCACCATCAATACTGCGCTGTATTTCAAATTTGTCGTTATCGCGTTCGTGCGCTGTTGTCCATTGCAAGTCTACTACCTCTCCGGTTCGAATCAATTCAAATGAGGTGAATGTAACAGGTAAAGGCCCATTGGCACCTTGCTTGCCCGCACCAACACCTGAGAAACCATTTGAGAATGTAGCTGAGATTTCGACATTGCTTCCACCGTAGGTGCTGTCAATGCTAATAGACGTGCCTTCTACGGTATTCGCCTTTGTACCTGAAGATAAAGCACCTGTTGATTTTATTAGAGCAAGGTCTTTCGCCCCCCAGCCAGTACCCGTTGTCCAACCATCCACTTCATCTTCAGAGAAGTACATGGTTATAATAACATTTCCACTCGCATTGTTCGAGGTAGGCGTTATACGAATTGTTTTTTCGAGAATTTCTTGATTCGCTGCCGTGTTATTGTCAAAGGTCATGGTACCACTTCCAGTGTTATCTATAGTAACCGTTGTGTTACCGTAATCGTGGTTATCCAAATTCTCAATCTGTGCGACTATACCGTCTTCTGTCTTGAACAATTTCTTTTCATTCGGTCCCAGGTCCATAGTCACCGAAGCGGATGTGGTATCGATCGACGTTTGATCGGCTGGTGAACCAATCTCTGCTAAATACAGCCCATTGCCATGCGTGCCAACCAATAATACGTTGTCGTCTGGTCGATATGCCAACGCAGATACAACGGCATATTGAATTACCGAAGAACCTTCCTGAGCCCAGGTGGTAGAACCTCCGTTTAGAGAAGATGTAGCATAAAGTCCGACCGAAGTACCGATGTAGTATTCAAGACCGGAATTCGTTAATACAATTTCGCATGAGCGAATAGATGGGGTAGAGGCGTTACCTTCAACATTTACCCAGGTTGGACTGCCTGAATTGGCGTTGCCAGTCCACCAAATACTGGTGAGACCATAGTTGGAATACACCACCATTATCGTATCGTCATTTCTTGGGTTAACCGAAATGTCTTTAATCGTACCTGAGGACATGCCTGTGGGTGTAATGTCCGTTGGTGTGGTTGCGGCACTAGCATTTGCCGGGTCATCCAAACGGTACAAAGATCCATCGTCACAACCTATGAATAATGAAGCTGTAGAGGCGTCGTAAGGCCATCGTGTAGTCGCAAAGCTCTCAATATCACCACCACTTATGGTAGTGTTTGTCCCGGTCATATTTGTCCAGCCCGTTGTTGTGGTTGCACTGAGTGCACTGGTGTTACGTACAAGATCATCACCATTCGCATAATACAGGTAGTCCGTATTGTCAGGGTCCAGATAGAAATACGTCACGAATCCACTGTTTGATGAATAACCGGAAGGCGTAATATTTGCATTGATGAAACCACTGCTTAGCGTGCTTAAACGGCGGTATACGGTTCCATTCTGAACGGAAACAAATTCAGTATAACTACCACCGCTTTCTGCAATACCTACAGCGCATCCATCTCCACCAAGTATCATGGTTTGGCTTGGGTCATTGTCAAAACTTCGTACAGTACCGTTGTCCTGCGTACCACCGATGTAATACTCCTTGTATGCATCGGGCGCAATGGCAACGTGGTAATACTGATAGGTTTGATAATCGTTGTTTAAGGAAGTCCAAACAGGTGTGCTTACTGAAATATCACATTTGTGAATTCCACCATCAGATCCAGTAAACAATGAGTCGTCGTCATCTGGATGGAAGACAAAGGTGTGGATATCCGGGTGGTGGTTGGAGTATAAACTGTATGAACTGGCACTTGCGTAACCTCCTATTCGCGTTGTATTACTGGTAGACGAGAATCCGTCGGTTGAACGGTAGGCGTTTGTACCACCAATTACAATGGTATTGGTATCATTGGGTTGGACGGCTATACACAAATCATATCCACCCTGACAGGCAAAAGGGTCGTTTCCATTGAGGCACCCGGATTCATCAGGCAGGTTAGCCGATAAGTCCGTCCAGGTATCGGTAGCATTGTCGTATTTGAATAATTCCGCTTCTGGATTAGGAGTACCGGAACAATCTGAAGTCGCGCCATCGTAGTATAGTGCATAATTCTGCGAAGTGTCGGAAGGTGCGTAGGCAATTACAACCCGACCATAGTTACCGGTGGTATTCCACCCTGTAGGTGTTCCATCACCGGATATTTGCTCCCAGTCACTGGAGTTCCCGGTCTGAGATACCCACACACCGTCGTAATCAGTGCCGCTGTGGGTTGAACTACCTGAGAACGCGGCATATTTTCGTCCACCCGGAGTAATGATAATATCGGTTTGCCAGCCTGTGTTAATAGATGAAGTCGACAATTGAAGTACCGCACTCCAGCTCGTTCCACCATTTGTAGATCTGTATATCGAACCTAAACAGGCCATATACACATCACCATTGGTAGGGTCTACAGCAAGTCGTTGTACGAAATCACTGAACCAGCTAAAGGTCTCCAAGGCACCAAAATTTGAATTGGCCAGGTTTGACCAGGTTTCCCCATTGTCTGTGCTCTTATAAACTCCGTCACCCATATATCGAGCACCACTTCCTGCCGAAGCCGAGTTTCCAGATGCTTCTCCACCCGCATAATACCAGGTGTTTTGGTGCCCACTTCTAGGGTCTTGAACAATGGTCGTCACGGCATGAATCTCATCCGAAGGACTTACTTTTCGCCAGGAAGCCCCTGCATCGGTCGATTTAAACACACCAGAGCTTACACAACCAGCTAATATGGTATCTGCTCCACGAACGTCAAAGGCAATAGCCCGGGTTCTTCCTCCCAGGTTGTCGGGGCCCATTGGGGTGTAGGTATTTGAAACCTTACCGTGTCTTTTTGGTGCGTTATGCGCCCATTCCAATTCAAGTTGTGTTATTCCTTCCGGAACCAACCCGGTTTCCGGATTCGCTACTAAGCTCAATTCATACGCTTTACGCTTTTCCGGATCATTTTTTGGTGCATCAATGCGATGCGATGATTCTTCGGTTTTAGATGTTGTAGTCGTTGCTGTGTCAGGCCAGAAATACAAGGCAGAAGCAAGAATTCCGGTACCCACCAGTAGTGCAGTTTTTTTCATACACGAGATGTTAAAAATGTTCTAGTCGCGTATCAAAGATATAACTCCTGAGATTTTATAGGAGTTTTTCTGCAATGAATCTTCACCAAGAGCGAATTTCCTTTCGGTGACCTTAAGTACATAGAAGTATGTCCCCGATGGATAATAGCCTGTACCATTAATCACTCGCCCGTCCCAACAATCGTTGATATTACTGGTCTTGAATACACGCTCTCCCCAGCGATTATAGATGGTCAATAGCATTTCATCACATCCATCGAGTAAACCATCTAAACAATAAAAATCATTAAGCTGGTCTCCATTTGGTGTAAATACATTTGGAATGAATAAGTCCCGTTGCACGGTGTCTTGTGTTGAAATAAGCTTGTCAACGGAATCTGCGCATAGTGTACCTTTATTCGCAATGAGGGTGACAACAGTATTTGACGCAGGCGGAAACTGATAGTCAAATTTCTTTTCCTTGATGACTGTATCCTCAATGGTCCAATCATAAGTCAACGCATCTTCGGTTGCCTCAAAACTGGCTTCAAATGTGCATGGATCGATTTCAAACGTGAAGTCTGCTTCCGTATTACCTACTACTTCAATTTTACGTGTAAATACATCCGAAATGTTACACGTATTGGAGTCGATCACCGTAAGCTTGATCTCATAAATCCCTGGTTCGGTGTAGGTATGTGAAGGTTGTAGGGTCGTGGAATCGAGGACACCATCTCCAAAGTCCCAAATAAAACGTTGAGCTATATCGCTTCTGTTGTCAAAATTCACCTCTAAAGGTTGGCAACCAATGATGGGGGATGGAATGAAGTAGGCATCTACATCCGACTTAATCTGAAGATCAATTTTAAAACTGGCATTGCTGCATCGCGGACTCAGGTTTGAAGTAAACGCTGCGTTGGATGTTACAGGAAAATCCTGGTGACCAGGAACTCCCGGATCCGGACAACTTGCACATACCGATTGGTATACTACGCCTTTTTTGTCGAATCGACTTGTGCCGCCATCCACGTGATCGTCGGTTGTATCACCGCCAAAATAAGTGGCGTACAACAAACTCTGAGCATCTTTATCCAAAACCAACAGGTAAAAGTCATTCCCATCGGTTGTTTTTTGAACTGCATTTGGAGAGGTTTCCATCGCCAGTGTGCTGCCTGGGTTCAGGTTTGGATCTACATTACTACCCCAACCACTGGCATAAATGTGCTCACAATTGTCTACCAGAAAAGCACTTGGTGAAACGTTAATTTGATTGGGTCTTGAACCAAAAGACGTCTCCCATTCCAGCTGCTGTAAATTGGTGTCGAGCTTGGCAATAAACTGCCCGCGATTGGCCTCGCCATAGACCGAAGAATTCGATGGTTTTATGTTACCCGTCGTTTGACCATTCACAAAGACGTTACCATCTTCATTTAGATCAATGAAGTACACCTGATCGTATGAATCGGTGCCATAGTACGTCATTCGTTTCAACGTGTGATTTTTCCGATCCAGCGCTACTACATATCCATCTGTACCGCCGTTATAGGTCGATTGATACATAGAGTCTGCCACAGGCAAATCATTACTTCCCGTTCCTCCACCTACATATACCATGGAGTCGCCATCCACTTTCACGCTGTATAAAGCGTCATGGTTTCTTCCCCCTAAGAAGGTAGACCACTTTAACTCGGTCAGGTCGGAATCAAATTGTAACAGACAGCCTTCCTGATTGTCGTACTTACTGTCAACTGCATCAACGAGAGGAAAGTCATCCGAACGGGTACACGTCGCGATGTAAACGTCCTGCAATTCATCTGGAATGATATCGCCTCGAAAATCATCGGCATAGTTGTATCGTAAAATAGCATTGGAGTTTAAACCGTCCGATTGAGAACCGCCAACAAAGGTGGACCCCATTAACGTTTTCCCATCGGCAGATATTTTGGTAACAATAATGTCTACCAAACCATTAAAACTGGTGTCATATCCTTCCAGTGAAGTCGGGTAATCATTGGAGTACGAAGTACCAAATACATACAAGTCGTCCAACTGGTTCACTACCAGACTGTGTGGGTATTCATTGTTTCGACCTCCCAGGTACGTTGCCCATAAAAGCTTGCTGCCTGCAGAATCGTATTTGCTGATCGTAATGTCACACGGTAAACCTGCTGCAGGAAGTCCGGTGCCGCCTCCACCATAGGTAGTTTGAACTGCTCCTGCCGTTACCGGATAATTTCCCTGTGCACCATTGGTAATTCCTCCGGCATACAGATTGCCTCTAGAATCGTAGGTAGCGGTAAACCCAAAGTTGTCACCACGAGATCCCGAATACGTCGAGAAGATCAATGCCGGGTCAATGCGGTATGGTGGTTGTATTTCGTTTAATCCGTGATAGGACAATACGTTCCCGGCGAGCCCAAAATGAATCGTTTGCTCAATTTCATTTTTTACGACAACAGGTTGAGACTCAATCAGTGTGCCGCACGTTGTGTTTAAGATGAGATTATCATTAACAATTCCAGATTCAAGCGCACCGTTTATTTGGACGGATATTTTATCCGGCTTCCCATGTTCATGGACGATCCAATCATACTTAAGTTGTCCATGGTTTGTGACATA
>DIYD01000067.1:0-2293 GCA_002428905.1 Bacteroidetes bacterium UBA6063 | reverse complement strand
TGTGACATAGAATTCCAGGTCGATATTTTCGTATACATTGGTATAATAGACACCGCGAAACAGCGATACCTCCGATTGCCAGTTATTTCGGTCTGAGCCCGTATAATAATTGAAATAATAAGGGAGTTTGCCCACACCTTTTGTCACGACTTGTGGGTTGGACGCGTTAAAGTGCAGCTTAAGTGCATGACCGTGTAAGGTGATTTTTTGTTTGGGACCAGGCATTTCATGTTCATGCAACTGATGCATTAGCCGTTCAACGTCTTCCTGATTCTCGAAGAGATAGGTTAGTCCCTGTCGCTCAAGATAAAGAAAACCATTGGGAAGACGGCATCGGAATAACACGTTGGAATGGAACTGCCCTTTATTTTCTTCGAACTCGTAGTACACGGGTGCTTCTGGATTATTGGTTGCACGGCTATCCACAAATAGGAGCAGCGAGACCATGAACAGGAGCAAAACGGATCGAACAAAATGCATTCTTAACAAAGTTAAGATTCTCCTGATTTACTGAACGCTGCTTTTCTTAAATCCTTTGTCAATTCAAGTATATTCGCGGAAATTTTTTTTCACACCATGTCGTTAAACGAGCAACAAATTCAACGGAGAGAATCGTTGAAGAAATTACGTGATTTGGGTATCGATCCATACCCGGCTGAAGAGTATGTTATTTCTGGAAGTTCTGAAGAGCTTAAGAAACAATTCGAAGCCAACCCTGATAAACAGGTGGAAATCACATTTGCCGGCCGAATCATGGTTCGAAGAATTATGGGTAAAGCCAGTTTCGTGGTTTTGCAAGACCAGGTGGGCCGAATTCAGGCATATTTTAATCGAGATGAGATCTGTCCGGATGAAGATAAAACCTTGTATAACGAAGTGTTCAAGCGTTACCTGGATATTGGTGATATCATTGGTGTACGCGGACATGTGTTCAAGACCCAAACCGGTGAAATTTCCATTCATGTAAAGGAATATACCATCTTGTGTAAGTCCCTGAACCCCTTGCCTATGCCCAAAGAGGTAGATGGTAAGGTGTTTGATGCCTTCACCGACCCCGAAGCCCGCTATCGTATGCGTTACGTCGATTTAATGGTTAACCCTCAAGTACGCGATACGTTTATTGCACGGTCAAAGACCATTAAAACGATGCGGAACTTTATGGAAAATAAAGGATATATGGAGGTAGAAACACCCATTCTACAACCTATTCCGGGTGGAGCAGCTGCACGACCATTCGTTACACATCACAACGCTCTGGATATTCCATTATATCTGCGTATTGCGAATGAGTTATACCTCAAAAGACTGATCGTAGGTGGTTTTGAAGGGGTGTTTGAGTTTGCCAAAGATTTCCGTAACGAGGGTATGGATAAAACGCATAATCCGGAGTTTACGGTGATGGAGCTTTATGTGGCTTACAAAGATTATAAATGGATGATGAACATGACAGAAGAAATGTTACGCACCATTTGTAAGGAAGTGACTGGAAGCGAGCAGTTGAAATATGGCGATGAAGTCATTGACTTCGGAAAACCGTTTGAACGTTTGCCGATTTTTGAAGCAATCCAGCGGTATACAGGCAAGGATCTTACCGGAAAATCGGAAGACGAGGTTAGAGCAATCGCTCAAGAGCTCCATGTACCTGTAGATGAATCGATGGGCTTAGGTAAGCTAATTGATGAAATATTCGGTGAAAAGTGTGAGCACCACCTGGTTCAGCCAACATTTATCATGGATTATCCAATTGAGATGAGTCCACTAACGAAGAAACATCGGGATAATCCAGAACTAACAGAACGTTTTGAGCTGATCATCAATAAAAAGGAAATGGCTAACTGCTACAGTGAGTTGAACGATCCGATAGATCAGCGTGAGCGCTTTGAAGACCAGTCGAAATTACTTGAGCGGGGTGACGATGAAGCCATGTATATCGATCAGGATTTCTTGCGGGCACTCGAGTATGGAATGCCTCCAACATCAGGGATCGGAATTGGCATTGACCGATTGGTGATGTTATTGACGAACAACGATAGTATTCAGGAAGTGTTGTTCTTCCCTCAGATGCGTCCGGAAAAGGTCGTTCAACCGGATTCGGATGATAAGTTTACAGCCGTTGGAGTTCCGGCGGAATGGGTAGAGCATTTGAAGTCGATGGGATATATCTCGGTTGAATTGCTTCGCAAAGAAGAGAATGCAGGTAAATTCTCTCAAACATTAAACGGATACCGAAAGAAAAACAAACTTGATATCGGGGCGTTGAGCCCAGATGTGGTAAAGAGTTGGTTATCAGAAT
>DIYD01000110.1 GCA_002428905.1 Bacteroidetes bacterium UBA6063 | reverse complement strand
GAGAAGCTAAAAAATAATCAAGTTGACCTGTTATTCCTTGATATCCAGATGCCGGAAGTAACAGGTATCGATTTCGTTCGATCACTGGAAAACCCGCCACTTGTTGTATTCACAACGGCATATGCCGAGTACGCGGTAGAAGGGTTTGAGTTGGATGCTATTGACTATTTACTTAAACCAGTATCCAAAGATCGATTTGATAAAGCCATCAATAAGGTGTCGGAATACTACGACCTGAAACATGGCAATAAAGTAGATAATACCGAGTTGGAAGACGACTTTATCTTTGTTAAAGCAAATCAGAAACTCATTAAGGTGAGCTATGACGAGATTATGTACGTAGAGGCATTTGCTGATTACGTAAAGATCTTTATCCCTGAAAAACGAATCGTAACACTTCAAACGATGAAGAACATGGAGAAGAAGTTACCTGAGGACAAGTTTTGTCGGGTACACCGTTCGTTTATAGCCGGTTTGAAACACATTGATTCGTACAACACCGGTGAACTCGAGATTAATGGGGTTAAAATCCCAATTGGAAAGAATTACAAAGATCGATTTATGTCGATCATGAAGTCTAACAAGATATTGTAAATGAGCGACTTAGATCCTAGGCTTAAGGCCTTTGAGCGTCTATTGAACATTATGGACGACCTGCGGGAAAAATGCCCGTGGGATCGTGAGCAAACCATTGAAAGCATACGGCACCTTACCATTGAGGAAACCTATGAGCTTTCGGATGCCATCCTGGATAAGGACATGGCAGAGATTGAAAAGGAGCTGGGAGACCTTGCCCTACACATTGTATTCTACTCAAAAATCGCGAGTGAGACTGGTGCGTTTGATATCACTAGTGTACTGAACCAGATCTGCGAAAAACTCATTCGGCGTCACCCTCATATTTATGGTGATGTAAAGGCGGATGATGCCGATCAGGTAAAGAAAAACTGGGAACAGATTAAGCAGCAGGAGAGTAAAGGCAAGAAATCTGTGCTAAGCGGAGTGCCTATGTCCATGCCTAGCCTGGTAAAAGCACTTCGTATGCAAGAGAAAGCTGCCCAGGTCGGTTTTGATTGGCCAAGTAAAACCCAGGTTTGGGATAAGGTGGAAGAGGAGCTAGGTGAATTTAAAGAAGCCACAGAGGAAGAGAAAGCTGGTGAGTTCGGCGATGTACTTTTCTCTTTAGTTAATTATGCACGTTGGTATGATATCAACCCGGATGATGCACTGGAGTTAACCAACCGCAAATTCAAACAGCGGTTTGAAGCCATTGAAGCGTTTGCCAAAGCACAAGGCAGAGACATCCGCGATATGAGTTTGAATGAAATGGAAGAGGTTTGGCAGCAAGCCAAGTAATTCGTCTTCTTAATTTAGGTTGAACGGAGAGCGCACAAGCATCTTTCCTTCGCTCCAGATTTCAGCATAATGGCCACCTTTTTTATAGGCCTCTTCCTGTTTAAAGGTAAACTTGAATTCTTCTTCAGTACCGTCGTACGTAAAGTCCTTCTTCATAGAGAATAACTTGTCTGAGTCGGTTAATTGACCATTGTTAGCTCCAAGAACTTCCCGATTTGTGCCTACAATACGTAAAAGCAATTGTTTTTCTCCAGGTTCAATCAACGGTGATTCAAGAATGGTAAAAGATACTTCAACCTTTTCAACCTTGCCGCTTTTGTCCGTTTCTTCCCATTTCTTGCGCTTTAAACGCAACGGTTTTACCACGAGGTCAGAGATCTGGAAAGTAGCGTCTTCAATGCGTTTCTCTAAATCAGAATTACGGGCTTCAACTTCGCCTTTTTGCTCTTCCAAAGCCTGGTTGTACTCCTTTTGAGCGTTGGCTTCCGAGGCATACTTGTCCCGTTCCTCCTTAACCATATCGATCTGTGTTTGGAAGTCTAGCATTTGTTTCTTCAACGCTTCGATTTCCTTATTGGCAGCAACCAGTTTTCTCGGGTTGCTGTTCGCCTGGCTAAGAAGTTGACGGATGCGTACCTTTTGACGGCCTACTTCCTCCTGAGAAGCAATGCGCATCACACGGAGATTTTCTGCCTCGTCGATCAATGCCTGATACTGTTCACTTAAATCATCGTATTCTTTCTGCAGTGAATCTCTGGAGAATTCAGTCTGGCTAAGTACTTCCTGCAATTCTGCATTAATTTCTTTCAGACTTCGTCCATCCTGGTAATTGTTTTGATACCAGTTATAGAACAAATAAGCATTCAGTGCCAGCGACAGCAGAAATAAGAATAAAAGGGGTAAGGATACCTTGCGTTTATTCTCAGAACGATCTAATTGGTTTTCGGACATACAAATACAATTCTATTGCAAGTTTACAATAAAATGGTATCCGTAGAAAACGAAAATTGAATTAGGTCAGGAAATAGAAAGGAGGAATCAGTCGTATTTGTTCCAGTTGATTTTACCCATGAACTTCTCCTCGAGGCAAGTCCAGGTAGACTCACTTCTCCAGGATCCACGTGCATAAGCAAAACGGGCTTTTTCCCAGCTGTTGTAACGATCGTAGTTGAACTTCAGATAGTGAATACCTACAACCAAATAATTGTAACGGCTTTTACCGCCTTCAAGTTCTAAACGATCATACCAATAATCAAATGTCTCATCAATTACCTGTAAGTCGCCGAAATCAGTACCTCCTGAAAGTGATTTGATACATCTCCAACCACTTTCGTTTTGGCCAATCTCACGAACTAATTCGGCAGGAACACCGATAGCGTTACAAATAGAATCCGAAATCTCTTTGATCGTTTTTTCTGTAGAAACAACGATTTCAGAATTTTTTTCTTCATTCTGTTTGTTTTTGTTTTCTGCAGTAGTATTTTTACCACCGTAAGGAGAGAAAGCTAATAAGCCAACCGCTCCGATAAATAATAAATACTTCTTCATAGTTCCTAATTTTATTTAGTTAATACCTAGGACACTTACGTGAAATAAACTGCAAAGTTCGGTCTTTGTTTTGAGAAGTTTTTAGTCAAACGACCAATATAGTGGTCATTTTCATATGTTTTTACTGACAAAAGATGCACACTCAGGAAATAATCCTTCTCCTGTGACTGCTTTTTTACATTAAGAGAAAATTTTGCTTCCAATTCGGACCATCGTAGCACCTTCTTCTATGGCAATGGCATAATCTCCACTCATACCCATTGACAACTCAGTGAAGTCGTCCGGAACGGGCATATGACGCTTAAGAGTTTCGAATAGCTGTTTTGTAGCTTTGAACTCCTGACGCACCTGATCAAAATCGACGGTTAATGAAGCCATCGACATGAGGCCCTTAAAACAGATGTGCTGGAATTGCCTAAGTGCACCACTTTCAATCAACTCGCTAAGCTCAGTTGTTGGAAAACCAAACTTGGAGTCTTCCTGTGCAACGTGAACTTGCAAGAGAACATTACAGACTATGTCTTTTTTGGCAGCCTGTTTTTCAATTTCATGAAGCAGCTTCATCGAATCAACCGAATGGATAAGCGCGGTGTGTTCTATGATGGACTTAACCTTATTGGTTTGAAGATGTCCGATTAAGTGCCATTCAATGTCTTCTGGCAGTTCAGGTTTCTTCTTTAAGAGTTCCTGCACCCGATTTTCTGCCATTATTCGCTGTCCGCAAGCGTGTAATTCTCGCAATTCTTCTAAACTCCGGTATTTTGAAACCGCGATAAGGCTTGTTTCACCGATTTCCTCCTTTATTCGGTTGATATTCTGTTGTATCATTGCACTTCGTAGACTACGCTGCTAACAGCGGGTCAAAATTATAATAACTGTTAGTTAAACCACCGGGTTCCCAATGAAATTGCACATAAAAGTTATTTGTTTGTTTTGCATTGCGTTTGTGCTGCAAGCCTGCTATAATAAAATGGGTAAGAGGCCTAACGAGGTTATGCCTCCTGAACAGTTTACCCAACTCATAGTGGATATACGTTTGGCAGAGGCCCAGCAAAAGGTTTTACGACAGAAAGGATTTTACGATAGAGACTTAATCGATAGTTCGTATCAGAAGATATATCGATTGCATAAAGTAAGTGAAGAAGATGTGGTGCGCAGCTATCAGTTCTATATAGATAATCCAGAGTGGATGGAGAAGCTATCGGCTGATGCGATTGACGCATTGAACAAGATGGAGGAATGAACTACCCAAACGACATTGAAGAGAAACTTGGTTTTGATGAGATACGTGATCTTGTGGTTAAGGCTTGCAGGTCACGTGCTGGCAAAGAATTAGCGCAAAAACTCTCATTCTCAAGTAATTATAAAATTGTGACCATTTGGTTAAATCAAGCGGTACAATACAAACAGCTGATTGAATCTGGAAACCAACCGGTAATTACACAAATCGATGTTCGCCCTTTTTTAGAAAAGCTGGCAGAGAAACATTCGGTTCTAAACGTTGAAGAGTTGGTAGATATTCGGTCTCTCTGTACGGATGTTGAAGAGCTACTTACCTTCTTTGAAGGCGATAAAGCCAGCTTGACATTTCTGACCGATCTCATTAAAGACTTTGAAAAACCCACCGATATAATCCGAAGTATTTCGTCGGCGTTTGATGAGTTCGGTAACTGGAAGAAAAATGCAAGCAGAAAATTGGCTGCCTTACTGGAGGAGATCGAATCGAACAAAAGGGAGGCTTATAGCATAATTCAACGCATATATAATAATGCGTCTGGAAAGAAATGGACGGCCGAAACGGAGATTACCGTAAAAGAAGGTCGACTGGTGATTCCCATTTTTGCCGAACACAAGCGTAAGGTAAAGGGGATCATGCACGACGAATCAGGAGGTGGTAACATTCTCTATATCGAGCCGATTGAAGTACTCGAAGCCTCTAACCGACAAAAAGAGCTTGAGTTGGACCGTGATCGTGAGATGCAACGGATATTGAAGTCGATCACCGAGGATATTCGTGTTTATTTGACTGACTTGAAAGGATTTAGCCAGCGAATGGCGGTATTCGATTTAATTCGGGCCAAAGCTGAACTGGCCGTTCAAATCCAGGCCGACTTACCCATTGTAATCCAGAGCTCGGACTGTACGGTGAAAAACATGTATCACCCGCTCTTGTTGCTGGCTAATAAGGATAAGAAAAAAGAGACAGTACCGATGAATCTGGCACTTAACGAGGAGCAGCGTTTTATCATCATCAGTGGACCAAATGCCGGAGGTAAATCGGTCACTATAAAATCGCTTGCGTTAAACCAGTACATGGTGCAAAGTGGTTTACTGCCGTGTTGTGATCCTGAATCTGAACTCGGATTTTATAAGCAGATGTTCGTGGATATCGGCGATAATCAAAGCATCGATAATGATTTAAGTTCGTACAGTAGTCATCTTACCGCGATGAAACACTTTCTGGCGAAGAGCAATCCATCTACCTTGTTGATCATTGATGAAATAGGTACGGGAACCGACCCTAATTTTGGTGGCGCTATGGCAGAAGCGGTTCTCATCGAGTTGAATAAGAAAAAGCCACGTGGAGCAATAACCACGCATTTTGGAAACGTCAAAAGCCTGGCTAAGAAGCAAGAAGGCATGATCAACGCATCTATGCTGTACGATGCGAAAAAGCTACAGCCACTGTATCAGTTAGCCGTGGGTAAACCCGGTAGTTCATTCGCTTTGGAAGTGGCTCAGAACATTGGATTACCTAAGCGAATAATTAGTACAGCTCGTCAGCGATCAAATATCAAACAACAAAAGACGGACGAACTTTTAGCGACACTTGAGGTGGAGCGTAAAGAGTTGGACCAACGCGACTTAGAGCTCAAAGAGCAGGAAGCCTATATTTCTACACTAAAGTCTGAATATCAAGCCCTAAAGAAGTCGATTGAGAAGAATAGAAAGGAAATAATTGAATCAGCTGAACACAAAGCGGTGGCTTTAATTGAAGGGGCGAATGCAGAAATCGAAAAGACGATAAAAACGATTAGGGAAGCGAAGGCAGACAAAACTAAAACGAAATCAGCGCGTACAAAACTCGAAAAGAGCAAGGAAAGGATTATCGGTAAAACGGATGAACAGCCCGAGACCAGTCCTGAAAAGGTGAAGTTAACGGTGGGGATGGAGGTCAAAATCCCGAATTCCAGTAGTCGCGGTGAAATTGTGGAAATACGTAAAGACAAGGCTGTTGTGGTTGCCGGAATAATGAAGTCGACGTATTCCCTTCGCGATTTGAAACCTGTTCAATCCAAGAAAAAGGCGGCTAAGCAGAAAGTAAGTGTAGGTTTTGTTTCCAGGCAACAACACTTTGCCATAGAAATGGATGTTCGGGGCATGCGTGCTAATGAAGCCATTAAAGAAATAGATCGATGGATCGATGATGCGGTTGTAATTGGTGCCAATAACCTTCGTTTGATTCATGGTAAAGGGGATGGTATCTTGAAAAAAGTCATACGCGATTATTATCACAACAGCGGTATAGTTAAACGCATCCGGTATGAAGATGTACGTTTAGGGGGTGAAGGGGTTAGTATAATTGAGTTAGCATGATCTCAAAGTTCAACATCGGAGACACAAAAACGTTCTTGCGGGTAGTAAGACCACAAGACGTTGCGGAGTTTGAAGCAGGTCAGGTGCACCCATTTTACGCGACTTTTGCACTCGGAAGAGATGCGGAATGGGCCGGCAGACTGTTCGTGTTGGAGATGTTGGAAGAAGATGAAGAGGGCATTGGAACCTCACTTACCATTGACCATCGATCACCAGCACTAGAAGGTCAGGAAGTTCAAATTACATCCACCATAACTGCCCTTGAAGGAAACCAACTGGACTGCAGTTTTGAGGCAAAAGTAGGATCTCGGGTCATTGCAACCGGAACAACCGGACAACGAATATTAAAGAAGTCTGTTGTTCAACGAATTAAAGAAAAAGCGGGAAGTGAGTAAGAAGATAAAAGAGGTACGGATAAGAAACCGAAAAGCAAGTTTTGAATACTTCATCGAACAGGAGTTTGATGCCGGTATTGTATTGACCGGACCCGAGGTTAAATCGCTTCGAGACGGCAAGGCCACAATTTCAGAAGCGTATTGCTTTTTAACCGATACTGGTATTTCGATTAAGGGTATGCACATCGCAGAGTTTAAGAATGCGGGGTACGTAGAACAATCCCCATACCGCGATCGGAGTTTGTTATTGAACAAACACGAGTTAAAGAAGTTAAGAAACAAGATGAAAGATCAGGGGTACACCTTAATTCCCCTGGAGTTGTTTTTTGCAGAATCCGGTTACGCCAAAATCAAGATTGGTCTGGCACGAGGTAAGAAGAATTACGATAAGCGACAAGACATTAAGTCCAAAGATGTTAAGCGGGAGATGGACCGCTATCGGTAACCTCCATTATTTTATTCAACCATTTCTCGAGGATAGCTTCTGTATCCCAGTTTTCCATAGCCCATGATTGTCCATTTTTTCCAATAGTTTTGGCCTTTTCAGGATGATCCAACAGGTAGTTAATGGCTTCCCTCAGTTCCGCCTGATTTCCTGGTTTCACGATAAACATCTGTTCCTGGTGGGTGAATGTTTCCGGAATATCCGACACAGCACTGGAGATGACCGGTCTGCCTGTTGCCAGGTATTCAGTGAGCTTTGATGGGAAACCAAAATGACTGTATGTACCATCATTTCTCAACGCTAAAAGAATTTGGCAATCGGCAAGCTCGCTTACAATGTCTTCCGCTTTTACTTCACCCGTAAATGTGATCCCACTGATATTGTAATTGGAGCGAATCGCAGAACTAACCTTACCAATGCACTTTAGGCTAATGTTGGGTCGAGAGATTGCAAGTTCCTGAAAGGTCTGAACAATAAGGTCTATATCATCTTTTTGGCCGAAGGTACCCATATACCCAAGTGTATACATTGGAGCGATTTGGTCTTTGGAATCTGCTTGAGCATGGTAAGGGAGAAACGGACCGTGATATAAGGTCAAGACGTCACGATCTGCCTTATATTTATCAAACAGACGATGGGATATTACAACAAGTAGATGTGCAAATACAGGTGAGACAATCTCATCCAGCTTATACAGAATTTTGTTGATGTAATCCTTGTTGTTCTCAATAGGCTTTATTGAATCCCATTCCGTTTTTTCGATCACAATAGGGATGTTCAAGAGCCTGGTTATTAAGTAGATAGGAAAGAATAAGATATTCGGACAGTACAGGTAAATGAGCCCAGGACGTTCCTTAAACACCCGCCGGGATAATCCGGCAATACTTGATTGAATGACATTATATCCCGGTTGAACGTCTCCTTTCTTGATAAAACAAAAGCAAGGTTCGTGACCTTGCTTTTCTAAATAGTTATAATAACTCAACAGTCTGGGGTTGGTTCCCCGGTCTAGAATATTACCGTAATTAACGATCCAAACTTTCACGCATTAGTTTTTACTCGGCAGCTTTATAAATCCGTTCAATCATATCGACCACTTTTAACCCTTCCAAGGCATTTGCTGTAATTGTATCTGCACCATTTATGGTGTTTACCACATTCTCAATTACGTAGTGATGATTTGCGGCAGATCCCTTGAACGGCCCATAGTCATTCGGAGGATTAGTAGGAGGTAGGGTAGGCATTTCATAATTTTCAATGTGGCAATATTCAATTTTATTCATGTATTGTCCGCCCACCTTAACGCTTCCTTTTGAACCCACAACTGTGATCGAGCTTTCCATATTGGTGTTCCAAACACTGGTCGAGAAATTGATAGAACCCATGCCTCCGTTGACAAACTTGAATACGGAATTTCCACTATCGCTGAATTCCGTGTTTTCTGTATGATTGAAATTATGCACGTTGGTTTTAATATCGGTGATGTCACCAAATACCCAGAACATGATGTCAACGAAATGACTGAACTGCGTGTATAGAACGCCACCGTCGTATTTCATTGTTCCTTTCCAACCCCCTTTTTCATAGTAACGATCATCTCGGTTCCAGTAACAATTTACCTGAACCATGTATACATCACCAATGATTTTTTCGTCTACAATTTTCTTTAGCCATTGACTCGGCGGGCTGTACCGGTTTTGCTTAACGACAAACACATGTTTGTGAACATTTAGAGCCTTGAATAATACCGATTCACATTCGATGCTGCTTATGCCCATTGGCTTTTCAATGATAACATGACTTCCATTATCCAAAGCCTGAATTGCAAGCGGAACATGCAAGCTGTTGGGTGTTGCAACTGTAACTACATCTACCTCAATATCAGACGCATGGAAGTCCTCAAGACGTTCAAAATAAGGAATTCCGGTAGGATATAATTCGTGACTCTGAACGGCTGTATTTGGGTCAATAATTGCTACGACTTCCGTTCCTGGATAACCTTCCACAATGGTTGCATGTCTACGACCAATGTGTCCAAATCCGCATATGGCAAATCTTATTTTAGTCATTCGGTACTCGTCTAATGTTGAGCTGGTTCATCCGATATTTGGCCCAAAGATAAATGCAAATCAATAATGCGATTACCCCTATAATCATTTGAGGTTTTGTTGCAACGAAATGGCGTTCTGCAAAACACAAATAGTTTATGATCAGCTGAACTCCACCATATATTAGGGAGACTTTGAGATGGCTCCATCCTTTCACATGAACTAAGTCTTGATATAGATGCGAACGGTGCGCTTTAAATATATTCTCTTTTCGCGCTATACGCAGGATGATGGTTAAGATACTATCTACACCATAAACAGCCAGCAACAAAATGGGGTTGAAACCACCAGTAGTGTCAAATAGCCTGAACAGGATAGCCGTTACAAACAGACCAAGTAATACACTGCCAGAATCACCTAGAAAAGCCAACGCCTTATGTCTGTAATTGAAAAAACCGAATACGAGAAGATATACCAGTACAGCTAATATCAGAGCAGTAACAGGGTCTCCAGCGTCTATATAGGACTGGTAGTTTCGAGTTATATAGAGTGATGACCCCAGAAAAACAATGGAGTAAATACCTGTAATTCCATTTATTCCGTCCATAAAGTTATAGGCATTCATCAAGCCTAAACCGAAGACCATAACACAACACCAAACAATCCAAAACGGGTTAATACTTTCCAGCGCATCATTATACGGACTAACGTAAACTGTGGCCATTAAGGCAATAAAATAGAGTGGGAGACGGATATAAACCCTGAGGTCCAGACGGTCGTCGAGATAACCTACCAACATGGCTAGTATAAGACCAAATATGAACGTTCCCATGTGCCATACCTGGAAGAAAATAGCAACAACCAACAAGGGAGGCAATAGGGCAACACCCATGCCTCTAACCGGTGTATGGGTATGCGAACTCCGTTCATTTGGATTATCCACTATTTGTTTCTTTTTAGCCCAGAAATAGTAGGCTGTGCAGCTCAAGATGCTGGTTATCAATAAGATAATAAGGTTGTCTATGGAATATGCCTGTTCGGTATTCATGGTTAGTTGTAAACGAGTTTAAACCCCTCTTCCGTTGTAAACGGCATAGCTTCCAATGCCAGTGCATTTCTTAACTTCGAATTATCTACCTGCAGGTTACCAAGTACTTTGTCCGCTGTTTTTTTGAAACGGGAGGGTAAAATGCCTTTTCCGAACTGAATAATTGCATTTGGAAATGGGATATACCGTGGCTTAATATTAATACCGTGACCAATATGATTAATCAAATCAGCCGTACTTGATGCGTCATCGTCGGCAACGTAATACACGCCGTTTTCAACTTGTTTCTCGACTATTGATCGAATACAGTAGGTGAGATTTCCAATAAACAATACCGAACGCTTATTCTTCCAGTTCCTAATCGGGAGCGGTAATCCTTTACGAATGATTTTTTCTAAAGTAACCAGATTGCCTTTCTGTCCTTTACCATAAATCATAACCGGACGTAAAATCACTTTTTGAAAAGACTGCCGATCGGAGAGAATTACTTCTTCCGCAGCTCTTTTTGAACGGCCATAGATTTCGCCTGGGGTAAGGTCCAAGGTTTCCGTTAATCTGGAATCACTCGTAGAATCGACAGCGGCTTTTACGCTACTTAGATAGATGAAGGTGGTGATGTTCCATGCTCCTGCACGATCAATAAGTTTCTGTGTAAGTCCCTGGTTGACCTCAAAGTATTTTTGCTCTTCAGCTTGATTTGACGTGTCGTGGGCAAGACCTGCCATGTGAATAACGGCGTCATAGTTACCTTCAATTTGATCGAGTTGAGCCCATGTATATTGCCTTGTAATGCTATTTATTGGATGTTTGCTGGTGGATATTGCATGCAATTCATAATGAGACAATTCCTGAATCAAATGTTGGCCAACAAAACCCGATGCGCCCGTAAGAAGAATCTTTTTAGCCACGTTTTCGAATGAATTCAAATACTCGCGAAGGATATTTGGAGTAGATCTTCAGGTAGTTACTCTTCACACCGTTTGCTTTGCAAATGGCAAGTATTTCTTTGTTAATTCTAAGGTTAGACTTAATTCCGTCGGTACTGGCGCCACCTAGTCGCATGGCGGTTGTCACCAGTGGAAGATAAGTCAGGGTAAACTCTTCGTCTTGAGCAACACGTAAAATGTGGTCGAAGTCGGCTGCAATTCTATAGTCTAAATTGAACTGGTAACGGTCATACACTTCTTTACGCGCGTAGAACGACGGGTGGGCCGGCATTTTACCTACCGACATTTTCTTAAAACTCCAGTTTTTCGAGCTGTAATATCGAATCACATCTTCCTGCTCATTGACAAAGACGATATCGCCGTAAATCGCGGATACGTTCGGGTTAGCGATAAAAAAATCTGCAATCTGTTCAAGTACATCGTCTGACCGCAAGTAGTCGTCGGAATGCACAAAACCAATGACATCACCTGTAGCCCGTTTTACGCCCTTGTTTAATCCGTCGTAAATGCCTTTGTCGGGTTCAGTCACCCAATTGGTTACATGCGGGAATTGACGAATTATGTCAACAGTATTGTCTGTAGATCCTCCATCAATCAATACGTGTTCCACATCAGTATAGGTCTGATTAGCAACACTTTGCAGTGTTTGTCTCACGTGTTTACTACTGTTGAAACACGATGTGACTACAGAGATTTTCAAGCTCTTTTTATGATATAGTTACCGAGAACCAATACGTCCATTTCCGTACGTGCAAAACAGTCGTATGCGTGTGCAGGTGTGTTCACAATCGGCTCGTTCTCATTAAATGAAGTGTTCAATAATATAGGGATTCCACTTAACGAACTGAACGTTTTAATTAGGTTGTAGTACCTTGGGTTGTCTTTTTCTTCCACAGTTTGCAATCTCCCGGTACCGTCTACGTGCGTAACGGCCGGAATAACTTCGTGTTTCTCTTTGCGAATTTTGTACACCTTTTCCATGAATGGAACGTCATCCACTACCTCAAAATAGTCTGGCGTAGCTTCTTTTAAGATCGATGGAGCAAAAGGCCGGAAACTCTCGCGACGCTTGATCTTACTATTTAACAAATCCTTTGCATCAGAACGACTAGGGTCGACAATTATACTCCGGTTGCCCAAAGCTCGTGGGCCAAACTCGGCTCTACCCTGGAACCAACCAATCACGTTTCCTTCATGTAGCAATTGCGCTACCTGTTTAATTAGGTCGTTATCGTCTTCAACAAGGTTGATATTGCCTTTTTTATCACGTAAAAAGCTTCCTATTTCTTCATTGCTGAATTGTGCTCCGGTATACGGCTGATGTTTGAATTCCGCACGAGGTAAACCTTGTTCCTGATGCAAGTAGTATAGCGCAGATCCTACTGAAGTACCTGCATCATGTCCCGCTGGTGGAACGAATAATTTCTCAAACGAGGTGTTGGCCAATAACTTGCCATTCGCAACGGAGTTTTGTGCCACTCCACCGGTAATACAAAGATTCTTAAGACCGGTGCGTTTGTACAAATCCTCCGCTAAATGGAAAATGATTTGTTCGGTATACCGTTGAACACTTGCTGCCAGGTCTTTATGATATTGCGTAAGCTCGTCGCCTTTTTTTCGGGCTGGTCCGAATTTCTCAACCAATGCATCTGTAAAGATGGATTCAATGGAAGGAGATCCACCTTCCCAATCCATGGCAACCCCTTCTTTAAAGTGCTTAAAATAGTTCTCGTTGAGCTCAAACAGTCCGTTATCGAGTAGTTTTACAACGTCCTTAAGCTCGTCTACCATGGTGGCATTTCCGTAAGGTGAAAGCCCCATAACCTTATACTCGTCACCATAATGCGGGAATCCCAAGTATTGCGTAAATGCTGTATAGAATATGCCTATAGAGTGTGGATAGGAAACACTGTCGATAATATCCATGGAGTTCGCATTTCCAGTACCACGCATCGTAGAGGAAAAATCACCCATACCGTCGATAGACAAGATGGCCGATTCTTCAAATGGTGAAACGAAAAACGCCGAGGCCATATGGCTTCTGTGATGTTCGGCAAAATACACTTTAGCCTTGATGTCATCTCCGTCTACTCCCAGTGCCTCTGCAATATCCGACTTAATTTTTGTGATTTTTAGAGAGTTTGCTCCCCGGTCCTTTACCGCCTTAAGAGAAATACCTTTCTTTAGCGTTTGTACGATTTTTTTCCCAAGCTTGGCTTTCGGATCTCTCGATACCGTGATAGTATCTACTTCCTTTAAACTAATGCCAGCTTCGTCCAGGCAAAACTTGATGGCTTCGATTGGTAACCCTGCCCAATGTTTGATGCGGAGAATCCGCTCTTCTTCCGTTGCAGCGATTAATTCATCATTTCTGTAAATACAAGCGGAGGAATCACCATGATAAGCATTAATTCCAAGTGTATAAGTAATTGACATAGGTGTTATTTCTATCTCTGATATATTTCTAAATATTTCTTAATGGCCGTTTTGTCATGTACCATTTCATCTACATATTTTTTGGTGCCTTGCTGCCATCGGTCGTATTCTTCCTGATCGCAATCCACCATGAATTGTAAAGCGTTCACAAAGTTCTGCTCTTCTTTTAAATCTATACTATATCCAGCCTGAAATTCTTCAAGCTTTTTCCACGGTGTGGTGTTACTAATCACCACTGGTCGGTAGTGGATTAAAGATTCAACTATGGCATGGCCATAGTTTTCGCTCTGGGAAGGCAGGAACAGTATATGATTTGATTCAATTTTTTCTCCAATTTCCGCTGCCGGAACCTCACCCTGGTAATCAAATTTATGGCTGCCCAGATTCGCAAACGCTTGTTTAATCTCTTCCAGATATCTTCTATCTTCCAGGTGACCAAACAGTACCGTGTGGGTCTTACCTTTTACCTTTTGCAGGAAATGCGGCAAAAGATGAATGTTCTTAATTTCATGCACCCGACCAATAATGAGAATCGTCAGCTCTCCTGGGATTTTAGTGATTGGTACACTAGGCGATGGGTTTATACTTGGTAGGTTTGGTGCGATCACATGGCTTTTTGTGTTGAGATAAGCCTTACTTGACGCGTATTCTTCCTGATTGGTTGAATGCAGCGTAATGTGTTTAAACAATCCAAGGAGACGCCCCACCTTTAGATAAGTCCTCTTCTTTCCTGATTTCATATGAAAAGCAGATGGGATTAACATCCCACGAAGACTCATGACAACCTTATCGCTATTACCAGTGATTTTGGCAATGACTAAAGGAAGTATGGAGGCCTTTAAGGAGAATACACCGTTGAGGTGAATCCTTGCGGGTTTCCAATTTCTCATTGCCGACCAGGTTTTACGGACATAGTCGAATGTGCTTCCTGCGTAATATACCGAAGCCGAATGGTAGTTAACCTTCTCATTTTCAGCAACATTTAGTTTTACACGGCTTAGATCATATGCCGAGGTGATTACGTTGAAATCCAATTCGTTACCAAGCGTTTTGACCAGGTTGTCACACGATCGAATGGGCCCACCTGCTCTATATGCTGGAGGAAACCAATCGGTAAGCAGAAGCACCTTCGATCGTTGGTCTTTAAGGTTACCATCTTTCGTAACCACCCATTGCGATAACGTTTTAGCCGCATCATGCAGTTTGAAGTCTTCTAACGAAGCTTTGGCTTTTGCGCGTACTTTTTCCTGTAAGGCATTATTGAGACCGAGTGTTTCTATTGCATTTGCAAGGGCAGTAGCATCACGAGATGGAAATAACAGGCCATTTTCCATGTGACTGATGATTTCCGGCAAGGTGGTAATGTTTGATGTAATGACGGGTAAACCATGCGCCATGCCTTCAATTACCACATTTGGTAAACCTTCGTAATGCGATGGTAATACTAGTATCGACTGACTGTCGAATATCGCCTGTTTGTCCTTATTGCTTGCCCAACCTTTGAATCGAATCTGGTTTTCCAATCCCAATAGCAGGCATTCTTGTTTTAGCTCATCTTCGTAGCTTCCGACCCCCCATATGTCCAGGGTTATATCGATATCCTTATCGGCAATGGTTTTAACGGCGTGTAAAAGCTCCTGGAGTCCCTTATACGACTCAAGCCATCCAAGATACACCAAGGGGATGTGGTTCTCCTGTTTGTTCACATAAGGAGATAGTGGTTTTGCAATAACTTCTTCCTGAATCCAATTTTTGAGCACTTTTAACTTGTTCGAATCTCGAACCAATGGGAGGAAAGTGTTCTTCCAGTATTCTCCCTGACAAATGACGTATTTGGACCGATTGAATACAAAACGGGTAAAGCTTCTGAATGCAGGTTTCTCAAGATTTCGAAGAATCAACCCTGAATTGGGATAAAGCACCGATTGTATGCCAAAGAAACGGCAATACAGTAGGGTGATACCTTTTTCAATAAAGCTCCAGCCGTGTCCGCATACAATAAGAGCAGATTTAGGCTTTTCCTTTACCAGAATGCGGTTGAGTTTACCAAAACGTTTAAAGGCTCGCCATATTCGAGCGGTAAAAACGT